>JBKKAZ010000001.1:0-3373 GCA_046714435.1 Casimicrobiaceae bacterium
GATCCTGCGGCGGGTTGCCCGTGCCGCCCGGCGTGGCCGGCTATCCTTCCCGGGTGTCCCTCGTCACCCTGCAAGACGCCGAGCTCGCATTCGGCCTCCAACCGCTGCTCGATCGCGCCAACCTCACCGTCGGCGAGGGCGAACGCATCGGGCTGATCGGCCGCAATGGAACGGGCAAGTCATCACTACTGGCCGTGATCGCGGGCGGGCGTGATCTTGATGACGGCGAAGTCAAGCGGCGCGATGGCCTGCGGATCGCAATGGTCGAGCAGGAACCCTCACTTCCGACGGCGTCGACGTTGCGCGAGAGCCTCGCGCTGCGGGGCGGACTCATGCAACCGGGTGGACGTTTCGCCGACGAGCGCGAACGATGGCGCGTCGAAGCGCGGCTGGTCGAGTTCCTGCACCGCTTCGGTCTGGATGAAGCGGCCGTACCCGAGAATTGTTCCGGTGGCGAACGCAAGCGCGCCGCGTTGGCGCTGGCCCTCGCGCTGGGCTCCGACTTGCTGCTGCTCGACGAACCCACCAATCATCTCGACATCGATGCGATCGCGCAGCTCGAGGAGTTCGTGCGCAAGGCACCCGCCGCCATTGTCATCACCCACGACCGGGCATTCCTCGATCGGGTCGCGACCCGCATCGTCGAACTGGATCGCGGCCTGCTGCGTTCGTACCCCGGCAATTTTGCCGCATATCAGGCGCGCAGGTCGGATCAGCTCGCGGCGGAGGAACTCGCGAGTCGCAAATTCGACAAGTTCTGGCAACAGGAGGAAGCGTGGATCCGCAAGGGCATCGAGGCGCGCCGCACGCGCAACGAAGGCCGCGTGCGCCGGCTGGAGGCGCTGCGTGGCGAACGCGTGGCACGCCGCGATCGTCTAGGCAACGTGAAGCTCGCGCTCGATGCTGGCGAGCGTTCCGGAAAGCTGGTGGCCGAACTCACCCATGTCACCAAGCGCTTCGACGGCCGGCCGGTGGTGCGCGACCTCACCACGCAGGTGATGCGGGGCGATCGCCTCGGTCTGATCGGCCCCAACGGCGCCGGGAAAACCACTCTGCTGAAGCTGATCCTGGGCGAGCTCGCGCCCGATGAAGGCCGGGTGCGCCGCGGCACCAACCTCGAAGTCGCGTACTTCGACCAGCTCCGCGAGCAGCTCGACGAGTCGCGCACGCTCATCGACACGATCAGCCCTGGCGCGGAGTGGGTCGAGATCGGTGGCCAGAAGCGGCATGTGCTGTCGTACCTGGGCGAATTCCTGTTCCCGCCGCAGCGCGCGCAATCGCCGGTGTCGACACTTTCCGGCGGCGAGCGCAACCGGCTGTTGCTCGCACGGCTGTTCGCCAGGCCCGCGAACCTGCTGGTGCTGGACGAGCCCACCAACGACCTCGACATCGAATCGCTGGAACTGCTCGAAGCGACCTTGCAGTCGTACAAAGGCACGCTGCTGCTGGTCAGCCACGACCGCGCGTTCCTCGACAACGTTGTGACGCAGACACTGGTCGCCGAGGGCGATGGCGTTTGGCGCGAGTACGCGGGCGGCTACAGCGACTGGCTGGTACAGCGTCCCGCGTCGAAGGTCGAGCCGGAACCGCCGCGCAAGGATGCGCCTCGTGCCCTGGAGCAACGCACGGACCGCTCCACGCGAATCAAACTCTCGTTCAAGGAACAGCGTGAGCTCGAGGTCTTGCCCGTCCAGATCGAGACGCTCGAAGCCGAGGCGCATGCGCTCACCGACCGGATGTGTGCGCCCGACTATCACCAACGGCCCGCCGAGGAACTCAAGGCGGATCGCGAACGGGCGGCCGAGATCGAGCACCTGCTAGCCGCGAAATTCGAGCGCTGGGCCGCGCTCGATGCCAAGGCGCAGCAGGCGCAGGCTTGACAGGTGTGTCATCCAGAGCGAAGCGTGGGATCCCCCCAAGGGTGTCATCCAGAGCGAAGCGTGGGATCTGCTTTTCAATGAGTCACACCGATTGGGAACAGCAGATTCCGAGTCCCTCGGAATGACACAATCATTTTCGCCATGAGCAGCGGCACGACCCGCCTGATCGCGCACCTCGACATGGACGCGTTCTATGCGTCGGTCGAACTCCTGCGCTATCCGGAACTGCGTGGCCTGCCGGTGGTCATCGGAGGCGGGAGTCGCCACCAGCCGGTGGAAACGATCGACGCCGCGACGGGCCAGGTGAAGCGCAAGTTCGCGAAGCTCGCGAACTACACCGGCCGCGGCGTCATCACCACCGCGACCTACGAGGCGCGGGCGTTCGGCGTCGGTTCGGCGATGGGGCTGATGAAGGCGGCGCGGCTCGCGCCGGACGCCGTGCTGCTGCCGACTGATTTCGAGCGTTACCGGGCGTACTCGCACCGTTTCAAGGACGCCGTGCGCGTGATCGCACCGACCATCCAGGACCGCGGCATCGACGAGATCTACATCGACCTGACCGGCGTCACGCTGCCCGAGCACGATCCCGACGCCGACGACGATCCCTGGTGGCGGGCGCGCGACGTCGCCCGGGCGCTGAAGGATGCGGTGCGCGACGCGACCGGCCTCTCCTGCTCGATCGCCGTCGCGCCGAACAAGCTGCTGGCGAAGATCGCCTCGGAGCTCGACAAGCCCGACGGCCTCACGATCATCCGCGAAGCCGACGTGCCGCTTCGCATCTGGCCGCTGCCCGCGCGGCGCATCAACGGCATCGGCCCGAAGGCGGCCGCCAAGCTCGAGGCGATGGGCTACGCGACCATCGGCGAACTCGCGCACGCCGATCGCGCGGAACTCGCGCTGCAGTTCGGGCCGCATTACAGCGCGTGGCTGCTTGACGCCGCCAACGGTCGCGACGATTCGCCGGTCGAGACCGAGAGCGAGCCCAAGAGCATGAGCCGCGAGACGACCTTCGAGCGCGACCTGCACGCGAAGCGCGATCGCGACGAGCTGTCGCGGGTGTTCACGGCGCTTTGCGAGGAACTGAGCGCCGACCTACGGCGCGCAGGCTACGCGGGCCGCACGATCGGCATCAAGCTCCGCTACGACGACTTCCGCACCGTAACACGTGACCACACGATCGAGGAAGCGACGCAGGACGCGGCCGCCATCCGCCACGCCGCCGGACTGTGCCTCAAGCGGGCACCTCTAGAACGGCGCATCCGTTTGCTGGGGGTGCGGGTCGGTTCGCTTTCGCCTCTGACCCGTCGTCCCCGCGAAGGCGGGGACCCAGCGTCTTTGCGGTAAGCTCAGCCGTCTTCCCGACAAGAACGCTGCACCGTGTCCGCATTCCCCTATCTCCTTGCCCCCCTTGACCTCGGCTTCACCACGCTGAAAAACCGCGTGCTGATGGGATCGATGCACACCGGCCTCGAGGAAGCGCCGAACGGCTTCGA
>JBKKAZ010000002.1:0-12477 GCA_046714435.1 Casimicrobiaceae bacterium
GGCAGCGTCACGCTGACCGACGTCGACACGCTTGCGGGGGGAACCAGCTACGCGCTCTGGGACTACTCGTCCGAACTCAACGCGACGGTGCTGTGGACCGCGCAGGACGACAACATCGGTTTCCTGCTGCTGCAGCGCGCGACCGGAAGGCGGACGCCACTGCCCTCGGACCCGGTCGTCGCCCCGGACCGGCAGCGCATCGCGACCGCGGATTTCTGCGCCACGCGCTGCGAGAATGCGCTGGTCGTCTGGCGCGTTTCGCGCGACGCGGTGCAGCGGGAAGCCGAGTGGAGGCCGTCCGCGGCCTGGTCCGATGCCGGCGTGCGCTGGAAGGACACCAGCACGCTGACCATCGAGTACACGGCAGCCGGCGACGGCGCGACCGCGACGATCGAGCGCAAGCTCGCCGATCCGGGCTGGGTCCGCCGCTGATCGGCTTCGCATGAGCGGCGACGAGTCCGCGCCGCCGGATCCACCGCGCGAGCGTCCGCGTCGCGCCACAAGGAGCTACGTGCTCAGGCAAGGGCGCATGTCGCCGGCCCAGCGGCGCGCGCTCGACGAGTTGTATCCGCAGAGCGGCATCGCATTCGCCGTCGCACCGTTCGACTTCGCCAAGCTGTTCGGGCGCCGGGCGCCGGTGGTACTCGAAATCGGTTGCGGCATGGGCGAGACCACGGCGAGCATCGCCGCGACGCATCCGGCGGTCGACTTCATCGGGATCGAGGTCCACGGGCCGGGGGTAGGCAGCCTGTTGAACCGGATCGCCGCGCTTGGTCTTCGCAACCTGCGCGTCATCCGTCACGACGCCGTCGAGGTCGTCGACGCGATGATCGCACGAGGCTCGCTCGCCGGCATCCACGTCTATTTTCCAGATCCCTGGCCGAAAAAGCGCCACCACAAGCGGCGCCTCCTGCGAAGCGAGTTCGTGCACGAACTCGCGTTGCGGCTGGTACCCGGCGGCTATCTGCACGCCGCGACGGACTGGGAAGACTATGCGCAGGACATGCTCGCAACGCTTGGCGCCGAGCCGCTGCTTGCGAACACCGTCGATGGCTTCGCGTCGCGTCCGGCGTGGCGGCCGCAAACCAAATTCGAAACGCGCGGCCTGAAGCTCGGCCACCGCGTCTTCGACCTCCTGTTTCGCCGCCCCTAGTTGGCGCGGCCGTTGGCAGCGAGCTTGCGCCACAGCGCCTCGTCACTATGGGCCCTCGCTATCACGTCCACGAAACCCACGGCGTCGTCGGCCACCAGCACATCCTGATCCGGGGCGAAATGCATGCCTTCGACCGACGGGGAAGTGGCGACGACGGGGAGACCGTAACTCATTGCCAGGTTGACCTTGCTCTTCACACCGCCGACCCGCGGCCGACTCAGCGCAAGGTCAGCACGATCGGCTGGTGATCGGACGCCTGCGTCGCCTGATCGACGCGGAAATCCGCGATTCGCGCCGCCGTTTCGGGGCTTGCGAAAAAGAAATCGCAATGCAACTCGCCGTAGTTTCCCATCTTGCTGTGGATGCAAAACGTCGCCGGATAGGGGCGGTCCGGATGGAGCCGGTCCCAGGGATTGACCAGCGCCGGCGTCACGTCGTCGAACGGCGCCACCATGCGCGCGTGAAGATCGCTATCGTGCTCGAGATTGAAGTCGCCGCAGATCAGCGCCGCCTTGGGACGCAGGAAGGTCTGAAACGGGCCGCCGTCCTCCATCGTGATCTCGGCCGCCTGTGCGTGGGCGTAGCCGTCCGCGTAGATGCGCCGCAGGCCCTCGACCTGTGCCGCGCGTTGCACCAGCGAGTACCACTCCAGATGCGTGGTGATCACGCGAATGTCGCCGAAGGGCGCGCCGATGACGGCCTCGACCGCGATTCGCGGCATGCCGGCCTTGCCGGGCTGGTGCGGATGGGGCAGCAGCCAGCGGTAGACCTGTCGCACGGGTAATCGCGACAGGATCATGTTGCCGAAACGACGCCGTCCCCCCTCGTCCGCTGGCTGGTCCACCGCGACTGCCGGGACCGCCTGGAATCCCGGCAGCAGTCCGGCGATTTCCGTGAACTGGTCGCGCGCGTCATTGGCGGCGAGGCGCGGATGGGGAAAGTTGTCCGCGATCTCCTGCAGGCACAGCACGTCGAAGTCGGCGATGCGCTTCGCTTCGGCGACGATGCGCGCGGGGTCGACGCGGCCGTCGATGCCGCGACACCATTGGACGTTCCAGCTCATGATCTTCATTTGATACCTGCGCGCATGAACGATTGGACGAATTGCCGCTGGAACAGCAGGAACGCGATCAACAGCGGCGCGGTGGTGAGCAGCGTGGCGGCGTTGATGATCGACCAGTCGATGCCCTGGTCGGTTGCGGAGAACACCTGCAGGCCGACGGTGACGGGCCGCGATTCCACCGAGTTGGTGATGATCAACGGCCAGAGGAAATTGTTCCAATGATAGGACACCGAAACCAGCGCGAAGGCGAGGTAGGTCGGCCGCGCCAGCGGCACGTAGACCTTCCACAGCATGACCAGCGGCGAGCAGCCTTCGATGCGCGCGGCTTCGTCAAGCTCCTTCGGCACCGTCTTGAACGCCTGGCGCAGCAGGAAGATCCCGAACGCGCTGGCGAAATACGGCAGGCCGATCGCGACGATCGTGTCCTTCAACCCCAGCTGCGTCATGGTGCGGTAGTTCTCGACCAGCAGCACGTCGGGCATCACCATCAACTGCACCAGCACCAGCGCGAACAGGATGTTGCGGCCCGGGAACTCGAAGCGCGCGAAGGCGTAGGCCGCCAGCGTGACCAGCACCAGCTGGGCCGCGAGAACCATGGTCACCAGCAGCACGGTGTTGAGAAAATAGCGCGCAAACGGCGCCGCCGCCCAGGCGTTCGCGAAGTTCTGCAGCGTCAGCGGAGCGCCAAGCACAAGGCGCGTGGAGAACTCGGACGGGTGGAACGCGGTCCACAACGCGAACAGCAGCGGCAGCAGCCACAGTATGGCAAGCAGCCAAGCGGCAAGCGTCTCCAGCGCCTTCGCCCAGCCCTCGCGCCGGTAGCCGCCTTCCACGATGGCTATGCCGGCGCTCACTGGTAGTGCACCCGGCGGTCGAGCACGAAGAACTGCACCAGCGCTGCGCTTCCCAGGACCGCGAGCAGCACCATCGTAAGTGTCGCCGCGTAGGCCGAGTCCCAGAAGCGGAACCCGACCTCGAAGATGTAGTACAGCAGCAGGGCGGTCGCGTTGTCCGGCCCGCCGCGCGTCATCACCACGATGTGGTCGACCAGCCGGAACGCGTTGATGATCGCGTTCACCAGCACGAACAACGTGGTCGGCATCAGCAGCGGCAGCGTCACCCTGCGGAAGAAGTACCAGCGGGACGCGCCCTCGATCGCCGCCGCCTCGGCGAGGTGCGGCGACATCGACTGGAGTGCGGCGAGGTAGAAGATCATGAAAAATCCGGCCTCCTTCCACACCGTCACGACCATAAGCGCCGCGAGCGCGGTCCCGTTGCTGCCGAGCCAGTTGTGGCTGCCGAAACCAAGTGCCTTGGTGAGCTGCTCGAGGAGCCCGTATTCCGGCGTGAAGAAGAACAGCCAGATGTTCGCGACCGCGATCATCGGCAGGATGGTCGGCGTGAAATAGGCGAGCCGGACGAAGCCGCGGCCGGGCAGGCGTTCGTTGACCCACACCGCCATCGCGAGCGCGATCACGATCGACAGCGGGATCGTGCCCGCGGCATACCACAGGTTGTTGCTGAGCACTTGCCAGAAGATCGGGTCGTCGACGAGCGTCCGATAGTTGTCGAGCCCGATGAACACCGCCTTACGTGCGCCCCTGGGGGTCGAGTAGAAGCTGTGCCAGAGGTTGGCGACCACCGGATAGTGGGTGAAGAGCACCAGCAAAGCCAGTGCCGGCAGCAGCAGCAGCCAGCCGTACACCCATTGCGTGGCTCGAGTCACGATCCCCCCACGCGGCACGAAAGACGCCGGATCCCCGCCTGCGCGGGGTTCACTCCACACTTGTCGTTCCCGCGAAGGCGGGAACCCAGTGACTTTCGCATGCTCGAGAGACGCTGGATCCCCGCCTCCGCGGGGATGACGGGGTCGCTCATCGCGGCAGCTTTCAGTGGCGGGCGCTACTTATACGAACGGAGCAGGCGCTCGGCCTCCCGCTGCGCGTCCTTCATCGCCTGATCCGGTGTTTTGGTGCCGGTCAGCGCGGCCTGCAGACCATCGTTGAGCGCCTTCGTCACCCGCTGATTGTCGTGCGTCGAAAGCTCGGCCTTCGCGAACGGCAGCTGGTCGCGCGCGACCGCGGCCGCCGGGAATCCCTGCACGTATTGCTTCATCACCGGCGTCTCGAAGGCCGCCGGGGACACCGCGACGTAGCCGGTGTCAATACCCCACTGCGCGGCACGCGAGGGTTGAGTCACCCACTTGATGAACTTCATCGCGGCTTCGCGCTGGGCCGGCGTCGACTTCTTGAAAACGTAGAAGTTGCCGCCGCCGGTCGGGCTGCCGCGCTGCTTGCCCGCGGGCAGCATGGCGACGCCGAAGTCGAACTTGGCGTTGTTCTTGACGTTGGTGAGGTTGCCGGTGGTGGTCCACATCATCGCCATCTTGCGCTCGAAGAAGTCGCGTGGCGTCGTGCCCCATTCGACAATGCCCTCGGGATGCACCTTTTGCTTGCGCGCCAGGTCGACCCAGTAGCCCAGCGCCTCGATGACTTCGGGACGGTCGTAGTAGGTCACGGTGCCCGCCGGGTTCATCAGGTTGACGCCGTTCTGGATCGCGAGCGCCTGGAACAGCCAGTACGGGAATCCCGAGGACGGAATCTGCAGCCCCCATTGCGATACGTTGCCGGCGGCGTCGCGCTTGGTCAGCTTCTGCGCGAACTCGGCCTGCTCCTTCCACGTCGTTGGCGGCCGGTTCGGGTCGAGGCCCGCTTCCTTGAACATTTCCTTGTTCCAGTACAGCACGATGGTCGAGCGCTGGAACGGGATGCCCCAGGTCTTGCCGCCCGTCTGGCTGTTCTCCATGAACGCCGGATAGAAGGTCTTCAGCCACGCGCGATCCTCGGGCGTCTTCAGCATGTCGTCGAACGGGACAATCGCGTCCTCGTCGACCAGCGTGAACATGTCGGTCGACAGCAGGATCGACATCACCGGCGGCTCGCCGCTCTTGAACGCGGTCAGTGCCTTGGCGATCGACTCCTGGTAGCTGCCGGAGTAGATCGGCTTGACCTTGATGCCGGGATTCTCCTTCTCAAAGTCGGCCGTGAAGCCGTCGACGATTTTGGTGATCGGCCCGCCGACCGCCACCGGGTAGTAGAACGAGACTTCGATCGGTGCCTGCGCGAATGCGGACGCACCTGCGAGCGCCACCGCGATCGTTGCGACCGAACGCCAGATCCTTTGCAGCAACATGGTTTCCTCCTGCCAGAACGTGAACATCGACTGCGGCGACGTCATCCGACCATCGTCGCCGCGCTGTGCGCAGGCACGTTTGCGCGTGTGCCTGACGCTTCGAAATAGTGCTGCGCGCCGTCGTCCCAGGCGAGCCGGACCGGATCGTCGCGGCCCACGCCGACCGCCCCAGGGTTTCGCACCGCAACCCTGGAGTCACCGAGACGGCAGGCGATCAGCGAGTCGCCGCCCAGGTACTCGACGCTTTCGACAACCGCACGGTGGCCGCGGTCGAGGCCGAGCGCCATGTGCTCCGGCCGTACGCCCAGCATACCGCCGGTGCATTGCGCTGGCAGCACCGCGGGCCCGTCGGTCCCAACGATCGCTGCGCCGTCGGGATGCGCGACCAGCGGCAGCAGGTTCATCGGCGGCGTACCGATGAAGCGCGCGACGAACGTATTCGCCGGCGTCTCGTAGAGATCAATCGGACGCGCGTTCTGCTCGATGCGGCCCTGGTTGAGCAGGATCACGCGGTCGGCCATTGACATCGCTTCGACCTGGTCGTGGGTCACGTACACCATCGTGATGCCTAGCTTGCGCTGTAGCGCGCGGATTTCGCCGCGCATTTCGGCTCGGAGCTGTGCGTCGAGGTTGGACAGCGGCTCGTCCATCAGGCAGACGGGGGCTTCCGCGATGATCGCCCGGCCGAGCGCAACGCGCTGCTGCTGCCCGCCGGAAAGTTGCGCGGGCTTGCGCGCGAGCAGCGTCTCGAGGCCGAGCAACTCCGCCACGCGTGCGAGATTGCGGTCGCGCTCGGCGGCGTCCAGCTTGCGAACGCGGAGCCCGAACACGATGTTCTCGGCGACCGACAGGTGCGGGAACAGGGCGTACGACTGAAACACCATTGAGATGCTGCGTTGCGCAGGCGGCAGGCGGGTGACGTCACGTCCGGCGATCGCAATCGATCCCGCATCCGAGGCCTCGAGCCCGGCGATCAGTCGCAGCGTCGTCGACTTGCCGCAGCCCGACGGGCCGAGCAGCACGTTCAGCGTTCCGGGCGCGAGCTCGAAGCTCAAGTCCTTCACCGCATGGACCACGCCCTGCGTAGTCGTCCAGTGCTTGCTCACCCCTCGAAGTTCGATCGCGGACATCCTGGCAGGCGCATCATGGCGAAAGGGGCGGTTGGTGTGAAAAACGCGCCGGCCTCTGTGGCGCGGCGCGCTGGCGGATGATAACAAACGGAAGCCGCGCTAACTGCCGATCTCGCCACCGTCGCTGCGCGTGATCGCGAGCACCGACGGGCGCGGCGGCATGCCGGACTTGAAATCCGGCCAGCGCGTCGAGGGCCGGTCGAATGTCGAATCGCGCTCCTCGGCCGGGTGCTGGATTGCGACGAACATCGTCGTGCCGTCCGGCGTGAATGTGGGGCCGCATACCTCGGCACCACGCGGAGCGGTGAGGAAACACCGCGTCACGCCGCGCGAGGGCCCGTCGGTTTCGGCGGCGTAGAGCGCGTCCGCAAAACTCGCGATGTCATCCTGGCCGTCGGTCGCGATCCAGATGCGACCGTGCGGGTCGAACGCGACGTTGTCGGGCGCAGCAAGCCAGCCGATGTCGCTCACCGGGCCGCCGTATTGCGCCTGATGCGTCGGTTGTTTCGGATCGCCGCCGAGCAGGAAGAAGCCCCAGTCGCACTGCTCCGCCGTGTGGTCCGGGCGCCCGTTCACCAGAGGTGGAACGATCTCGACGATGTGCCCGTGGACGTTCGGTCCGCGCGGGTTGGCGGGGTTCCTCTCGTCCGGCTTGCGCCGCTCGTTGTAGGTGAGGACGACATAGATGCGGCCGGTGTCCGGGTGGGCCTCGACGTCCTCGGGGCGGTCCATCGGCGTCGCGCCGAGGAGGTCCGCCGCGCGCCGCACTTCGATCATGACGTCCGCCTGGCTCGCGAACCCGTTCGCCGCCGTGAGCGGTCCCTCGCCGTGCACCAGCGGCAGCCAGAGCATCCGGCCGCTCGCCTCGAACCGCGCGACGTACAGCGTACCTTCGTCGAGCAGGTCGCGATTTGCAGCGGTGTTGCGTGGATCGAACGCGCGGCGCGTGACGAACTTGTAGACGTACTCCATGCGCTCGTCGTCGCCCGAATAGACGGCAACGCGGCCGTCGTGGCTGACCGCGGTGGTCGCGCATTCGTGCTTGCAACGCCCCAGCGTCGTCCGCTTCACAGGCATCGACTGAGGATCGTAGGGATCGATCTCCACGACCCAGCCGAACCGGTTCGGCTCGTTCGGCTCGCGATCGAGGTTAAAGCGATCGAAGTACCGGCCCCAGACATAGCGGCCGCGACCGTTGACGCCGTAGCGTTTCCACGCGGCGGCCTCGCGGCCCTTGCCCGCGTCGCCGAGGAAATAGCTGTGGAAGTTCTCCTCGGCGGTCAGTACCGTGCCCCAGGGCGTGACGCCGCCGGCGCAGTTGTTGAGCGTGCCGATGATCGTAGTGCCTGACGGGTCGGCTTGGGTGCGCATCCGTTCGTGCCCCGCGGCCGGACCGGCCACGCGCATCGCCGTGCTGCGCGCGGTGACGCGCCGGTTGAGGCGGCTGTCGGGAACGAGCGTCCAGCGGTCGGCGACGCGGCGGACCTCGAGCACCGTGTGGCCCTGGGAGGCCATCTCGACCGCCGCCTGCTCGCGCGTCATCTTCGAGGCCGCATCGGCCGCGGTCATGCCGGCCCACGCGAGCTGCGGGCTGTTGCGCTCGTGGTTGACGCACAGCAGCCCGTGCGTGGACGAGCGCAAGCCGCGCGGCAGCGGGAGGTAGGCGACGAAGTCGTTGTCCATGCCGAACTGGACTTCCTGCTCGTCAGCCGTCTGCGCGCCGGGTCGGAACGCCGGTCCGCCGCCGCGGATGGGATCGCCCCAGCGCACCAGCACCTGCGGCGCATAGCCGGCCGGCACGTGGTGCGTCTCGTCGAGCGAACGGGGCATCTCCGCGAAGGCGAGCGGGGGGCTCGCCCGGCCGGCCGGAAGCGCGGCGCAACCCGATGCGCCGAACAGCCCGGCCATCGCGCCTTTCAGCACATCGCGCCGCGACAGGCGCAGCTCGATCAGCGCGGCGAGCCTCGGGGCCCGGGACGGATTGACGCCCAGATCGTCGCTGTCGTCGTGTTCGTGCATGACCGTTCCCCTCCGATGACGCCCAGGGCGGAAATTATGCGCGCGACACCTGCGTCAGTCGAACAGCGCCGACAGCGCCACGCCCGGATCCGGGGCGCGCATGAATGCCTCGCCGACCAGAAACGCGTGGACGTGATGACGGCGCATCTGCGTAACATCGCGTTGCGCCACGATGCCGCTCTCGGTCACGACCAGCCGCTCCGGCGGGATCCGCGGCAGCAGCGCGATCGTGGTCTGCAGCGACACCGAGAAGTCCTTGAGATTGCGGTTGTTGATTCCGACCAGCGCGGTGCGCAGCCGCAGCGCCCGTTCGAGTTCGTGCGCGTCGTGCACCTCGACCAGCACGTCCATCCCGTAGTCGAGCGCGGCGGCTTCGAGCGCCTCGAGACGCGCGTCGTCGAGCGCCGCGACGATCAGCAGGATCGCGTCCGCGCCCAAAGCGCGCGACTCGGCGACCTGGTACTCGTCGATGATGAACTCCTTTCGAAGCACCGGCAGCGAGCAGGCCCCGCGCGCCGCGACCAGATAATCCGGCCCGCCCTGGAAAAACGTCTGGTCGGTCAGCACCGACAGGCAGGCCGCGCCGGCGCGCTCGTAGCTCGCTGCGATCGCCGCCGGGTCGAAATCCTCGCGCAGCACGCCCTTGCTTGGGCTCGCCTTCTTGATCTCGGCGATGACAGCCGATCGGCCGGCGGCGATCCTGGCGCGGAGCGCCCCTTCGAAGTCCCGGGCGCGGGGTTGCGCGCGCGCTGCCGCATCGACCTCCACCATCGGGCGCCGGGCCTGCGCCGCGATCACTTCCTCGGATTTTTTCGCGAGGATTTGCTGCAGGATGTCGCTCAACCGGGGCTCCGCCGTCAGGCCTTCGGCGCAAGCTTGTTGGTCAGCGCGACGAATTCGGCGAGCTTGCGCTTCGCGGCGCCGCTTGCGACCGATTCGCGTGCCCGTTCGATGCCGTCCTTGATCGAGCCGGAGAGGTTGGCGGCATACAGCGCGGCGCCGGCGTTCAGGATCACGATGTCGCGCGGGGTTCCCGCGACGTTGTCGAGCGCCTCGGTGAGCATTGCCTTCGACGCTTGCGCGTCCTCGACCTTGAGGCCGCGGTTGCTCATCATGCGCATGCCAAAATCCTCGGGATGGACCTCGTACTCGCGCACTTCGCCGTCCTTGAGTTCGCCGACCATGGTGGCGGCGCCCAGCGACACCTCGTCCATGCCGTCCTTGCCGTAGACCACCAGCACGTGCTTGCTGCCCAGCCGCTGCAGCACGCGCACCTGGATGCCGACCAGGTCCTGATGGAACACGCCCAGCAGCTGGTTGGCCGCACCGGCGGGATTGGTGAGCGGTCCCAGGATGTTGAAGATCGTCCGTATGCCAAGCTCCCTGCGCACCGGCGCCGCGTGCTTCATCGCGCCGTGGTGGGAGGGCGCGAACATGAAGCCCACGCCGGTCTCGCCGATGCACTTCGCCACCTGCTCCGGCGTGAGCATGATGTTGGCGCCGAGCGCCTCCAGCACGTCGGCGCTGCCCGATTTGGACGACACCGACCGGTTGCCGTGCTTCGCGACCCGCGCTCCCGCGCCGGCGGCGACGAACATCGCAGCCGTCGAGATGTTGAAAGTGTGCGATGCGTCGCCTCCGGTGCCGACGATGTCGAGCAGCTTGTCGGGATCGGCGACGACGACCTTGGTCGCAAACTCCCGCATCACCTGCGCGGCCGCGGCGATCTCGCCGATCGTCTCCTTCTTCACGCGCAATCCAACCAGCAGCGCCGCGATCATCACCGGCGATACTTCGCCGCTCATGATCCGGCGCACGACCGCCAGCATCTCGTCGTGGAAGATTTCGCGGTGCTCGACCGTGCGTTGCACGGCATCCGACAGCGTGAGCTGCATGGGTCCCCTCGTTGCGTCGTGCGCCGAACGCCTAGCGACGCTCGGCGAGGAAGTTGCGAAGCATCGCATGCCCGTGCTGGGTCAGGATCGCCTCGGGATGGAACTGTACGCCCTCGACGGCGTGCTCTCGATGCCGGACGCCCATGATCTCGCCGTCGTCGGTGCGGGCCGTGACCTCGAGGCAGTCGGGCACGCTCGACGCCTGGATCGCGAGTGAGTGATAGCGCGTCACCGTGACCGGCGAGTCGATGCCCTCGAACACGCCGCGGCCGTCGTGCGTCACCTGGTCGACCTTGCCGTGCATGACGCGCGCCGCGCGGACGATGCTGCCACCGAACGCCTGGCCGATCGCCTGGTGGCCGAGGCACACGCCCAGGATCGGAACCGAGCCTGCGAAGCGGCGGATCAGCGGCACGCATATGCCCGCCTCGGTCGGCGTGCAGGGGCCGGGCGAAATCACGATGCGCTCGGGGGCCCAGGCCTCGATCTGGTCGAGCGTGAGCTGGTCGTTGCGGTAGACGTGAACATCCGCGCCGAGCTCACCCAGGTACTGGACCAGGTTGAAGGTGAAGCTGTCGTAGTTGTCGATCATCAGCAGCATATGAGCACCATCTATTTGATTCTATTAAGAATCAAATCCAGACCACTCGGCCAATGCCCCCTAGAATGCCTCCGAATTCCATTGCTGCCCGCTGGGGCTGCGGGTCGGTCGATTTGGCTAAGGTTGGCGGATTACCGCCACCAGCGAGGCGCTGAGAACCAGCGGGGAAGGGACGAAGAAGTGTTCATACGGAAGATTGTAGCAACGTGATTCCGTGGGACGCCAACTCAGGGATCAGCTCGACCTCGTTGTTTAGCGGTCATGGCATGAAACTGTCTGGTCGGGATCGGAACTGACAAACAATCCGCGATGCATTCCATTCAACGACCGAGTTCGACCCGAAGCGGTCGTAGCCCATTCCTGAAAGCGGCCATTCACGCGAGATCACTCGATCACCTTGTCCGCCTGCAAGAGCAACTGCTGCGGAATCGTCAGCCCGATCGCCTTCGCGGTCTTCAAGTTGATTACGAGCTCGAACTTCATCGGCTGCTCGACAGGCAGATCGCCGGGCTTCGCACCCTTCAGGATTTTGTCAATGTAGGTTGCGGCCCGATAGTAATGTTCCGCGTTGTTCTGTCCGTAACTCATCAATCCGCCAGACTCCACGAGTCCCCGGGTCCAGAACATCGTCGGCAGGCGGTGCTGCGCGGCGAGCTCCGCGATCCGGGGCGCTTGCGAGGCGAAGAACGGGTCCCCCAGCACAATCAGCGCGCCCGCGCGCTCCTGCTTCATCGCGGCGAACGCGGTCTCGATCTCGCTCGCGGTGCTCGCTTGAGCCGGTGAGATTGTCACGCTGTTTGTTTTTGCCGTGGCCTGGACGCGCTTGAAATAGTCGGGATGGATCGGATTGGTCGGATTCACCAGCACAGTCACACGCGATAGTTTGGGAACCGCGGCGAGGAGGAGCTCCACGTACTTGCTGGCGACCTCTACGAGGATGTTGGAGAGACCTGTGATGTTTCCTCCGGGCCGGGAAAGGCTCGCGACGAATCCGCTGCCGACTGGATCGCCAACCCTTACCATGACAATCGGAATGCTGGCAGTCGCTTGCTTGGCAGCCTGAACGGCAGGCGTGCCGCCAGCGAGGATGACATCCACTTTCATCTGTACCAGTTCTGCCGCCAGGCCGGGAAGGCGCTCGTACTTACCCTCTGCCCCGCGGTACTCGATAACAATGTTCTTACCCTCCACAAGCCCAAGCTCGCGCAGCCCCGCAATCAGGGCCTCCCGCAGGTTTGCGGAACTGGACTCCAGTAAACCGATGCGAGCGACTTTCGAGCGTTGTGGTTGGGCGAAGCAGGCAAGCGGCGCCGAGAGCGCGCCGGTTCCAAGCGCGATGACCAGTCTACGGCGATTGTTCATTTCCCTGCCTTGGTAGGCGGCCATTATGCCCGCTAATACCAATGGCAAACGGGAGAGTTTCT
>JBKKAZ010000003.1:0-4421 GCA_046714435.1 Casimicrobiaceae bacterium
CGCCGCACGTCGAGTTGCACGACCTGCCCCTTGCCGGCCTCGCGCGACGCGCCCATGACCTCGCTGTAGTCCTGCGTGAAGAAGAAATCGTCCAGCGTCTCCTGCAGGAACGAGCGCCGCGCGTTCAGGAAGCCCGGCACGAACGTGCCCTCGCGGTACTGGAAGTCGTGGATCATGCCGAGCGGGATGTCGGGCGCCTTCGGGTCGTAGCTCACCTCCCAGACCTCGGGAATGTCCTTCAGCGCCACCACGAAGCTCTTGCGCGGCGCCGCGTCGTAGACGGCCGACACGCGCGAAGTCCGCTTGCCCTCGCGGTCGACCACCGGCATCAGCTTGACCAGTTTCAGGTCCGCATCCAGCACGACGATCGAATGCGGCAGGTAGTTGCCGACCATCACGTACCTGCCGTCGCCGGACACCGCGGCGTTGCGTGTGTTGAGGCCCGCCCGCACTTCCGCGACCATCGCGAGGTTCCAGAGGTCGTACTTGCTGATCCAGCCGTCGCGCGAGGCGAAGTAGACGAACCGGCCGTCGGGCGAGAACTTGGGCCCGCCGTGCAACGCATAGCGCGAAGGGAAGCGCGCGATGCGTTCGAAGCGGTCACCGTCGAGGATCGACACGTGGTGGTCGCCGGTCTCGACGACGACGAACAGGTTAAGCGGGTCGGCGGTGAACGAGGGCCGGGAGGGCAGCGTGCCGGTCACGCGATGCTCGATGCGCGAAGCCGCGATCTCCGCTTCGCCCCAGACGGGCCTGGCCGCCGGCGGCGCGTAGATGTAGGCGACCAGCGCGTCGATCTCGACATTCGACAGCATCGGCGCGAACGCCGTCATCTGCGTTGCCACGCGGCCCTTGGCGATCGTCTCGGCGACAGCCGGTTTGCGCAGGCGTTCGAGGCTCTCGGGCAGCAGTGCCGGGCCCATCAGACCGAACCGGTCGGCGCCGTGGCACGACGCGCAGTGCGTCGTGTAGAGAGTTGCGGCGTCGGGCGCAGCGGAAGCTGCCACGGGGGACAGGGTCTGCGACGCCGCCGCACCAGCGAAGGCTACGACCAGCACGGCGATGGTGAGATAGACCGCCCAGCCGATGGCGCAGCGCCAGCGCCCAAGCACGCCAAAGCGCGCGCCCGCGGCGCAAGTCCGCTCGTTCACGACCGCGCGCCCCCAAGGGGTGGCGGCGAGACCGCATCGGCGCGGCGCACGCGAATGTACGGCTTGACGACCAGCCGCTCACCGCCCGCCTCGATGCCGAGTTCGTCGTCGTCGAGATAGCAGCCCGGGTCCTCGGCCCACGCGTCCTTCGCGATCTGCCAGGCGCGCACCCGCGTGTTGCCGCCGCAGACGTCGAAGGCCGCGCAGCGCGCGCAGCGGCCCTTGACCGCGCGCGGCACCGCCCTGAGTCCGGCCATGAGCGGGTCACGGGTGTCGCGCCAGATCTCGGAAAACGGCCGCGTCTTGACGTTGCCGAGCGTGTAGTCCCACCAGAACGTGTCCGGATGCACGTTACCGAGGTTGTCGATGTTCGCGACATTGACGCCGGAGCTGTTGCCGCCCCATTGCGCGAGCTTCGCGCGCAGGTGAACCTCGCGCCCGGGGAAGCGTTCCCGCACCCATTGCAGCAGATAGACGCCATCGGCGTCGTTGTTGCCGGTGACGTATTCGCGCTTGCTTCCCGCCTCGAGTGCGCGCCAGGCGGCGCCGAGCAGCAGGTCCATCGCGTCGCGGGTGGTGCGGAACACCGCGTCGGTTTTGCGGTTGACGTTGCCACGCCCGCCGTAATTCAGGTGCGACAGGTAGAACTTGTCGATGTCCTCGGTCTCCATCAGCTCGAGCAGCGCCGGCAGGTCGTGCGCATTGTCCTGCGTCAGCGTGAAGCGGATGCCGACCTTGAGGCCCGCGTCACGACAACGGCGCACTGCGGCGAGCGACGCCGCGTACGCGCCCGGCTTGCGCCGGAAGCGGTCGTGGGTTGCTTCGATGCCGTCGAGGCTGATGCCGACGTAGTCGTAGCCGATCGCGGCGACCTTCGGCAGCATCGCGTCGTCGATCAGCGTCCCGTTGGTGGACAGGCCTACGTAGAAGCCCATCGCCTTGGCGCGCCGCGAGATCGCGAAGATGTCCGGATGCAGCAGCGGCTCCCCGCCGGACAGGATCAGCACCGGTACGCCGAACGACTTCAGGTCGTCCATGGTCCGGAAGATGTCCGGCGTCGAGAGCTCGCCCGGGAAGTCGATGTTCGCCGAGATCGAGTAGCAGTGCTGGCAGGCCAGGTTGCAGCGGCGGATCAGGTTCCAGATCACAACCGGGCCGGGCGGCATCATCGGCGGGCGCAATGGCGTCGGCGCAAGCACTTCCTGCAAGTAGTGCGTTACTCGGAACATCGCGCAATCCGGCTCAGGGGCAGTATCTCGGCGCTCATGCGGTGAAGCGCAATCCGGTCTTCTTGAGGATGCGCGTGCTGTAGAGGATGTCACGCGCGCGCGCTGCCGGCCCCAGGATCGCGGCGATCCGCGCCACCTTGGCCTCGACTTCGGACCGATCGCGACCGTGCACCATCGCGAACAGGTTGTACGGCCAGGCCGGCAGCCGCCGCGGACGCCGGTAGCAATGCGAGACGAAGTCCTGCGCGCCGACCTGGCTACCAAGCCGGTCGACCTCGGCGGCGTCCACGTCCCACACGCTCATGCCGTTGGCGACCCATCCCAGCCGGTAGTGATTCGGAACTGCCGCGATGCGCCGGATCGCGCCAGACTCGAGCATTGCGCGGACGCGGCTGATGACCAACTCCGGATCGATGCCCAGTCGCGCAGCGACGGCATGGTAGGGACGCGCTACGCGCGGCAGGCCCTCCTGCAGCGCGCGGACCAGCGCCCGGTCGAGGTTTGCTTTGGACAGGGGCACCGGCATGCTCAGGCGTCCAGCAGAAGTTCGACGAAGTACTCGCGCTCCTTCGGGAACGCGTGAACCTCGAGGCCGGTTGCGCGCTCGATGCGGGCGACCACGTCCGGCAGTGCCTGCGGATTTTCAACCGCAATTACGAACCAGACGTTGAGCGGATGGTCGCGCGCGTAGTTGTGCGCGACTTCCGGAAACGCGTTGATCCGGGCGACCACGCGATCGAACTGCGCGTCCGGTACTTCCAGCGCGGCGAGCAGGAACGCACCACCTAGCCGCTCCGCGTCGAACAGCGGCCCGAAGCGGGTCAGCGTGCCCTCCGCGAGGAGTCGGTCCACGCGTTCGATCAGTTCCTCCTCGCCGAGCCCGAGGCCGGCGGCTACGTCGCGGAAGGGCCGCTCGGTTACTGGAAAGCCTCGCTGCAGCGCGTTGACGATGGCCCGGTCGGTGGCGTTAATGCTCGCCTTCATGCCATCGCTCCAGCGACATCCGCCGGCGCGGTGAGCCCGTAGTGCGCACCCCGCTGCTTGTAGGCGCGCCGCGAGAACAGGACCGCGCCAGGAAAGTTATCGAGTCCGTGTTGCGATGACAGGCGCGCAATGTGCGCTTCAACGACATCGCGGTTGCGCCCGTGGACCATGCAGAACAGGTTGTACGGCC
Source organism: Casimicrobiaceae bacterium (assembly GCA_046714435.1). Lineage (GTDB taxonomy): Bacteria > Pseudomonadota > Gammaproteobacteria > Burkholderiales > Casimicrobiaceae > VBCG01. The sequence continues at coordinate 3,555 of JBKKAZ010000003.1, forward strand.
AGCTGGGCTGGTCACGGTAACGGCGATAGCACAGCGTTACGCCGCTCTCGCGCGCCAGCGCCACACCGACGGCGTCGGCATCGGCATCGGGTACGTTCCAGACGCACATCCCGTTGGCTGTGTAGCCCAGCGCACGATGGCGCACGACGACGCCCAGGCGGCGGATCACGCCCTGGTTCAGCCAATCGGCGAGCCGTACGCGCACGTACGCCTCACTCGTGCCCGCGCGCGCCGCCAATTCCGCGTACGGATGCGGCGACAGCGGCAGGCCATCCTCGAGCGCGCTCACCAGACGTCTGTCCACCTCGTGCAGCGCAATCGGTCGTTGCGGACGCCGGCGCGACTCCGGCCGCCGCACCGCGCCGCGATCACGCGCGAGGTCGTCCCCCAGCCCGAACGCGAGATCGATCCAGTAGTCCGCCAGCAGCGGCAGCGAAATCGGCGGCTGGCCGGCGGCCGCGCCGATCTCAGCCAGCGTCGCGGCGAGCGCGGTCTGGTCCGCGGCGGTCACGACAAACCACAGGTTGTAGCGATGCTCGCGCTCGTAGGCGTGGTTGACCTCCGGGCGTGCCGCTACGCATGCGGCAACCCGCGCGAGGTCGTCGTCGGGAACGGCCAGCGCGGCGAGCGTGGATACGCCGATCGCCCCGGGGCGGAACACCGCGCCGACCCGACTCACCTAGCCCTGCGCCATGAGCTTGTCCAGCGCGGCGACGACCGCGCCCTCGGAGACGTCGACGCTCTGCGCGATGGCGGCGTACGGCGCGCGAATCAGCGGCAGTCCCGACTGCCAGTCGTTCAGGAGCATCGCTTCGAGGGCGGTGAGCGGCGCCGTCATCTCAAAACCCGATCCGCGCGGCGCGCGCC
>JBKKAZ010000004.1:0-13523 GCA_046714435.1 Casimicrobiaceae bacterium
GCATCTTCCTCAACAACCTGTCGCAACCGGTCAACATCACCAACGGCCCGCAGGGCGTCACGCTGATCGATCCGATCCGGATCGGCACGCTGAATTTCAGGGACACCGATACGCTGGCCGGGCTCGCCGTGACCGGCCCGATCAAGTACTACTACTTCCTGCTGGCGATACTGGTAGTCGTCATCGTCATCAACCTCCGGCTGCAGAACTCGCGGATCGGTCGCGCCTGGGAAGCGATCCGCGAGGACGAAGTGGCCGCGCGCGCGATGGGGATCAACACCCGCAACATGAAGCTGCTCGCGTTCGCGATGGGCGCTTCGTTCGGCGGCATTGCCGGCGGCCTGTTCTCGGCCATGCAGGGCTTCATCAGCCCGGAGAGCTTCATCCTGGTCGAGTCGATCATGGTGCTGTCGATGGTCGTGCTGGGCGGCATGGGCAACATCTGGGGCGTGATCCTCGGCGCGTTGCTGCTTTCGTTCGCGCCGGAGGTCCTCCGCTATACAGTCGAGCCGGCCCAGAAGGCGCTGTTCGGGCGGATGCTGGTCGAGCCCGAAGTCATCCGCATGCTGCTGTTCGGCTTCGCGCTGGTGCTGATGATGCTGTTCCGCCCGGCCGGCATGCTGCCCTCGGCGACGCGCAAGCGCGAGATGGAAAGCGCGCGCGTCGGCAACAATGTCTGATCGAAAATGACCCAGGCGGTCTTGCATCCGACCACCGGTCCGCTGCTCGAAGCGAACGGCATCAGCAAGCGCTTCGGCGGCGTGCAGGCGCTCTCCGAGGTCAGCTTCGAGATCCGGCGCGGCGAGATCTACGGGCTGATCGGCCCCAACGGCGCCGGCAAGACCAGCTTGTTCAACGTGCTGACTGGCATCTACGAGCCTGATGGCGGGACGTTTGGCTTCGACGGCCGGCCGCTGCGGAACCTGAAACCGAACGACGTCGCGGCACGCGGCATCGCCCGCACCTTCCAGAACATCCGCCTGTTCGCGAACCTCTCGGCGCTCGAGAACGTGATGATCGGCCGCCATGTCCGGACCCGCGCCGGCGTGTTCGGAGCGATGCTGCGCGACCGGCGCACGCGGGAGGAGGAGCGCGCGATCGAGAAGCGTGCGTTCGAGCTCATTGATTACGTGGGTGTGTCGCGGCGGGCCAACGATCTCGCACGACATCTGGCCTACGGCGACCAGCGCAGGCTCGAGGTGGCGCGCGCGCTCGCCACCGATCCGAAGCTGCTGGCGCTCGACGAGCCCGCCGCCGGGATGAATGCCACCGAAACGGCCGAACTCGCGAGGCTGCTCAGGCGAATTCGCGCCGACGGCACGACCATCCTGCTGATCGAGCACGACATGAAGCTGGTGATGAGCCTGTGCGATCGCGTGCTGGTGCTCGACTACGGCAAGAAAATCGCCGAAGGACCGGCGGCCGACGTGCAGAAGGACCCGGCGGTAATCGCCGCCTACCTCGGCGGTGACGTCACGTTGAACCTCACGGGCGGCTGATGAGCTACCGGCGAGGGGCCCCAGGCGGACGGCAGCATCAGCGCCACCGCGCGTGCGCCCGGGGATCGGCGGCCAGGCTCATTCAGCCGGGAGGCCGACACGCCATGCCGCGATTCGCAACGACGGACCAAGGAGGCCGTGCCTGAATGCCGCGATTCGCGACGATGCGACAAAGAGGCCGTGCTTGAGCATCACCCCGCTGCTTGCCATCGAGGGACTCTCGGTCGCCTACGGCGGTATCCAGGCGGTCAAGGGCATCGACCTTCACGTCGACCCGGGTGAGCTGGTGTGCCTGATCGGCGCCAATGGCGCCGGCAAGACCACCACCCTCAAGGGTATCTGCGGCCTGCAGCCGATCCGCAGCGGTACGGTTCGTTACGCGGGCGAAGACGTGACCGGCAGGCCGGCGTTCGAACTCGTGCGCCGTGGCCTGGCGATGGTTCCCGAGGGGCGTGGCGTGTTCGGTGCGCTGACCATCGAGGAGAACCTGCTGATGGGCGCGTACACACGCAACGATCGCGCCGGCGTCGCCACAGACATGGAGCGCGTATATACGCTGTTTCCCCGGCTGCGGGAGCGACGGCGCCAGACCGCGGGCACGCTGTCCGGAGGCGAGCAGCAGATGCTCGCGATGGGCAGGTCACTGATGTCGCGGCCGAAGCTGCTGCTGCTCGACGAGCCGTCGATGGGCCTCGCGCCGCTGATGGTGCAGAAGGTGTTCGAGACGGTGATGGCGGTTTCGCGCGAAGGCGTCACTATCCTGCTGATCGAGCAGAACGCCAAGCTCGCGCTGGAGATCGCGAACCGCGGGTACGTGATGGAATCCGGCGAGATCACGCTGGCCGGCGACGCGAAGTCGTTGCTTCGTGACCCAGCTGTCCGCGCCGCCTATCTCGGCGAAGCGGTCGGCTGACGAATGCCCGATCCCGACTATTCGGCGGCAGTGCGTGAACCGCGCCGCGTCGGCGCCAATCAGGCGTTCGCCTGGTACAGCGAGGCCTTGCGCCTGTTCAAGCGACGGCCGTTCGAGTTCGCAGGCTTGAGCGTTGCGATCATCGTCGCCGAGCTGGTGATCAGCCTGATCCCGGTGATCGGAAGGCCGGCGGCGAATGTCGTCGTGCCGCTGCTCGCCAGCAGCCTGCTGTTCGCGAGCCTCGCCACCGATCGCGATGATCGCCCGCGCTTCACCCACTTGGTTGCGCCTTTCGCGGCGCCGGTAAGCGCAATCGCCGCGGTGATCCTCGCGAGCCTGGTCGTGTTTCTCGCGGAATGGCTGGTCGCCTGGCACCTGGCCGACGTCAATCTGCTGGCGAGTCATGACCCGGCGACGCTCGGTCCGGTGGCGATATTCGCGGTCTACACCATCGGTGTGGCCGTGTCGCTGCCGCTCACGCTGGTGCCTTTGCTGGCGTTTTTCGAGCAGTCGAGCGTGAAGGATGCGTTCGCGGGAAGCATCGCGGCGTTCACCCGCAACGTCCCCGCGTTCCTGCTCTACGGCGCGCTGTCGATCGCGCTGCTCGGCCTGGCGTTGATCACCATGGGGGTCGGCTTCGCGATCGCGCTGCCGCTGTGGGCGGCGTCGTCGTACGCGGCGTGGAAGAACCTGTTCGGACTCGACTCGCGACACTAACGACTGCGCAGGAGAGCTGGCTCGGGCGAGAACGGCGGCGCTTGAATGGGCATCGGCAATGTGGTAAAGTAAGGATCCAGTACATTCCGAAATAAGGAAGTTGCCGTGCTCGCCAAGATCACCGCCAAGAACCAGCTGACGCTGCCCAAGGCCATCACCAATGCCGTTGGTCCTGTGGAGTATTTCGATGTTCAGGTGAAGGATGGCCAGATCGTGTTGACCCCGGTGCGAATCCAGCGCGCGGATGCCGTGAGGGCCAAGCTGGCGGAGCTCGCCTTGCGGGAGCAGGACGTCGCCGATGCCGTCGGCTGGGCGCGCCGTCCGGTCCGCAAGACCAGGAAATGAGGTCCGCGCCCCGGGCGGTGCTGGACACCAATGTCGTGCTTTCAGCACTGCTGTTCCCCGGGGGGCGGCTAGCACGACTTCGTCATGGCTGGCAGCAGACAGGCTTCCACCCGCTGGCGTCGACGGCAACGACCCAGGAACTCATGCGGGCTCTGACCTATCCAAAGTTGAAGCTCACGGCTGAAGATCAGCGGGAGTTGCTGGCCGACTATCTTCCCTATTGCACGACGGTCACGATGCCAGCCAAACCACCCACGACGACGCCGTGCCGGGACCCGTTCGACGCGCCCTTCCTGCAACTCGCCGTCGTGGGGTACGCGGACTACCTTGTCACCGGCGATAAGGACTTGCTCAGCATCACGGGCCGAGCGCGTTGCGCGATCGTCACGGCCGCAGAATTCCTGAGTTCGTTCGATAGGTCGTGAGCGATTGGCCTCCCCGACGAAGGTTGCGCGAGAGTCGACGCCGCGTTCCTGCTCTACGGCGCGCTGTCGAAGGTCTGTGGTTGAGATGCGTCGGGAGATTGCCCGCGAGATGTACGGAACGCTACCCCGTCACCGGGCGTGCGCGATCGTCCGCGGAATGAATATTGACGTCGCGCAAGCGACCATGGAAATCGGGCGCGACGCACGAAACAAATCGAAGCAGCACCCGCTACTTTCCCAGGAAGCCAAGCGCCTTGTACATCGGGGCGCTCGACACGGCGATGACTCCCTCGAACGGATCGTTCAGCTCGTCAATCAGGAAAGAATGAGCCGACTGGCGAGTCGTCCCGCCCGCAGGTGTCGTTGTTTCATTGACATGCTGTCATCCTCGCAGGCGAAGTGTGCGCGGCGCCATTACCAACGGAAGTTGACCCCAATCGCCGGCCCGCTCAAGGTCAGGCTGTCGATCTGCTTGCCGAAGTCGTAGTCGAGGTAGCGGTAGACCAGGAAGGCTTCGCCCCAGCCGAACTTGTACCCGATGCCGGTCACGGCCTGCCAGGTGACGTCGGACTCGCCGGTTCCCACATCGAGGTAGTAGGGCACATACCAGGCGCGGTTGGCGATTTACGACGTTTCGATCGCCGCCGGCTGCAACATCATGCGCAGCCTGTGTGGTCGCGATTGGAATCCTTCCGAGGTACTCCTCTCGCGGCGGCGTCCGCGCGATCCGGCCCCGTGGGTAAGGCACTTCCGCGCGCCCATTCGTTTCGACGCGGGCCAGAGCGCTATCGACTTCCCGAGCCACTGGCTGGAGCACCGCCTTCCGAGCGCCGATTCGATGCTTCACCAGCACCTGGTAGCGGAAGCCGATGCGCTGCATCTGCGCAACGACGACGGTCCCGTCGGTGACGTGCGCCGGCTGGTGCACAGCGCAATGGCACGAGGAGGGAAATGCACGGCAGACGGCGTAGCGACGCAACTCGGCATGCACGAGCGGACGCTGAATCGCCGGCTTCAGTCCGACGGCACGACGTTCCACCGACAACTCGACGCGGTCCGCCACGAAGTGTCGCTGCGGTTGCTGTCGACTACCGCGATGAGACTGGCCGAGATCGCGGCGACGCTCGGCTACGCCGACGCGAGCGCTTTCGTGCGCGCCTTCAGGCGGTGGTCGGGCACGACGCCTGAAGGATGGCAGCGCGCCCACGATTCAGCCGGACGCAGCAACCACGCGGTTCGATGAGCGCCGGCGCGCGGCGATCTCGGCGGCGTGGTACGGGCATTGTTGTGGATGTTCATCCGGCTGTCTCCGCTGACGTTGATCGGCTCGCACGAATCAGCTTCCGCGATTCAGCCCGAGTGAACAATCCTCATAGAAATCACAGTGAGTCGACAATGATGGCCGAGCGTCCCCGCGTCAGGCGGCCGATGCGGGCTTCCGGCGGCGCGGCGATGCCAGCAAAGGCGACTGCCCGACCCGCTCGGGAACGTGGCTTGCGGGAGGGCTCGCCGAGGTTACGCCCGCGTCCCTCGCCATCGCTTCGAAGTCCGGCACGGGAACGCTGATGCGCTCCCGGATTCGCGCGAGGCCCACGTTCCACTCGCGCACCATGCGATCGCCGACGACCGCGAATCCGGGCGTTTCTTTGGTGCGGCGAATCAGGTCGGGCATGACCTCCACCATGGCCTCGGCCACCTTGTCGACAAGCGAACGCTGCTGTGCCGGTTCGATGCCCATGTGCTGCTGCAGAACGCGCCAAAGCGTTTTTCCCGGCGTCCATGTCTTCCGTCCGTCGATCGCCATGCCCGGCGGATTGCTTACGTAGCTGTCGTAGACGCGGATCGACAGCATGTCGTAGATGGGCGCGAGGTGCACATCGTTCACGGATGAGTAGACGAGCCCCAGATTCTTGGTGTGACAATCGGCGTTACCCAACGCGTAGCTGAGCAATAGCGTGATGGCGAGCTGTTCCTGCGCTTGCCGGAGATTTCCGGCGGACACGAATTCGCTGGATTTGCGTGCCACGCGCTCCCAGGTGGAGTCGTACTTTTCGTCGGTCGAGAGCCCCAGCAGGCTGCACATGTCCTCGAATCCGAGCCGCTCGCTGGTCGACGGGTCGGTGTCGAACCGCTCGACGACGAGCGCCTGCCCGTCATCGGAGACCTCGGTGCGCGGCACCGGGCAGCCGGTGTGCCGCGCGACTTCCATGCACAGGTGCTCGTTCATCGCAATGAAAGGCAGTCGGTCCGAGCTTCCCTTGACAATGTAACGCTCGGTGCGCAGCGAGGCTTTGCGGAACAGGCTCTGCGCCTCGGGCGTCAGGAATTTCGGGACGACGCCGGAAACACCCGAGGCCGCGTGCGCACGCACCAGGGCGAGGAAGACCTGCGGCGAGTTGTCCCCATGGAGCAACTGCTTCAACTTGAACGGTACTTCACGGGTCTCGACTGCGTCGCCGGCCGAGAGTTGCACGCGGCCCACCATGTTGGACCCCACGACCCCGAGCAGGTCGAGCGGGCTTGCGCCGAGGTGCGGTCCGATCTGTTCCTTGAGGACGGCCAGGAGGAAGCCTTCCGGAAGACTGATCTGGAAGAACGGATGGAGGGTCGGCCATCGCCAGCTTTCGGTGCGCACCGGCATGAGCAGCGATACGAAGTCCTCCGGGGTCGCTTCGGGCCGGTAGCTCAGTACATGCGCGAAGCCGTCCGGACTGTCGAGGACCGCGACCGGCTTGCCGCGCACGAAAACGTTGAGGCTCATCGTAGGGCTTCGGGCAACTCGACCGGCTTTTGCCGTTCCTTGAGGACGTCATCGAGCGTGGGTCGGTCGGCGGCGGGCGCGAACTTCAGATCGCGGCCGAGCGCTTGGGCCAGGCGCAGCAACTTGGCCAGCGAGAAATCGGGGCTGCGACCGTGTTCGAAGCGCGAGAGCGCCTCTTGGCGCAGGCCTGCGCGCGCAGCTAGATCGGTCTGCGTGAGTCCGGCAGCCCGGCGCAGCGACCGCAGGTTCAGACCAAGATCGGTGATTGTTTTCATGCGTTCGGTGGCATAAATAATAGTAATTTATAAATATAATGCCACCGAACGCATGACTTGGCAAGTCGAAGGTCGATTGTTTATGCGTTTAAAGACATATATATTCAACTACGCATTATAATATGCATAGAAACGCATAATATCCATCAACACCTCCTTCAAACGAGCGATTTCGCCTCTTTGTCGCTGCCGCCGACCGAGGTCGTGAGGCTCCCCCGCGTACGCGGGGATCGCCCCAAAAAGCGGGCCGCGGCTAGTCGTCGCTGGGCCGCACCGCGAAGTCGTTGCGGGTCACATCGAAGGGCGCGCGCGAGACTTCGACGCCAGTCACCCGGGCACCTGGAGGCCCGCGACGCGCCCACTGGACCAGGCGCGCCAGCGCAGGCTGCGCGCCCTGCAGTTGCACTTCGACGCTGCCGTCCATGCAGTTGCGAACCCAGCCGCTGACGCCCGCCGCGCGCGCAACGTCATTCATCGCGTAACGGAAGCCGACGCCCTGCACCCTGCCGGTGACGACCATGCGCCAGGCGATTGGGGGGCCGGGACGTCGCAGGCGTTCGAGGAAATGGAGAGCCGCGATGGTCTTGACGTCGGTGATCTCGCCGCGGTCCGCCGCGGCGACGAGGTCGTCGAGCGCACGCGTCTCGATTTCGAGGAACTCGCCGTGATCCAGCTCGGATGCGCCATGCTGGAGCCCTTGCGCGAGATAGAGTTCGATCGCTTCCGTCGAATACGAGATCACCATGTGCACGGTCCCGAGATGGGTCCACGCCGTGGCCGTGTAGCCGGTCTCTTCACGCAACTCGCGTCTCGCCGTTGCGAGCGGCGTCTCGCCGGGGTCGCGCTTGCCCGCGGGAAATTCGGTGAACACCGCGTTCAGCGGATAGCGGAACTGGCGCTCGATCACCACGTGTCCGTCGTCGGTCATCGGCACGATCAGCACCGCGCCCGGATGCACGATGTACTCGCGCGTCGCGATGCGGCCATCGGGCAGGCGGACGTGGTCGCGGCGCACGTCGAGGAGCTTGCCCGCGAAGACCTGCTCGGAATCCACGCGCTCCTCGACCAGGTGCGCGTCCCTGAGCGCCGACTTCCGCGGCGGACGCGGATCGTCGGCCGGGTCAGCCGCCATCGGCCCAGTTCCGCGGCACCAGGAAGTCGCTGTACAGCCGAGCTTCGGGGGTTCCTGGTGCGGGCTTCCAGTCGTAGCGCCATTCCACGCGAGGCGGCAGCGACATCAGGATCGCCTCGGTGCGGCCGTTGCTCTGCAAGCCGAACAAGGTTCCGCGATCCCACACCAGGTTGAACTCGACGTAACGGCCGCGACGATAGCACTGGAAATCGCGCTCGCGCTCGCCGTAGTCGTGATCCTTGCGGCGGGCGAGAATCGGCATGTAGGCGTCGAGGAAGCCTTCGCCCACCGCGCGGGTGATAGCCAGGCAGCGGTCGAAGCCGCCCTCGCTCAAGTCGTCGAAGAACACGCCGCCGATGCCCCGGGGCTCGTTGCGATGGCGGAGGAAGAAATATTCATCGCAGGCGCGCTTGTACTTCGGATACAGCTCGGTGCCGAACGGGTCGAGCGCGTCGCGGCAGCAGCGATGGAAATGCACCGCGTCATCCTCGAAGCCGTAGTAGGGGGTCAGGTCCATCCCGCCGCCGAACCACCAGACGGCATCGGCGCCGGGTTTCTCCGCCAAGAATATGCGCACGTTCATGTGCGCGGTCGGGGCGTACGGATTGCGCGGATGAAGGACCAGCGACACGCCGAGCGCGCGCCATGAACGTCCGGCCAGTTCGGGGCGCGACGTGGTCGCCGACGGCGGAAGGCGCTCGCCGCGCACGTCCGAGAAGTTGACGCCGCCGCGCTCCAGCACGTTGCCGCCTTCGATCACGCACGCGATGCCGCCGCCGCCCTCTGGGCGCTGCCACTGGTCACGCGCGAAGGTCCCGCCGTCGACCGCTTCCAGTCCCGCCACCATCCGCTGCTGCAAGCTGGCCAGCCAGTCGCGTACCGCCTCGATGTCGATCATGTCCTGCGCGCCATCGCGCGATGGCCGATGTCCTTGCGATACTGCATGCCCTCGAAGCGGATCGCGCCGATCGCCGCGTAGGCGCTGCGCTGCGCCTGCCTGACCGAATCCCCCAGCGCGGTGACGCACAGCACGCGACCGCCGCTGGTTACGACCCTGCCGTCGTCGAGCGCGGTACCGGCGTGGAAGATCCGGATGTCGGGATGCGTCTTCTCGTCCACGCGGTCGAGTCCGTCGATCGCGTCGCCGCCGCGCGGCGCTTCCGGATAGCCGCGCGCGGCGAGCACAACGCCGAGCGCGGTCCGGCGATCCCATTCGGCGTCGACGGCATCGAGCGTGCCTTCGACCGCGTGCTCGAGAAGGTCGACCAGATCAGTGGTGAGTCGCGCCAGGATGGGCTGCGTCTCGGGATCTCCCATCCGGCAATTGAACTCGAGCACGCGCGGGTTGCCCGTGGCGTCGATCATCACGCCCGCATACAGGAAGCCGCTGTAGCGGATGCCGTCGGCCGCCATGCCCTGCACCGTCGGCAGGATCACTTCGCGCATCAGGCGCGCGTGCAGCGCCGGCGTCACCACCGGAGCCGGTGAGTACGCCCCCATGCCTCCGGTATTCGGCCCGGCATCGCCGTCGGCGAGGCGCTTGTGATCCTGCGAGGATGCGAGCGGCAGCACGTGCTCGCCGTCACACATCACGATAAAGCTTGCTTCCTCGCCGACCAGGCATTCCTCGATCACGACGCGCGCGCCGGCGCCGCCCAGCGCCTTGCCGGTCAGCATCGCGTCGATCGCGGCGTGCGCTTCACGGGTGGTCATCGCGACGACCACGCCCTTGCCGGCGGCGAGTCCGTCGGCCTTGATCACGATCGGCGCCCCTTCAGCGTCGACGTAGTCATGCGCCTTCGCAGGCTCGGTGAACGTCGCGTAGCGCGCGGTCGGGATGCCGTGCCTGACCATGAACGCCTTGGCGAAGTCCTTTGAGCTTTCGAGCTGCGCCGCGTCCCGCGTCGGGCCGAAGATCGCGAGCCCGGCGGCGCGGAACGCGTCCACCACGCCCGCCGCCAGCGGCGCCTCGGGACCGACGACCGTCAGCGCGACGTCCTTGTCGCGCGCGAACGCAACCAGTTCGGGGATCGCGGTGATCGGGACGTTCGCCACACCCTGCTCGCGAGCCGTGCCGGCGTTGCCCGGCGCCACGTAGACGCGCGCGATGCGCTCGCTTTGCGCGAGCTTCCACGCGAGAGCGTGCTCGCGCCCGCCGCCGCCGATGACGAGGATGTTCATCGCTGCACGCCTCAATGCCGGAAATGCCGAACGCCGGTGAAGACCATCGCGATCCCGCGCTCGTCGGCGGCGGCGATCACGTCGTCGTCGCGGATGCTGCCGCCCGGCTGGATCACCGCGACGGCGCCGCTCTCCGCGACCACGTCGAGGCCGTCGCGGAACGGAAAGAACGCGTCGGAAGCCGCCACCGAGCCGGCCAGCGGCAGTCCGGCCTGCTTCGCCTTGACCGCAGCGATCCGGGTGGAATCCACCCGGCTCATCTGGCCCGCGCCGATGCCGAGCGTCTGGCCGTTCGCGCAGAACACGATCGCGTTCGACTTCACGAACTTGGCCACCCGCGCTGCGAACAGCAGGTCCTCGATCTGCCGGGGCGTCGGCGCCTTCCTGGTCACGACTTTCAATTCATCGGCGGTCGTCGCGTGAACGTCCGTCGTCTGCACCAGCAGTCCGCCGCCAACGCGCTTGAAATCCAGCGAAGGGATCGCGTCCTCGCCGGCAGGCGCGATCTCCAGCACGCGAACGTTTGGCTTGCGGTCGATCGCCACCAGAGCGTCGGCGGTGTAGGCAGGCGCGATCACGACTTCGAGGAACTGCGCGGCGACCGCTTCGACCGTGGCGGCGTCCACCGGCACGTTGAACGCGATGATGCCGCCGAAGGCCGAGGTGGCGTCGGTCGCGAACGCCTTGCGATAGGCGTCGAGCGGCGTTTGCGCGGTGGCCACGCCACAGGGGTTGGCGTGCTTGACGATCACACAGGTGGGCGTCCGGAACGACTTCACGCACTCCCACGCCGCGTCGCTGTCGGCGATATTGTTGTAGGACAGTTCCTTGCCCTGCAGCTGCCGGCAGCTGGCGATCGAACCGGCCCGCGGCACCTGGTCGCGATAGAACGCGGCACGCTGATGCGGATTCTCGCCGTAGCGCAGCGGCTGCACCAGCTCGCCCGCGTAATGGAACGAGCGCGGAAACCCGTGCTCGACGCCGTCCGGCCCGCGCGCGGACAGCCAGTTCGCGATCGCGCCGTCGTAGGCCGCGGTGTACGCGAAGGCCTTCTGCGCAAGACTGAAGCGGAGCGCCTCGCCGAGCGCGCCGGCGTTGGCGTCGAGGTCGGCGAGCACGCGGGGATAGTCGTCCGGGTCGACGACGATCCCGACGTGGGACCAGTTCTTGGCGGCCGAGCGCACCATCGCCGGACCGCCGATGTCGATGTTCTCGATCGCGTCGTCGAGCGTGCAGCCGGGCTTGGCGATCGTCTCGCGAAACGGGTAGAGGTTGACGACGACGAGATCGATCACCGGTATGTCGTGGCGGTCGAGCGCCTCGCGGTGCGACGCAAGGTCGCGCCGGGCGAGGATGCCTCCGTGCACGCGCGGATGCAGCGTCTTGACCCGCCCGTCGAGCATTTCGGGAAAGCCGGTGTGACTGCCGACGTCGGTGACCGGCAGCCCGGCAGCGGCGAGCGCTTGCGCGCTGCCGCCGGTCGAGATCAGCTCGACGCCGCGCTGCGCGAGGCCGCGCGCGAACTCGACGAGTCCGCGCTTGTCCGATACCGAGAGCAGCGCCCGGGTGAGCTTCGCGGACATGCGCGAAAGCCTAGCGCCGAGTTGAAAAGGGGAGTGTCATTCCGAGGGACGAGGAATCTCCAGAGCGAAGCGTGGGATCTGCTTCTTCCTTTGATCGCACAGCAACAGCAGATCCCACACTTCGCTCTGGATGACACTCAATCGCAGATCCCACGCTTCGCTCTGGATGACACCGGTGGGCTACAACAGCTTGTACTTGCCGAGCTTCGCGCGCAGCGTGTTGCGGTTCACGCCGAGCATGTCGGCGGCCTGGGTCTGGTTGCCGTTGGCTTGCTCCATCACCTTCGCGAGCATGGTGCGCTCGACGTGACCGATCACCATCTCGTAGACGCCACCGGGCGATTCCCCGTCGAGCTTCCTGAAATATTCGTCGAGCGAGCGCTCGATGCTGCGCCCGATTTCGTTGCTGCCGTTGAGTCTGAGGTTCCTCTTCACGCTGCGAGGGCCTCCCCTGCCCATGGCATCGCCTCGATTCGTTGTTCCCGGGTCGCGAAGCGGACGCCCGCCTCGACAACGTCCCTCGCCCTGTCGTAGACCAGGCGATCGCCCTGGTCGGCGAGCCGGTCGAAATAGCGGATCACCGCGACCTTCTGTGCCTCGACTGTCTGCGCCGCATAGAAGCCCGCGCGCGCGTCGGCGGCACCGGCGAGGTCGCGCGTGTACCAGCCCAGATGCTTGCGGGCGGTTCTCACGCCGACCTCGGCGCCGTAGAACGTGTGATGGTCATCGAGGTGCGCGAGAATGAGTTCGCGCGCTTCGGCAACCGTCGGCGCCGGCAGCTCGCGGCCGGTTTCGAGAAAATGCGCGATCTCGCGGAAAATCCACGGCCGCCCCTGCGCTGCGCGCCCGATCATGATCGCGTCGGCGCCGGTGCGCGCGAGCACATCGCGCGCACGCTGCGGGCAATTGACGTCGCCATTGGCGATCACCGGGATCGACACCGCGCGCTTGACCGCCGCTATCGTGTCGTAGTCGACCACGCCTACGAACATGCAGGCGCGGCTGCGCCCGTGCACGGTGAGCGCGGCAATGCCGGAGCGTTCCGCGATCGCCGCGATGCTTGGCGCGTTGCGACGCTCCGGGTCGGGGCCGGTCCGTATCTTCAGCGTGACCGGCACCTCGACCGCACCGACGACCGCTTCGCAGATCGCCGCGACCAGCGTTTCGTTGGCAAGCAGTGCCGATCCCGCCGCGGCATTGCAGACCTTCTTGGCCGGGCAGCCCATATTGATGTCGATGATCTGCGCGCCGCGCGCGACGTTGTAGCGTGCGGCCTCGGCCATCATCGCCGGATCCGAGCCTGCGATCTGCACGGCGACAGGCGCAGGCTCGCCGGCGTGGTCGATGCGCCGGCGCGACTTGTCGGTTCCCCACAGCTTCGGGTTCGACGCGACCATTTCCGACACCGCGTAGCCCGCACCCAGCCGGCGGCAGAGCTGCCGGAACGGCCGGTCGGTCACGCCGGCCATCGGCGCGACGGCGAGCGTGTTGGGTAGTTGATGGGGACCGATGCGCACTGGAAAGGTCGGCATGCGAATGTCGCGAGGGGAGCGGATTATACCCGCAACTTGCGACGTCCCGTCACGCTCGCGTGGTGCGCGGTGTCGACATCCGTTACAACGCGGATGCAAAGCGTCGCTCTGCGCGGAAGTGAGCGCTTGGTCGCGCCCCGGGCACGTTCGATGCAGTGCG
>JBKKAZ010000005.1:0-52607 GCA_046714435.1 Casimicrobiaceae bacterium
CACCGCCAGACAGAGCGAGCCGATCGAGAGGGCGAGCTTGACCTGCACCTTCATGGTTTCACCTTCGCGCTCCGCGCATGATGCGCGTTGTTCGGTGCTGTTGCCGGCGGGCGCTGACGGGCCGCCCATAGGGAAGCTCTGACCAAGTACACGGGCGCGACGGGGGTTATCCGGGGATGATTACGCGACGCAGGGTGCCGCCAATAGCAGGCGCTATTGGCCAGCCCAGCAACAAAGTAAGCGCCCCGGAGAACCCCCGTCCCGAAGGGTTGGCACGAAATCTGGCGCTGGTGTCGCCCAGTCTCTTGAACGTGGGGCCTACCACGTCCTGTGAGCCTGGTCTAACCATCATCCAGATTTCGTGCCAACGCGCTCCGCGCACTTGGTCAGAGCTTCCCTAAAGTCGAAGACCGGCTTTCGCTTCCTCGACCAGCCTGGAGGCGATTTCGGGCGTGATCGCTCCGATGTCGTCCTGGTATTTGAGCAGCACGCCGATGGTATCGGCGACGGTCGCGGGATCGAGTGCGATGCGGTCGAGCGCGACCAGCGCCTCGGCCCAGTCGAGCGTTTCCGCCACGCCCGGCGCCTTGTAAAGGTCGCGGCCGCGCAGCGCCTGCGTGAACGCCACGACCTCGCGGGCCAGCGATTCGGCCGCCCTCGGGCACTTGCGCCGGACGATCTCGAGTTCGGCCCGCGCGTCGGGAAAGTCGACCCAGTGATAGAGGCAGCGACGCTTGATCGCATCGTGGATCTCGCGCGTGCGGTTGGAGGTGATGACCACGATGGGCGGGTTCGCGGCGCGCATCGCGCCCAGTTCGGGGATGGTCACTTGGTATTCGGCGAGCACCTCGAGCAGATAGGCCTCGAACGGTTCGTCCGCGCGATCGAGTTCGTCGATCAGCAACACCGGCGCGACGCCGTCGTGCGGCATCAGCGCCTCGAGCAGCGGCCGTTTTAGCAGGAACCGGGTGGTGAAGATGTCGTGCGCGAGGGTGTCGCGCTCGACGCCGCCCGCCGCCTCGGCGAGCCGGATCTCGATCATCTGCCGGGGGTAGTTCCATTCGTAGACCGCGGCGGCGGTGTCGAGGCCCTCATAGCATTGCAATCGCACCAGCTTGCGGTGCAGCGCCGACGCGAGCACCTTGGCAACCTCGGTCTTGCCGACGCCGGCCTCGCCCTCGAGGAACAGCGGGCGGGAAAGCTTCAGCGCGAGAAACACCGCGGTCGCGAGTCGTCGGTCCGTGACGTAATCCTGCGAGGCAAGCATCGCCAGCGTTGCGTCCACCGTGGCCGGCAGCTCGGGGAGCTTCGCCGTCATGGCTCTCGTCGCCTCCAGCGCAGCACGAGCGGATCGAGCCGGCGCGCGGTCTCGATCAGTCCCTTGCGCGTCGCCGCATCCAGCGGCGACAACGGGTGCCGCGGCGCGTCCGACGCGATCACCCCGCCCTCCTTCATCAGCGCCTTCGCTGCGAGCAGCCCGCACTGGCGGTTCTCGTAGTTGATCAGCGGCAGCCAGCGTTCGTACGCGGCAACCGCCTGTTCGCGCCGCCCGGCTGCGTAGTGGTCGAGAATCGGCCGCAGCCCGTCAGGATAGCCGCCGCCGGTCATCGAACCGGTGGCGCCCGCATCGAGGTCCGGCAGCAGCGTGATCGCCTCTTCGCCGTCCCACGGCCCCTCGATCGCGTCGCCGCCCAGCCGGATCAGTTCGCGCAGCTTGGCCGCCGCCCCGGGCACTTCGATCTTGAAATACGCCACGTTGGTGATTTCCTTCGCCATGCGGGCGAGCAACGCTGCGGATAGCGGCGTACCCGCGACGGGAGCGTCCTGGATCATGATCGGGATGGTGATCGCGTCGGACAGCGCGCCGAAGAACTCCACGATCCGCGCCTCCGGCGCCCGGATCGTCGCGCCGTGGTAGGGCGGCATCACCATGACCATCGCGGCACCCGCGTCCTGCGCGCGGCGGCTGCGCTCCGCGCAAACTCGGGAACTGAAGTGGGTGGTGGTGACAATGACGGGCACGCGAGCGTCGACATGCTTCAGCAGCGTCCGCGTCAGCAGCTCGCGCTCGTCGTCGGACAACACGAACTGCTCGGAGAAATTGGCGAGGATCGCGAGTCCGTTCGAGCCGGCGTCGATCATGAAGTCGACGCACCGCTTCTGGCTCTCGAGATCGAGCGCGCCGTCGTCGGTGAAGGTCGTCGGGACGACAGGGAAGATGCCCCGGTAGCGGGGCGCGCGCGATGGGCTCATCGGAACGATCGCCGGGGTCAGGTTGCGTTTCGACGTCGCCAGCGCGGGACGGCGTGGAAGCGCAGATGCAGCTTGACCCCTTCCCTTCGACTCCGCTGCGCCGTGGACTTCAGGCGCAGGCCGCGACCGCCCGGGCCGCGAGCACCGGGATGAGGTGCGCGCGATACTCCGGCGATCCGTGCAGGTCGTTGTTGAGCCCCTTCGCCTCGACCCGGGTCGCCTTCGCCGCGTCGGCGGTAAAGCTCTTGGCGAGCGCGGCCTCGAGCGGCTTGCAGCGGAAAACGCAGCTGGCAGCGCCGCTGACCGCCGCCCGCACGCTACCATCGGCCAGTTGCGCAACCAGCACGCCGACCAGTGCAAAGCGCGATGCCGGATTGCGGAACTTCACATAGGCGGCGCGCTTCGGAACCGGAAAGCTGACAGCCGTGACAATCTCGTCGCCAGCGAGCGCGGTTTCGTAGAGCCCGGTGAAAAACGCGTCCGCGGCAATCTTCCGCTTGTTGGTGACGACGGTCGCGCCAAGGCCGACGACGCCCGCCGGCCAGTCGGCAGCCGGATCGTTGTTCGCGATCGAGCCACCGAGGGTTCCCATGTTCCGCACCTGCGGGTCGCCGATGCCCGCGGCAAGCGCGGCAAGCGCCGGAATGGCCGCCTTCACATCGGCGGATGCCGCGATCTCGGCGTGGCGCGCGGTAGCCCCGATCACCAGCGCGCCGCCGTCCTTGCGGATGCCCCGCAATTCGGCGATGCCCGACAGGTCGACCAGCGATCCCGGCTGCGCGAGGCGCAGGCGCATCGCGCCGATGAGACTCTGTCCTCCCGCGATCGGACATCCCTTGGTCTTGGCAAGCAACGTGGCAGCGTCCGCGACGCTCTTGGCATGGTGCAGTTCGAATGCGTACATCGCGTCCTCCGTTAGGCGCGCGCCGCCGCGCTGTGGATAGCCTGCCAGACCCGGTGCGGCGACGCCGGCATGTCGACGCGTTTCACGCCGACCCCCGCGAGCGCATCGTGCACCGCGTTCATCAACGCCGCCGGCGAACCGATGGCGCCTGCCTCGCCACAGCCCTTCGCGCCGAGCGGATTGTGCGTGCACGGCGTGACCGTGGTGGCCACCTTGAACGACGGCAGGTCGTCGGCGCGCGGCATCGCGTAATCCATGTAGCTGCCGCTCAGCAGCTGTCCGCTCTCGTTATCGTAAACGCAATGCTCGAGCAGTGCCTGGCCGATGCCCTGCGCGAGGCCGCCGTGCACCTGCCCCTCGACGATCATCGGATTGATGATGTTGCCGAAGTCGTCGCAGGCGGCCATGCCGACGACCTCGACCACGCCGGTGTCCGGACAGATCTCGACTTCGCAGATGTGCGTGCCGGCCGGATAAGTGAAGTTGGTGGGGTCGTAGAACGCCGTCTCGTTGAGACCCGGCTCGAGCTTGTCCAGCGGGTAGTTGTGCGGCACGTAGGCGGTGAGCGCGACCTCGCCGAAGGTCTTGCTGCGATCGGTGCCGGCGACGGTGAACTTGCCGTCGGCGAACTCGATGTCGCCTTCGGACGCCTCGAGCAGATGCGCGGCGATTTTCTTGCCCTTGGCGACGATCTTGTCGAGCGCCTTGACGATAGCCGTTCCGCCGACCGAGAGCGAGCGGGAGCCGTAGGTTCCCATGCCGAAGGGTACGCGGCCGGTATCGCCGTGCACGACGTCGACGTTCTCGACCGTCATGCCGAGGCGCGCGGCGACGATCTGCGCGAACGTCGTCTCGTGGCCCTGCCCGTGGCTGTGCGATCCGGTGAAGACGGTGACGCTGCCGGTGGGATGCACGCGGACCTCGCCTGCCTCGAACAGCCCCGCGCGCGCACCCAGTGCCCCCGCGATATTCGACGGGGCGAGCCCGCAAGCCTCGATGTACGACGAATAGCCAAGGCCGCGCAGCTTGCCTCGCTTGGCGGCCGCAGCCTTGCGCGCAGCGAAGCCCGCGACATCCGCCAGCTGCATTGCCTTGTCGAGGCTCGGCTCGTAATCCCCGGTGTCGTAATTGAGTGCGACCGGGGTCTGGTAGGGAAAGCTGCGGATGAAATTGCGACGGCGGATCTGGTCCTGTGCGATGCCCATCTCGACCGCGGCCTGATGCACGATGCGCTCGACCACGAAGGTCGCCTCCGGGCGTCCCGCGCCGCGGTACGCGTCCACTGGCACTGTGTTGGTGAACACCGCCGTGACCTCGCAATGGATCGCCGGCGTCGTGTACTGCCCCGCCAGCAGCGTCGCGTACAGAATGGTCGGAATGCAGGTCGAGAACGTGGACAGGTACGCGCCCAGATTCGCGGTGGTCTTCACCCGCAGCGCGAGGAACTTGCCGTCCTTGTCGAGCGCGAGCTCGGCGTGGGTGACGTGGTCGCGGCCCTGCGCGTCCGACATGAACGCTTCGCTGCGCTCGGCCGTCCACTTGATCGGACGGTGCACGCGCTTGCTGGCCCACACCATTGCCGTCTCTTCGGCGTAGAGGTAGATCTTGGAGCCGAACCCGCCGCCGACATCCGGCGCGATCACCCGCACCTTGTGCTCCGGCAGTCCGAGCACGAACGCGGTCATCAGCAGACGCTCGACGTGCGGGTTCTGGCTGGTGACGTAGAGCGTGTAGGCGTCCTCGGACCGGTTGTACGAGGCCACCGCCGCGCGCGGTTCGATCGCGTTCGCGACCAGCCGGTTGTTGATCAGGTCCAGCTTGGTGACATGCGCGGCCTTCGCGAACGCGGCGTCGACCGCCGCCTTGTCGCCCAGCGCCCAGACGTAGCAGCGGTTGCCAGGCGCTTCGTCATGGATCTGCGGCGCACCGGGCTTGAGTGTTTCGACGCAATTCACCACGGCGGGCAACACCTCGTAGTCGACGTTCACCAACTCCGCTGCATCCTTGGCCTGGTTCGACGACTCGGCGAGGACCATCACCACCGGGTCGCCGACGTGTCGTGTTTTGCCCTTCGCCAGCACCGGATGCGGGGGCTCGTTCATAGGCTTGCCGTCGGTGCCCGTTATCAGCCATCCGCACGGCAGGCCGTTCACGCCTTCGAGGTCCGCGCCGGTGAACACGGCCACGACGCCCGGCGCCGCCTTCGCGCGCGCGGTGTCGATCGCGCGAATGCGCGCGTGCGCATGCGGCGAACGCAGGAAATACGCGTGGATGTGGTTCGCCGGGTTGATGTCGTCGGTATAGTTGCCGGCCCCGGTCAGGAAACGCTGGTCCTCCTTGCGGAGCACCGAGCGGCCGATCACACTGTCGTTGGCACCCATGTCGGCTCCTACTTCATCGCGGCGGCGCCCTGCTGCACCGCCTTGACGATGTTGTGATAACCCGTGCAGCGGCAGAAATTGCCCTCGAGTCCCTCTCGCACGGTCTGCTCGTCGAGGTTCTTCTCCCGCGCGGCGAGGTCGATCGCGAGCATCACCATCCCGGGCGTGCAGAAACCGCACTGCAACCCGTGGCAGGCCTTGAACGCCGCCTGCATCGGATGCAGCGCATCGCCGCTGGCGATGCCCTCGATGGTGGTGACCTTGGCGCCGTTGGCCTGCGCGGCGAGCAGCATGCAGGCCTTCACCGCGCGGCCGTCGAGGTGGATCGTGCACGCGCCGCACTGCCCGGTATCGCAACCGACGTGGGTGCCGGTGAGACCCAGGTTCTCGCGCAGAAACTCGACCAGCAGCTTGCGCGGATCGACGTTCGCCTTCGCGGGCTTGCCGTTGACGGTCATTGCCACATCGATGCCCATGGGCACTCCTCCTGGCCTGATGTTTCGACGACGGATGAGAGCCGACGACCGGGCAGGAGGTCCCCACCGGCATCGCTCATCTGGAACGGATAAGCTTGGCACGACCGCGTTGCAACGGCAAGCATCGCGTTCACGCCGGATCGTCTCGCCCGCGGGCGGAGACCACCGCACCGGTGCCACTCCGGTCCGCTACGCGGTCCGTTCCACCTTCCCGGACACTCGCGTGCGGGCGGGCACGCCCGACGCGCCGCCAAAGGTCATGCGCGCCAGCACGCCGTCGCGCGCGAATGCATGCTTGACCGCGCCGGCAACGTGCAGTACGGCCGCGGCGAGCAGGACCCAGCTGGTCGTCAGGTGAATCGTGCTCATCAGGTCCTTGATCGACGGATCCGCCCAGCCCCAGGCCGGCAAGGTCTGTCCGAACCACTTGACCGGGTAACCGCTGAAGACCGACCCCAGGTAGCCGGCAACCGGCATCGCGAACAGCGCGACGTAGAGCAGGACATGGGTGGCCCTGGCCAGCCGCGCCTCCCAGGCCGGCATCGCAGGCAGCGCGGGTGCCGGATGCGCGATGCGCCATCCGAGGCGCACCAGCATCAGCGAAAAGATCACCAGGCCGACCGACTTGTGCAGGTTATACGCATCCGCGCGCACGCCCGGTGGCTGCTTGGGAATGTCCTGCATCCACCAGCCCCAAGCGAACTGCCCGATCACCACCACGGCGACCAGCCAGTGCAGCACCACCGCGGTTCGCGTGTAGCGCTCAGAACCTGACATCGACGCTGGCACCGATGAACCAATTGCTGCCGGGCGCGGACTCGAAGTAGCGGCCATTGGTGTCGCCGACGATCACCGAGCCGACGTACTTGCGATCGAAGATATTGTTCACGCGCACGAATTCGGTGAACTTCGCACGTCCCGCCGTTTGCGCGAGGCCGGCGCGAAGGTTGGCCACCGTAGCCGCCGGCGCGGCATCGGTGTTGCGATCGTTGACGTAGAGCTTGCCGACGTACTGCAACTCAACCGCGGCGTTGAAACCCCCGTACCCCCCCGGCACCCACGCCAGTTCGCCATAGGCCTGCTGCGAAGGAACCCCCGGCAGCCGATTGCCGGATGCAACGACCTGCGGCGGCGTGCCGCTGAGAAACGCTTCGCTGAACTCGGCGCGAATCCAGGTCAGCGCAACATGGCCGTGCAATCCCCAGGGCAACGCGCCGTCCCAGACCAGCTCGGCGCCGACCCGTCGGGTCTTGCCGGCATTCTTGAAGGTGGTGCGTCCGCCGGTGGCCGCGTCAATCACGATCTCCTGATCGGTGTCGATGTGAAACAGCGCGACATTGATGGCTTGCGTCCCCGCGGCGCGGAGCTTGGCGCCGATCTCGACGGCTCGGCTTGTCGCCGGATCGAGCGCGAAGTTGAGTCCGGGTCCGGTCCGGTTGTAGGCGATCTCGGCGAAGGTGGGTGTCTCGAAGCCTTCCCCGTAGCTGGCATAGAGATTGAGATCGGGGTTCGCGCTGTAGACCAGCCCGAGCACCGGACTGGTGTTGCTGAACCGCCGCGAGCCGCTGTCGTCCGGATTGACGGCGGTGACGTAGTTGTCGACGGACTCGTAGCGAACTTGGCTCGAGCGCACGCCGAGGGTCGCGGCCCACGCCGGGGCAAAGCGCCATTCGGCCTGCGCATAGTAGTTCGCGCTCCACACGCTGTCGTCTTCGTCGCGGCGAAGGTCGCCGAGCGCGCCGTTGTTGTTGACGTAGCCGCGACGCCGTTCCTGCATTCGATCGGCGGTGGCGCCTGCGGTCAGCGTGAACGGCGTTCCGGACAGCTCGCCGCGCCAGACCAGCCGCGCGTCGACGCCACCGAATTCGCGGTCGAGGTCGACGACGCCGCCTGCCGATGTCGGCGCCACCCCCGAAAAGCTCAGGTACTGGCGGATCTGCCTCTGTCCACCATACGCGCTCACGTGCAGTGTGGTCGCGGCGTTGAAACGATGCTCGAGCGCCGCTCCGCCCTGGAGCTGGCGGATGGTCTTGCGGGTGTCGAACACGAGGGTGACTGGATCCGCCTGGCGAGGATCGGCCTCCCACTGCGCGCGCGTGAGCCCCAGCGGATCCTGGGTCTCCGGCTGGTACTGCCAGTTGCCGATCAGCGTGACACGGGTCGCGTCGGACAAGTCGTAACGGACCAAGGCGTTCGCAAGATCGCGCCGCGCGGCCGAATGCTCGCGGTAGCCATCGGTCTCGAACAAGCTGCCCGCGACATCGTAGCTTGCGGCCCCAGCCGTGCCGCGCAGCTTGAATCCGGCGGTCCATTGGTCGTAGCTTCCGGCGCCGCCGCCGGCCGTCAGTACCGGTGGCGTCGCGCCATCCTCGCTGAATACTGCAATCACCCCACCCGAGGCATTGCCGTAAAGCGTGGAGAACGGCCCGCGCAATACCTCGATGCGCTGCGCCGATAGGAGGCTGAAGCTGCCGGTCTGACCCTGTCCGTCGGGCATCGTTACCGGAATGCCGTCCTGGTAGAGCCGCACGCCGCGCACGCCGAACGCCGCCCGGGCACCGAAACCGCGCGAGCTGATCTGCAGATCCTGAGCGTAGTTCTGGCGGTTGGCGGCGAACACGCCGGGCACGCGACCCAGCGTCTCGGAGAGGTTGATGCCTGGCTGGCCCGCGCGGATCACGCTGCCGTCGATGACGTCGACCGAAGCCGGAACGTCGAACGCGCGCGACTCGTGGCGCGTCGCGGTGACGATAACTGGATCGAGCAAGGTAGCCGCCTCGGGTGCCTGCGCCCTCGCGGCCGGACCGGCGAGTAGCGATGCGAACAGCACTGCAGCTGGTAGGGTTGGTCTCATCGCGCTTTCCCCGCTCCCGGACATCGCGGGCTGCAGCGGATCCAATCCGTCAGCACCCGGGGGCTGTCGAATACATTACCATTCCGTCTCGATCGCGTGGAGGGTTCCGGCCGTGATGGGCGACACGATACGACAGGCGCTGCTGGGCATTCTGGCATCCCTGCTGGCTTTGGCCGCCGAAGCGGCACCGCTGGCCTATGTGACCAACGAAGGTGGCGGAACCGTGTCGGTCATCGATACGGCCACCGACAAGGTTATCAACACGCTGAAGGTTGGCAAGAAGCCGCGCGGACTGGCGCTGGCGGCCGACGGCAAGCGACTGTTCGTGAGCGACCAGACCACGAACGCGCTGATCGTCATCGACCTCGAAAGCAGTCGCGAGACCGCCAGGGTGGCGCTGGGCGACTCCCCCGAGGCGATCTACCTGTCCCCGGACGGCAGGTGGCTCTCCGCGGCGATCGAGGAGAACGACCAGGTGCTGCTGATCGACACCGCGACGCTTGCCATCGCCAAGCGCATCAAGATGAAGGGCAAGAATCCGGAACACGCGGTCTTCAGTCCCGACGGCAAATGGCTCTACGTCAGCGCCGAGGAAGCGGACATGACCGACATCGTGGACGTGGCCCGCGGCGAGGTGGTGAAATCGGTGAAAGTCGGCGACAGGCCGCGCGGCATCGGCTTCCTGCCCGACGGCAGCCGCGCCTACGTGGCCGCCGAGAATGCCGACACGGTCAACGTGTTCGACACCCGGACTCACGAGGTGATCGTCCGCATCAAGGCCGGCAAGCGCAGCAACGGCGTCACCGTCCATCCCGACGGAAAGCGCGTCTATGTCTCGTCTGGCGGTGACGGTACCGTGCAGGTGATCGACACTGCAAGTAACGCCATCGTCGCGACCATTCCGGTCGGACGGCGACCGTGGAACATGGCGCTGACGCCCGATGGCAGCAAGCTCTACGTCGCCTGCGGCCGATCCGACGCGGTTGCGGTGATCGATACGGCGACCAACCGCAAGCTCGCCGACATCCCGGTCGGGTCGCTGCCCTGGGGTGTGGTCATCCGCTGAGTGCCGGCGAGGCGCCCCGTGCCAACGTCACGACGCCGTGTCCTGCGCGCGATGAGCGCCCTGGCGCTCGCCGGGTTCGCGCGTCCGCCCTCTGCCCAGCACGCCGCGCATGGCGGTGCGACCCTTGGCTGCACGACGCGACCACTGTACCTGCCACGCGATGCCGGCTTTCTCGGCCGGCTCGCCCCGGCCGGTGAGCCTCTCAACATGGTCGCGACCGGCGCGGGAACGCTGCCACGAGGCCTGGTCCATGGCCCGCTCGGTTACCGCGTGCGCCATCGCGGCCGCGACTACCTCAATCCGACGCTGGTCCTGCACCGAGGGGAGCGTGTGCGCATCGCGCTCGACAACCGGCTCGACGCGCCGACAATCGCGCACTGGCACGGACTCGCCGTCGACGGGCGCAACGACGGCAACGGGTTCTACACCATCGCGCCCGGCCAGCGCTACGACTACGACTTCGAAGTGCGCGACCGCGGCTCGCTGTACTGGTATCACCCGCATCCTCATGGCGACACGGCGCGGCAGACCTACGGCGGCCTTTACGGCCTGATCGAGGTCGAGGACGACGACGAGGTTGCGCTGCGCAAGGCGCTCGACCTCGTGCCGGGGCGCACCGAAATCACGCTCGCGATGCAGGATCGGCGCACCTTGGGCGGCTACGCGCCCACCGCCGCGGACCTCACGCACGGCTTTTTCGGGGATGAGCTGGCAATCAACGGAACGCCGTGTCCGTCCTTCGATGCCGCGACGCGGCTTTACCGCTTCCGCATGGTCAACGTCTGCAATGCGCGAACGCTCCAGATCGCGTTCCGCGGCGCGAACGGCGCGAGGGTACCGTTCACGCTGATCGGGACCGACGGCGGCCTGCTTGCCGCGCCCGTGCGTGCGGAGCAGGCGTTTTTTGCCACCGCCGAGCGGCTCGATGTGCTGCTCGATCTGCGCGATGCTTCGGTCGGCGACAGCGTCACGCTCGAAACGCTCGCTTTCGATCCGATGCACTTCGAGGTTGGCACGGTCGCCGCGCCCGATCACGGCGCCGGCCACGGTGCGCCGTCGCCTGCGACCCCTGCCGACATGCATGCAGCGCACCACGGCGGCAATCGCTGGCCGGAGGGCGCGGCGCGCACGCTGATGACGATCCGGGTACGCAGGCGAATTGCCTACGACCGGCGCGTTCCGGCGACGCTGTCGAAGCTCGATCCCCTCGACGTCGCGGGGGCGCGCGAGCGGCCGTTGCGCCTCGGCTTCAACAAGGGCCGCTGGCGCATCAACGATCGCGTGTTCGTGATGGGGGAGACGCCGATCGAGGTCGCGCGCGACTCGACCGAAATCTGGCTGCTGCGCAACTACCACACCAGCATGCCGCACGCCATGCACCTGCACGGCTTCCATTTCGAAGTGCAGGAGCGCGAGACCTCGCCCGACGCCGTCGCCGCACTCGCGATCGACAGCCGCGGCCGCCTGCCCTCCGATCTAGGGCGCCGCGACACCGTGCTGGTCTGGCCGGGGGAGAGCGTCCGCCTGGCGATCCGCTTCGCGATGCCCTTCGCCGGTCCCCAGATCTACGTGTTCCACTGCCACAACCTCGAACACGAGGACGGCGGCATGATGCTGGGGGTGAAGGTCGGCTAGCGGGCCGCGGTCAGTCGAGGTTGGCGATGTAGTGCGCGAGGTCGACGATGTCTTCGGCGGTGATGGTCTGTGCGACGGCCGTCATGTTGCCGGCATCATTGGTTCGGGTGCGGGCCTTGAAGTCCTTCAGCTGCTTGACGATGTACTCGGGCCACTGTCCGGCGATGCGCGGGATCTCGTTCTGGCCCTTGAACCCGCCCAGGTGGCACATGGTGCACAGCACCTCGTCGACCTTCTTGCGGCCGCGCTCGACGCGCGCGCCGTCGGCCTTGAAGGGGATCGGCTTCGGCTTCTGCGCCGCATAGTATTCGGCGAGGTCGAGCATGTCCTGGCGCTCGAGATCCTTGGCCATCGGCGACATCACCGGGTCGCTGCGCCGGCCCTCCTTGAAGTCGCGCAGTTGCAGGTAAACGTAGCGAAAGGTCTGCCCGGCGAGGATCGGAAACGCGCTGGTGGGCGAGTTGCCGCCGAGACCGTGGCAGGCAGCGCAGGCTTCGGCCTTCCTGGCGCCCGCCGCGGGATCGGCGTGCGCTTCGGTGACGAGGAACGTGGCGGCGACGCCTACGCATAACAGGGAGAAAGTGTTCATTCGGGGGAAACCGGCAAAACAAAGGAGGCGCCACCAGAGGCGCCTCCTTCGGGTTGGAACGACCTGGGGCAACAGCCTAGCAGCGTGATACAACAGGGCGCGAGATGCACGGCGCCACCCATGATGCTCGTTGTTTGGTGCCACTGCCGGCGGGCGCCGACGGGCCGCCCCTAGGCGCCCGCCTGACTCCCATCCCGACGCAAAAGGCACAACTCAGCAATCCCTTCACCCGCCGAAGTCCCGGACGCCTCTTGCGTCGGCCTACTACAGCGCGAACACGAACACGCTGTTGCCGCGCTTGAAGTCGAGCTGGGTGTTGCCGCCGGCTGCGACCGCGATGTACTGCTTGCCATTGATCGTGTAGGAGACGGGCGGCGCGTTGACGCCGGCGCCGCAGAAGTACTTCCACAGCTCCTTGCCCGTCTTGCTGTCGAACGCCTTGAACCAGCCGTTGCCTTCGCCGTTGAACACCAGCCCGCCGGCCGTGGCCAGCACGCCGCCGATCAGGGGCTGCGGCGTCTTCACGCCCCAGGCGATCTTCCCGGTGTCCATGTTGACGGCGACCAGTCGGCCCCATTGCTCCTCGCCGGGAATGGCCTTGAACGCGCCGCCGAGCCACAGCTTGCCGCCGGGGTACTTCGAGGGCTCGACGTGATAGGTCATCGGCTGGTGCAGATTCGCCGCGTACACGAGCCGCAGGCCCGGATCGATGGCCATCGGCGACCACTCGACGCCGCCGTTGGCGCCGGGCAGCATCCGCTTGCCTTCCGGCGTCGGCAGCACCCACATGTTTTCTTGCGGGATCATCGCCTCGGAAAAGCGGATCAGCTTGCCGGTGGCGCGCTCGTGGATGTAGACGTGACCGGTCTTGCCGCCGTGGAGCACGGCGTCGACCATCTTGCCGCCCGCATCCTTCACCTGGGTGAGGATCGGCGGGCTGACCGCGTCGAGATCCCAAACGTCGTGGGCGATGTACTGGAAGTGCCACTTGTACGTACCCTTGTCGAGGTCGATCGCGACCATCGAATTGGTGTACAGGTTGTCGCCCGGCCGCTCGGCGCCGTACAGATCGGGTGACGGATTCCCCGCAAGCAAGAACACGGTGCGGGTCTTGAGGTCGACCGCCGGCGCCATC
The DNA here is from genome assembly GCA_046714435.1 of Casimicrobiaceae bacterium. Taxonomy (GTDB): domain Bacteria; phylum Pseudomonadota; class Gammaproteobacteria; order Burkholderiales; family Casimicrobiaceae; genus VBCG01. The sequence goes on from JBKKAZ010000005.1 coordinate 13,294, forward strand.
CACACGCCGCCGCCCAGCGTCTTGTAGAAGTCGCCGCCACCCGATGCGAGCTGCTTCTTCTCCGCCGCGATGTCGCGCAGCATGTTGCGGCCGGTCGCGTCGTTGACCGCCCATACGCCCTCGTGCCCTTTCTCAGGAATCGAGAAGAACGTCCACAAGAGCTTGCCGTCGGCCGCGCCGAATGCCTTCAGAAAGCCTCGCACGCCGTACTCGCCGCCGTTGGTCCCGATCAGCACCTTGCCGTCGACGTAGACCGGCGCCATCGTTTCCGAGTAGCCCTTCTCGGGGTCCTCGATCTGCGTCTCCCACAGGAGCTTGCCGGATTTCGCGTCGAGCGCGAGTATCTTCGCATCCAGCGTTCCCATGTAGACACGGCCGTCGCCGATCGCCACGCCACGGTTGTTCGGACCGCAGCAGAAGGTGGTGATCGGACCCATCTTGTGCTTGTAATGCCAGTATTCCTCGCCGGTCGTCGCGTCGATGGCGTGGACATGGTTGAACGAAGTCGTCAGATACATGACGCCGTCGACGACGATCGGCGCGGTCTGCATCGACTCCAGCACCTGCGTCTGGAAGACGAAAGCGGGCTTGAGGCCCTTGACGTTCCCGGCGTTGATCTGCTTGCCAGGGTAATACCGGGTCTGCTCGTAGCTGCCGTTGCTGTGCAGCCATGCGGCTGCGTTGCCCGCCGACTTGTTCAGCATGTCCTGGCTGACCGCGACGTTTTTCTTGATCTCTCGCGAAGCCTTGGTCGCGCCGCCTTGAACTTCCATCGCCGTGGCGATACCGGATCCCGCTGCGAGCCACGCTATCGCCGTGATCGCACCCACCCAACTGTGCATTTGCATGTGCTTCCTCCTCTGCCTTGACGACGATGTTATGCCGGGATCACGAACCATGGCCGCCGGACCGATGCTGGGCCGGCCGCGGGCGAGTTGTTATAGTCCAATTCAGGACCTGCCGCAATTGTACCCGATGGTGCAACGCAACATGCCTAATTTTCCGAGAGAATCGATGCTTCCTTGCCCACTCCTGCACGCCGCCGCCGTCGGCGCGCTGGCGGTCGTTCTGGCCGCGTCGGTCGCGGCGCAGGCGCCCACCAACGAGGCGCTCAATGCGCGCCTGCTGGTCTCTGCACGAACTGGCGACGACGCCGGCGTCGAGCGTGCGCTGGCTGCCGGCGCCGCCGTCAATTCGCGCAACCGCTTCGGCGAATCCGCGCTGATCATCGCGCTGAAGCGCAATCAGACCGGCATGGCGATGCGGTTGATCGACGCCGGGATCGACATCCACCAGCCGGCGATCAACGGCGTGACGGCGCTGATGGCTGCGGCGCACGGCGGGCACGTCGAGATCGTGCGGACGCTGCTCGAACGCGGCGCCGGTCCGACGCCGGTCGATCGCATCAAGAAGACCGCCATGCTCTACGCCGCCGGAGAGGGCCATACCGAAGTCGTGGGGCTGCTGCTGGCGCGGGGAATCGACCCCAACGCGATGTATGCCAACAATCTGACCGCGCTGATGTGGGCTGCCGGCTCCGGACACACGGCGACGGTCGAGGCATTACTGAAAGCGGGAGCCCGCGTGGACGCCAGGGACGACCGCGGCAAGTCGGCGAACGACATGGCGAGCGACAAGCCGTTTCCAGACACGGTTCGCGTGCTCGAAGTCGCCGCCAGGCGCTGAGCGACACGAGCGCGTCGGACACGGCCGAACCATGCAATCGGGCGCTGCGATCATGCGGGTCTTTGGCTGGGTGTTGGCACGGGTAGGCGTCCACGCGGCGTCGCTTCTCGTCGTTGCGAGCATGACTTGGTTCGGCGCAGCGATCGCGCAGATTCCGCGCCCAGCCGACCCCTTCCTGCTGACCCCCGAGCGGGTCTCGGCGCGATGCTGGGCGTTCCAGGGCGAAGCCGGCATGGCGAGCGCGGCGAACCGGGGCTTCATGTCGAACGCAGGCTTCGTGATCACCGGCGACGGCGTGGTCGTGTTCGATGCGCTGGGCACGCCCGCGCTTGGCGAAGCGATGGTCGCCGCGATCCGCAAGCTCACGACGCAGCCGATCCGGCTGGTGATCGTGTCGCATTACCACGCCGATCATGTGTACGGGCTGCAGGCGCTGAAGGCCGCGGGCGCCGAAATCTGGGCGCACTACAAGGCCGGCGAATATTTCACGTCCGGGCTTGCCGACGAGCGCCTTGCGCAGCGCCAACGGGACCTGTTTCCGTTCGTCGACGAAAACACCCGGATCGTCCGTCCCGACCTCTGGCTCATGGGCGACACCGACTTCCGGCTCGGCGGCGTCACCTTCCGCATCGTCTACTCGGAGGGCGCCCATGCCCCGGAAGACCTGCTGCTCCACGTCGTCGAGGAGCGCGTGCTCTTCGCCGGCGACCTGCTGTTCGCCGGCCGGCTGCCTTTCGTCGGCAACGCCGACAGCAAAGGCTGGCTGCAAGCGATGGAAAGGATGATCGCGATGAAACCGGTGCTCGTCGTTCCCGGCCACGGCCCGGCCTCACGAAACGTCGCGCAGGATCTCGAACGGACCCGCGACTACCTGGTGTTCCTCCGCCATACGATGGGCAAGGCCGTCGCCGATCTCGAATCCTTCGACGAGGTGTACGCGAAAACCGACTGGTCGCGCTTCAAGGGTCTGCCCCTGTTCGAGCCGGCGAACCGCATCAACGCGTTCGGCACCTATCTGCTGATGGAGCGGGAAGCGCTGGCCGGGGGCAAGCCATGACCGCGTCCAACGACCCGGTGCTGGCCGTCGCAGTGCGTGCCGCGCGCCGCGCGGCGGCCGTGATCGGCGACGCCTCGCGCGACTTGAAGCGCCTGCCGACATTCTCGAAGGAGCGCGGCGAGATCGTCGCCGGAACCAAGGCGGAGGCCGCACAGGCCATTACCGCGACCCTCCACGCGGCATTTCCGGACCACGTCATCCTCGGCGACGACAGCACCGAGCGCGAGGGCGCGAAAACCGATTCTCCCTACCGCTGGATCATCGGCGCGCTCGATGGGACCATGAATTTCCTCCACGGCTTCCCGTACTACGCGGTGTCGGTCGCGCTGGTGCACGGCAACGAACTCACCCATGCGGTGGTGCTCGACCCATCGCACGACGAACTGTTCACCGCGGTGAAGGGACGCGGCGCGCAGCTCAACAGCGCGCCGATTCGGGCCTCCGCGTGCACGCGCATCCAGGACGCGCTGATCGGCACCGTTATTCCTCCCCGCAGGAGCCCCCGCCTGGCCCGCTACCTGCCGATTTTCAACGCACTGGCCGCGCGTTGCACGCTGCGCCGCGCGGGCGCCTGTGCGCTCGACCTCGCCTATGTCGCTGCCGGCCGCCTCGACGGCGTGTTCGTGATGAGCCTTGCAAACCACGACGTCGCGGCCGGCGCATTGCTTGTCGCCGAGGCGGGCGGCCGGGTCGGCGACTTCGCCGGCAGCCCGGAGTTCATGCGCAGCAACGAGGTGATCGCCGCGGCGGCTGGCGTATTTGGGCCTTTGCGTGAGAGCATAGCGGCGGCGGCGCCGATCGGCCCGGCGTAAGTCCCAGCCCGGGTTCCGGACGCGGGGTCAGACCCCTACCAGCGTCGGCGGCAAGCCTCGGTATTAGCCGACACTTTCCATTGAGGATCGAAATCGTGAATCCACTTCTGCTGGCGATGATGCTCGGCACGGCGCTGCTCGCCGCCGCCGACGCTGCCGATGCGCAGGTGCGCATGGTCTGTGAGAGTCGCAACTACCAATATCAGTTCTGCGCAGTTAGCGACAACGTCAGCCAGGCAACGCTGGTCTCGCAACGCTCGCGGTCGCCGTGCGTCGAACAGCAATCCTGGGGCTGGGACCGTCGTGGCGTCTGGGTGTCCCGGGGATGCGAAGCCGAATTCGAACTCGTTACGTCGCGTCCGCCGCCGCCCGCCCCGCTTCCCGGTGCCGGCATCGTCAGCTGCGAGAGTCGCAACTACCAGTACGAGTTCTGCGGCGTCAGCGGCGTGATCAGCGCGTCGCTGGTCAGGCAGAAGTCGCGCTCGCCCTGCGTGCTGGGTCGCACCTGGGGCTGGCGGCAGAACGGCGTCTGGGTGTCGGAAGGCTGCGAGGCCGACATCCAGGTGCAGTCCAGTTATCGTCCGACGCCGGCGCCGCCGGGTCCCAACGTCCTGGTTTGCGAGAGTCACGAGTACCGCTACAACTTTTGCGCGACCGGCCCCATCCGCAGTGCCCAGCTGGTGAACCAGGTATCGCAAGCACCGTGCATCCAGGGCCGGACCTGGGGCTACCAGCGCGAAGGCATCTGGGTCGACAACGGCTGCGAGGGCGCGTTCCGCGTCAATCCTCGCTAGCAGCGCCGACGGAAAAGTCGTCCGGGATCGCCAGTCAGCTCGCCAGCGCCTCGAGCTGACTGGCGAGCGCCTGCGCGATCTCGATCCCCTCAACAGCGGCGGACGCTGCGAGTGCGTCCCGTCGCGCGCCAGGCAGGCGCACGCCCGGGTCATCGAGCATCGCTGCGATCAGGTGCTCGACGCGCTCGAAGTAGACGTCACGTCCGGCGAGCGCCGCGGGATCGATCGCGAGGAAGGCCTGACCGAGCCGCGGCCGATTGCCTTCGTCAACGAAAAACGAAGTGGCCTCGAATCCCATGGCGGCACCCGAAAGCGCCGTGACCAGGAGTTCGACGACCAGTGCCAGCATTGCACCCTTCGCGCCGCCCATCGGCAGCATCGAACCGGCAAGGCCAGCCGCGGGGTCGGTCGTGGGCGCACCGTCGCGATCGAGAGCCCAGCCGAGCGGAATCGGCCGGCCTTCCTTCGCCGCCATCATCAGTTTGCCTCGCGCCACCTCCGACAACGAGAGGTCGATGGTGAGCGGCGCGCCCCGCGCCCGTGGAAACACGGCGGCGATGGGATTGGTGCCGAACAGCGGCGTACGCCCGCCCGCGGCCGCCATCGCCGACGGTGAATTGCCCAGCGCCAGCCCGACCATGCCCGCCTGCGCGACCGCGCCAAGATGCAACGCCGCTGCGCCGAAGTGATGGCTGTTGGTAACGCCGACGAAAGCAATACCAAACTCGCGTGCGCGTTCGATCGCGGTCGCGACCGCAAGCTCGCAGGCCGGGAATGCCAGGCCACACTGCGCGTCCACAAGTGCGGTGCCGCCGTGCGACTTGACCATGCATGGAACCGCCCGGCCGTCCGCGCGGCCATTGGCGAGATGAGCCGCGTACTGCGCCACGCGCGAAACCCCGTGCGATACGAGGCCGTGCGCGTCGGCCGCCACCAGCGCCCTCGCCGTGGCTTCGGCCATGTCTGGATTGGCGCCAGCGCGGGCGAGCGCCCGCCTCGCAAGCGACGTCAGTTCGTCGAGTCGGTAGCAAGGCATGCGCCGGTTCGCTTAGGCGGACGGATACGGCCGCGCGGCGAGCGCAGCCGGACCGCGTCACCCGATTTGATCTGCGCGTCGAAGCCGATCACGCGCATCGCCAGGCAGCGCGCCATTCGCGCGGTGAGTCGGCCGACCTGTCCGAAGCCCACGACGCCCAGGGTCTTGCCGGCTAACTCCCGTCGCTGCAGCAACGCGACACGCGGCCATTTGCCGGCCCCGACGTCCTCCGTCGACAGGTAAGCGCCACGCAGCAGCAGCATGGCCACGCCGATCACGTACTCGGCGACGGTCGGCCGCGCGTTAAGTTCGTCACGACGATCGACGAGTTCGGGATCGTAGTGCGTCGGGTGGTGATTGGCGAGGAGATTGACCGCGGCCTGGTCCATAAACTCGGCGATGACGACCCGCATGCGCTCTCTAGCGGGCAAACAGCGCGTTGATGTCGGTGACCGGCAAGGCGAGAGGGAACCGCGGATGGGGCGTGGATCGCAGGTGGCTCATGAATGCTCAGGCGCGCTCGACGATTTCGACCTCACGGTGCACCCCCGGTGGCAGGTCGTCGCCGGGATCGTGATACCAGTCGCGGTGCGGCGAGACGACGCCGCAGGCGAGGCACTGCGTGCGCTGCCAGCGTACGCCGCACCCCGGACACAGCCCGTCGGTGGCGAACGTGTTCCACGCCGTCCCGCAACGAGGCAGGCAGCTCCAGCGCGACGAGGCTGCGGGATGCCAGCTGCACGCGGGGCAACGGATGCTTGGCTTGGTCATCACAGCTGGGGCAGCAAAAGGGGTGCGAGCGGCGCTCACCCACTCGCGGGCATCAACTTTGCCACGGCAGGCGGTCGAGGTCGACATTGCCGCCGGAAATCACGATCCCGACGCGCGCGCCGGCGACTTCGAGCGTACGCTCCAGCAGGCAAGCGAGCGGCACGGCCGCCGACGGCTCGATGACAATTTTCATTTTTTCCCAGGTAAGGCGCATCGCCCGGACGATCGCTTCCTCGCTGGCCAGGCCGATCGCATCCACATGCGCGCGTAGCGCGGCAAGCGTTCGCGCCGACAGCGGCGAGCGCAGTCCGTCGGCAATCGTCACCGTCGAGGCCACTGGCTCGACGCGGCCCGAACGATAGCCGCGCGCCGCATCGTCGGCGTTCGCGGGCTCGGCGCCGAACACTCGCACGCCGGGCTTCAAGCCCTTCGCCGCGATCGAAGTTCCCGACAGCAGCCCACCCCCTCCGACCGGCGCGATGATCACCTCGAGTTCCGGCGCGTCCTGCAACAGTTCGAGCGCGGCCGTTCCCTGTCCGGCGATGACCTCGGCGTTGTCGAACGGATGCACCAGCGTCGCACCGGTCTCCCGCTGCACCTCGTCGCACAGGACTTCGCGAGCCGCCGCGGTCGCTGCGGAAAATCGTATCGTCGCGCCGAGCGCACGCACGCTCTGCTGCTTGATCTGCGCCGCGTTCTTGGGCATCACCACCCACGCAGGTACGCCACGCCGGGCCGCCGCGTAGGCGATCGCGGCGCCGTGGTTGCCCGAAGAATGCGTGACCACGCCGCGGCTGGCCGCCTCATCGGTCAGCGCAAACACGGCATTCGATGCGCCGCGGGCCTTGAACGCGCCGATGCGCTGGAAGTTCTCGCATTTGAAATACAGCGTGGCGCCAGTCAGCGCGTTGAGCGAGCGGCAGGTCATCACCGGCGTCCGGTGGACGTGCGGCGCGATCCGGACCTCGGCCGCGCGGATGGCGTCGAGATCGGGAAGCGCCAGAGCGGCGGTGGGATCGGCGGTAAGCATCAGCAAGTTGCCATGAAAGATGATGCGGCTGTCGCCGCCATGAAGGATGAAAGAGGCACGCGCACGCCCGAACTCCTTTCATTCTTCATTCTTCATTCTTCATTCTTCATGCACTCTCGTAGAGCCGGGTCAGCACGAACTCGCGATGACCCAGCGCCTCGGCGGCCGTCAGCCGGCCGTTCGCGGTCCGGAACATCATGTCGATCAGTTTGTCGCCCGCCTGATCCATCGTGAGTTCGCGTTGCAGCAGTCCGGTCGTGTCGACGTCGACGTGCTCACTCATCAGCCTCACGGTGCGCGGATTCGCGCAGATCTTGATCACCGGCAGGATCGGATTGCCGATCACGTTGCCCTGCCCGGTCGGGAAGAAGTGCACCACGTAGCCCGCCGCCGCACACAAGGTCACCATTTCCGCGGCGGCGGAGGAACTGTCCATGAACCAGAGTCCCGGGCCGGTCGGCGCTTCGGCCTTGTCGAGCACGCCGTCGACGGTGCATTTGCGGCCGATTTTCTGGATGTTGCCGAGCGCCTTCTCTTCGATCGTGGTCAGGCCACCGGCGATGTTGCCCTTGGTCGGCTGCGAGTCGGACAGATCCGAGGTCTTGTGCCGTTTGATGACTTCCTGGTAGCGGTCGAACACCCGCATGAACTCGGCGCGCACCTTGGCGTCGCGACAGCGTGCCGCGACGATCTGCTCGCCGCCGGTCAGTTCGGTGGTCTCGCCGAACACCAGCGTGCAACCCGCCTGGTAGAGCTTGTCGAACGCGTCGCCGACGGTGGGGTTGGCGCCGCAGCCCGAGGTGGTGTCCGACTCGCCGCACTTGGTCGACACCCATAGCTCCGCGAGCGGACACGCTTCGCGCGACTGCTCGCTGGACCGCTGCAGGTACTCCTTGGCCAGCTTCGACCCGCGCATGATCGTGTCGTGGTCGCCATGCAGTTCGATGCCGAAACCGGACACGGGCTTGCCGGTCGCCGCGATGCCCTCGACGACTTTTCTTGTCCACTGGTCCTCGATCCCGATCACCACCACTGCGGCGACGTTCGGGTTCGAGCCCGTGCCAATGAGCGTCCGGAAATGAAGCTCCAGGTCGGCGCCGAACTGCAGCCGTCCGTAGGGATGCGGGATCGCGAGCGTGCCCTTGACGTTGTTGGCGACGGCCTCCGCCGCGGCGTTCGACAGGTCGTCGACCGGAAGGATGATCACATGGTTGCGAACGCCGACGCGGCCGTTCTCCCGGCGATATCCATTGAAGGTCTTGTGCATGTTCGATGGTTCCTGGCCGGTGCCGGCAGCCTACCAGCGCTTGGTCTTGATGTTGTGGACGTGCGCGTGCTCGCCCTTTTTCACCGGCTGCACGACGCGGCCGATATCCACGCCGTACTTGATCACGGTGTCGCCGACCGCGAGGTCTTTGAGCGCCACCTTGTGCCCGATCGGGATGTCCTGCGCGCACTCGAGCGTGATGGTCCGATCCTGGTCGAGGATGAGCCCGGTCAGCGCCATCCCGGCCTTGACGCCTTCGACGACGACGACAGCGACCGAGTCGTTCGGATCGTGCAGCACGCAGTGGATCATGGTGAGGTTCCTGCGGATCCCGGCAACGGCCCTCGAGCGAGCGCGAACCGGCATCGGGGGAGGCGCGCCCGCGTCGAACGCTGGCCCGGGAGGAAGCTGGATGCTAGCGGCGAGAACCTTTCCAAGTCAACCCGATCACTCCTTTGCTTCGCAGCAGTTGGCAGCCGCGAACAGGCTTGGCCTCGCCGCGTGTCGCCCTGATTGCGAAGGTGGGGGAGGTTGGCGTAGATTCGGCCTTCGGCGAACTTGAAAGCCACGCCGCGCGGGACCGGGTGTCGCCGCGTCCCGATGCGTTCCTGGAGCGAGGCCAGCCTTGAGAAGCGTTGCGCTGTACAGCAGTTCGCGTCATCGCCAGGCGGCCCCCGCCGCCGCCGTGACGGAAGCCGCCGAGGTGCCCGCACCGCCGAAGCCCCCCGGAAGGTTGCGCACGTTTGCCGGACGGCACGAGCGCGTGCTGCTGCTAGCAATGGGCAGCGCACTGGCACTGGCGGCGATGCTGATCTGGAGCGGGACCCAGCAGCGCCAGCGTGCGCTGACGCAGGAAGACATCGACGCGGCGGTTTTGCACACGCTCGAGAACAAGGTACTGCCCTCGCCGGCCGCCGGCGCCTACGAAAAGCTCGCCAAGTCGGTCGTGCGCGTGCGCGACCTGGCGGTGACCGAGGACGACAAGGAGATCGAAACCGGCGTCGGCACCGGCGTCGTGATCATCGACACGGGCGTGATCCTGACCAACCTGCACGTCGTACTGGGCGCGAAGAAGGTCGGCGTCGTGTTCGCCGACGGGCTCGAGTCCGAGGCGACGGTCGTCGGCGTCCAGCCCGAGCACGACCTCGCCGTGCTGCAGGCAAAGACGATTCCCGACGACCTGCCCGCCGCGACGATGCGCTCGACCGCCGACCTGCTGCCGGGCGACCGCGTGATCGCCGTCGGTTTCCCATTCGGCATCGGCCCGTCGGTGTCCGGGGGCGTGGTATCCGGACTGCGTCGCGAGTACAGCTCGCCGGAGGGCAAGCGCGTGTTGACCAACCTCATCCAGTTCGACGCGGCCGCCAATCCGGGCAACTCGGGCGGTCCGCTGGCGACCATGGACGGCGAAGTCGTCGGCATCGTGACCGGCATCCTCAATCCGACCAAGCAGCGCGTGTTCATCGGCATCGGTTTCGCGGTGCCGATCGAGAACGCCGCCGCCGCGGCCAGCATGTCGCCGTTCTGACCTCACCCCTCACCCTTCTCCCTTCTCCCTTCTCCCTTCTCCCTTCTCCCTTCCCCCTTCCCCCTTCCCCCTTCTCCCTTCCCCCACTTATGACCAACCTTGCCGCGCGCCCAGACGCCGCCCTCCCCGAACGTCTGCTCTACGAAGTCAAGAAGATCGTCGTCGGCCAGGACCACTTTCTCGAGCGCGTGCTGGTTGCGATCCTCGCCCAGGGACACCTGCTGGTGGAAGGCGTCCCCGGACTCGCGAAAACGCTTACCGTAAAGACGCTCGCGCGCACCATCCGCGGCCAGTTCAAGCGGATCCAGTTCACGCCCGACCTGGTGCCCGCCGACCTGGTCGGCACACGCGTCTACAACCAGAAGACCGGTGAATTCGCGACGTCGCTGGGACCGGTGTTCACCAATCTGCTGCTCGCCGACGAGATCAACCGCGCACCGGCCAAGGTTCAAAGCGCGTTGCTCGAGGTGATGCAGGAGTACCAGGTGACCATCGCCGGCGATACCCACCGCGTCCCCGAACCGTTCCTGGTCATGGCGACGCAGAACCCGATCGAGAGCGAAGGCACCTACCCGCTGCCCGAGGCGCAGGTCGACCGCTTCATGATGAAGGTGCTGGTCGGCTATCCCAGCGAGGAAGAGGAATTCGTGATCGTCGACCGCGTCACCGGCGATCCGCAGCCGGTGGCGCCGGTCGCGACGACCGCGGAACTCGCGGCGCTGCAGCGCACCTGCCGTTTGGTTTACGTGGACCCCGCGCTGATCCAATACGCGGTCCGGCTCGCCTCGGTGACCCGCTTCCCCGACCGTTACGGCCTCAAGGAGCTGGCCAAGTTCATCACCTTTGGCGCGAGCCCGCGCGCGCCGATCCACCTGATCGAGGCTGCGCGTGCACTCGCCTTCCTGCGCAGTCGCGACTACGTGTTGCCCGAGGATGTCACCGACCTGGTTCCGGATGTGTTCCGTCACCGTCTGGTGCTGTCCTACGAGGCGCTCGCCGAGTCGCTGTCGCCCGACGAGCTGATCCTGCGCATCATGCAACGCGTGCCGGCCCCGGAAAAGCCGCTGGAGAAGCATGTCCACGTCGCCGCCGCCGCGAGCTGAAGCGATCCTGCGCCGCCTGGAGTGGACGGTACTCCGGCGGCTCGACGGGATGCTGCACGGCGACTACCGGACCCTGTTCCGGGGCTTCGGGCTCGACCTTGCCGACCTGCGCGAATACCAGTACCACGACGACGTCCGGCACATCGACTGGAACGTCACGGCGCGCATGCAGCAGCCCTATGTACGCACCTTCAACGAGGAGCGCGAGGTTACGGCGTGGTTCCTGCTCGACCTGTCGCCCTCGGTCGACTTCGGTTCGGCGGAGACGCTGAAGCGCGCGGTTTCCGCGGAATTCGTCGCAACCCTCGCGCGACTGCTGACGCGCCACGGCAACCGGGTCGGTGCGATGTTTTACGGCGAGGACATCGATACGGTGATTCCCGCGCGCGCGGGCCGACGCCACGTGCTGCACCTCCTGCACCGGATGACCAGCCGCGAGCACCGCAAGCAGGCCAGGCAAACCGACCTGCGTCCGTTTTTCCATCAGGCCGGCGAGATCATGAAGAGGCGCTCGCTGGTGTTCGTGCTGTCGGACTTCATGAGCGCGCCCGGCTGGGCGCCGGCGCTGGCCCGGCTGGCGCGCCGGCACGAAGTGGTCGCGGTCCGCCTGTACGATCCGGTGGAAATGGAGCTGCCCGACCTCGGCCTGATCGTGGTTCAGGATGCGGAAAGCGGCGAGCAGCTCCTGGTCGACACGCACGATGCGAAGTTCCGCGCGCGATTCGCGGAGGTGGCTACTCGCCGCGAGCAGGAAGTCCGAAAATTGCTGCGGGAATCCCAGGTCGATGCGCTGGAGCTGTGCACCGACGACGATCTCGCCGACGCCATCGCACGCTTCGCCGACCTGCGCAAGCGCCGCAGCCAGCTCTCCGCCGGGCGCGGCATGCCCGGTCACATGAGGGAAAACCGTGAAGTTCCTGTGGCCTGAATTCCTCGCGTTGCTGCTGCTGTTGCCGGTCGTCACCGCGCTCTACGTAGGGCTGTTGCGGCGGCGCAAGCGGCTCGCGGTCCGCTACGCGAGCCTGTCGATGGTCAAGGAAGCACTCGGGCAGGGTCCGGGCTGGCGCCGCTTCCTGCCGCCGGCGCTGTTTCTGCTCGGGTTGACCGGACTGCTTTTCGCGATTGCGCGTCCGACCGCGGTCATCACGCTGCCTTCGCAGCACGAGACCGTGATCCTGGCCATGGATGTTTCGGGCAGCATGCGTGCGGCCGACATCGAGCCCAACCGCCTCGCTGCCTCACAGGTTGCGGCCAAGGCGTTCGTGGCCGAGCAGCCCCGCAATGCCCGGATCGGCGTGGTGTCGTTCGCGGGTACCGCGGCGCTGGTGCAGCCCCCGACTCAGAACCGCGAGGACATCATCGCGGCCATCGACCGCTTCAACCTGCAGCGCGGTACGGCCATCGGCAGCGGCATCATCGTCTCGCTCGCCACGATCTTTCCCGACGCGGGCATCGACATCAGCAAGCTGATCCTCGGCCGCGAGCACCGGGGAGGACAGAAGATCGATCAGCAGAAAGCCGAGCAGAAGCCGTTCAAGCCGGTCCCACCCGGGTCCTACGCATCGGCCGTGATTATCCTGCTGACCGACGGCCAGCGCACCACCGGCCCCGACTCGATCGAGGCCGCGAAAATGGCGGCCGACCGCGGGGTGCGCGTCTTCACGGTCGGGGTCGGCACGCCGCAGGGCGAGATCATCGGCTTCGAGGGCTGGTCGATGCGCGTCCGACTGGACGAGGAAACGCTGAAGCAGATCGCCAACATCACCCACGGCGAGTACTTCTATGCCGGCAACGCGGTCGACCTCAAGAAAATCTACGAGACGCTGAACTCGCGGCTGGTACTGGAGAAGAAGGAAACCGAGATTTCGGCGCTGTTCGCCGCCGCCGGTGCGCTGCTGGTGCTGACCGCCGCCGCTCTATCGGTGCTCTGGTTCCACCGCATTCTGTAAAGTCTCGGGGCTAGGGTCTAGGGAGCGCTTGCGCTTGGTCTGCGTCTTGGGCTGACGATGCACGAATGAAGGTGCAAAGGTACCTTGGTTGTTCGTTGCTATCGGCGGGCCACAGGATTGTGCATCGCGCTGCCGATCCCCAGCCCCTAGTCCCTAGTCCCGAGCCCCGAAGTCCAACGCGCTTTGCCGCACCGGCGCGAACGTCCGCCGATGGATGGGACAAGGACCGTGCCGGTCCAGCGCCGCGAGGTGTTCGGGCGTCGCGTAGCCCTTGTGTCGTGCGAACCCATAGGCGGGATACAGCCGGTCGAGCTCGCGGAGCATCGCGTCGCGCGCGGTCTTCGCGATGATCGACGCCGCCGAGATCGAAGCGACGCTGCGGTCGCCGTTGACGATCGAGCGGACCCGGCAGGCAAGCGTCGGGCAGCGATTGCCGTCGACCAGCACTTCTGCGGGGACGACCCGCAACCCCTCCACGGCGCGTGCCATCGCCTGCATGGTCGCCTGCAGGATGTTGATGCGATCGATCTCGTCGACGTCCGCCAGTCCGATCGCCCAGGCGATCGACCGCTCGCGGATCAGCACCGCGAGCTGCTCGCGGCGTTCGGAGCCAAGCAGCTTGGAATCCGCGAGTCCCGGAATGGCTCGGTCGGGATCGAGGATCACCGCCGCGGCGACTACCGGTCCCGCGAGCGGCCCCCGCCCGGCTTCGTCAACGCCGGCGATGAGCATCGCGCGCTTCAAATCGCCACGCCCGCCAGCCGCAGTTCCACGGTGACCGCGTCGGCGGCGAGCGCGCCGGTGTCTAGGGCGAGCGCCACCGCGAATTCGCCGAACACAGCCTCGACGCGCCGACGCGTGACGGTATCGTCGTAGAGGTTGAGCGCGGCCTGCGCGAGATTGAGCGGGGTTGCCTGTTCCTGCAGGAATTCGGGCACGACAAAGCGTCCGGCGAGCACGTTGGGCAGCCCGATCCACGGCACCATGAGCTTGCGCCGCACGATCCACGCCGTCAGGCTCGCCATCCGATAGAAGACGACGTGCGGGCAACGCGCTAGCGCCGCCTCGAGCGTTGCCGTTCCCGATGCGACCACGCCCACATCGGCCGCGCGCAGCGCTTCGCCCGCGTGCCCGTAGAGCAGCGTGAGCGGCAACTCGGACAAACCGAGCCGGTAGCGGACGCCGTCGAAGTACTCGCGCGTGGCCCGCGTGACCAGCGGCACCAGGAATTGGGCGTCGGGCCGCGCCTCAAAGATCAACGCCGCGGTGCGGAGCACGGTTTCGGCGTGCATCTCGAGCTCCGAACCACGTGATCCCGGCAGCAGCGCAAACACCGGTGTCGCCGCGCGCAGTTTGAACTGTTCGCGCATTTCTCGACGCGTCGCCGGCGTGGCTGCGTCCACCGCCAGCGGATGGCCGACGAAGGTCACCGGGATCCCTGCCGACTCGTACAGCGGCGCCTCGAACGGAAACAGCGCCAGCATGCGATTCACCGCGCGTCCGATCGATCGCAGGCGCTCGCGGCGCCAGGCCCAGATCGACGGGCTGACGAAATGCACGGTGCGCACACCACGCCGCTTTAGCGCCAGCTCGAGGCCGAAGTTGAAATCCGGCGCATCGACGCCGACGAAAACAGCTACGCGCGCCGCGAGCAACCGCAAGCGCAGGTCGCGCCGGATGCGCAGCAGCGCGGGGAGGTGGCGGAGAACCTCCACCAGACCGCGCACCGCAAGCTTCTCCACCGGATACCAGGCCTCGCAGCCTTCGGCCTGCATCTTCGGTCCGGCGACGCCGACGAACCGAATCTGGGGATGACGAGCCCGCACGGCGCGGATCAGCGTCGCGGCGAGCGCGTCGCCGGACGCTTCGCCGGCGACAATGCCGATCCGCGGCCGCAGATCCTCGCCGTTCTCGCGCGGCATCCGCGTCACCGCAGGATGCCGCGTCCCGGCACGGTCAGGAAGTCCACCAGCGGCGCGACCACCGGAGTCGACTCCGCGAGCTTGGCCAGTTTGGTCCGCGCATCTTCCAGGGTGAGGCCCTCGCGGTACAGCGTCTTGTAGGCGCGGCGCACTGCGAGGATGTCATCCGCGGAGAATCCGCGGCGTCGCAGCCCTTCGCTGTTGGTACCCTTCGGTTGCGCCGGGTAGCCCTGCACGACGGTGAATGGCGGGACGTCCTGAAGCACGACGGCGTACGCTGCGAGCATTGCGTGGGCGCCCACGCGACAGAACTGGTGGACCCCCGCGAACGCGCCCATCACCGCCCAGTCGCCGATGTGCACGTGCCCGGCGATTTGCGCGTTATTGGAGAAGGTCGTGCGGTTGCCGACGATGCAGTCGTGGGCGACGTGGGTGTAGGCGAGGAACAGGTTGGCGTCGCCAATGGCCGTCTCGCCGCGGTCCTGCACGGTTCCGCCATGCACGCTCACGTACTCGCGGAACACATTGTCGTCGCCGATCACGGTGGTGGTCGGCTCGCCGCCGTACTTGCGGTCCTGCGAGATCTCGCCGATCGACGCGAACTGGAACACGCGGTTGCGGCGTCCCAGCGTGGTGCGTGCGCCGACCACGGCGTGAGGGCCGACGACGCTGCCTGCGCCGATCCGCACTTGCTCGCCGATGACCGAGTAAGCGCGTATCTCGACACCCTCCTCGAGTTCGGCGGTCGGATCGACGATCGCGGTCGGATGAACGACGGCCATCGCGGTCAGGGCAGAAGTTCGACCAGCAGCGCCGCTTCGGCGGCGAGCTGCCCGTCGACGAGCGCGCGCACCTCGAAGCGGCCGCTGCGCGCGTCGCCCGGCTTCCACTCGGACTCGAGGGTCAGCGCGTCGCCGGGAATGACCTGGCGCTTGAACCGACAAGCGTCGATCCCGACGAAGTTCACGCGAGGCGTGCCGTCCGCGTTCACCAGGCCACTTGCAACCGCGAGCACGCCCGACAGCTGGGTCAGAGCCTCGATGACCAGCACCCCGGGCATCACCGGGTAGCCCGGGAAATGGCCCTGGAAGTATTCCTCGTTCATCGTGACCCACTTCAGTGCGCGGATGCGCTCGCCGGCGACGCATTCGACGACGCGATCCACCAGCGTGGCCGGATAGCGGTACGGCATCCTGGCAACGATGGCGTCGACATCCAATGCTGGAACAGCGCTCATACGCGGTCCGGCTTCTTTGGCGCGGCGCGTTCCAGCGCGCGGACCCGGTCGGCGAGCTCGTCGAGCCGGCGCAACTGCGCCGCGATCCTGCGCCAGTCACTGTGCTTCGACACCGGGAACACGCCGGTGTAGACCCCTGGCGCATCCGGCGTGCTCGCGATCAGCGTGCCCCCGGAGACGACCGTCCCGTCGGGAATGACCAGGTGCCCGGAGATCATCGCGGCGCCGCCGATCCTGCAGTTGCGGCCGATGCGCGTGCTGCCGGCGATGCCCACGCACCCGGCGATCGCCGTGTGGCGGCCGATCGTGCAGTTGTGGCCGATCTGGATCTGATTGTCGAGCTTGACGTCGTCCTCGATCACCGTGTCATCGATCGCCCCACGGTCGATGGTGGTGTTGGCGCCGATTTCGCAGTCGGCGCCGATGACGACGCGGCCGATCTGTGGAATGTGCAGCCACTTGCCGCCCTCCTCGGCCATGCCGAATCCATCGGCACCGATCACCGCCCCCGAATGCACCACCGTACGCGCACCCACGCGGCAGTTCGCGTAAACGACGACATTCGCGTGGAGGACCGCACCCGTTCCCAGCACGGCGTTCTCGCCGACCACGCACCCGGGACCCACGACAGCCCCATCGGCGATACTCGCGCCCGCACCGATGACTGCGTGCGCTCCGACGCTCGCGCCCGGGGCAATCGTCGCGCCGCGCCCGACCGACGCGCTTGGATGGACACCGGCGGCGAGCGCCGCGGCGGGATGGAGCAACGCCGCGACCTTCGCGTAAATCGCATAGGGATTGTCGGAAACGAGCTTCGGCAGCGCCGTGGCCGGTGCATCCGCCGGCGCGACGATAACCGCGCCGGCGCGTGTCGACGCGAGCTGGGCGCGATACTTCGGGTTGGCCAGAAAGGCGATGGCGTCCGGGGCAGCGGCCTCCAGCGTGCCGACACGACGAACACGCGTCGCGCCGTCTCCGACCAGCGACGCGCCGCTCCTGGCGGCAAGCTCGCTCAGCGTATAGCCGTTACCCAGGTCGGCGCGGTCCATTGCGTTCGCTCTTAGCGTCCCGAGTCAGAAATTCGTTGTGCAAAAGGACCAGTTCGCTCCCAGGCATTGTTGCCCCCGTGCGGCAGGTAACAAACCTTGCCGCACGGGGGCGTCGCGCCTGGAAGCGAACGCGGTCCATTTGCGCGGGCGTCAAACGGATGGCTGAGATCCTTCAACGAATCCCTGACTCAGGACACTAGGCCCGGGCCCTGGTTGTGGACGCCGGAGCGCTACTTGTCAGCGAGCGCCTTGATCACCTTCTCGGTGATATCGATGCGCTGACTCGCGTAGACCACCGGGTCCTGCAGGATCAGGTCGAATTTCTCGGCCTCGGCGATCCCCTGGATCACCTTGTTCGCCCGTTCCTGGATGCTCGCGAGCTCCTCGTTGCGGCGCAGGTTGAGGTCTTCGCGGAACTCGCGCTGCGCCCGCTGCTGATCGCGGGTCAGATTCGCGAGGTCGCGTTCCTTGTTGCGGCGCTCGGTCTCGGGCATGGTCGCCCCTTCCTTGTCCAGCGAAGTCTGCAGATCGCGAAGCTGCTTGGTCAGCTTGCCGAGTTCGGCATCGCGCTGGGCGAACTCCTTCTCCAGCTTCTGCTGCGCCCGCTTGGCGGGTGCCGCCTCGCGGAACAAGCGTTCGGTGTTCACGAAGCCGATCTTGTACTCGACCGCTGCCGCCGCGCCGCAGGCGAGCGCGAGCAGCGATGCCAGGGCGATGTTGATCAGGACTTTCACGCTTTTCTCCTGCACTTTTCCGGGGGCCGATGCTCGCCGTCAGAACACCGAGCCGACCTGGAACTGGAATTTCTGGATGCGGTCGTAGCACTTGTCGCCGATCGGGATCGCATAGCTGAACTTGAGCGGGCCCACCGGCGAGTTCCAGGCGAGCCCGACGCCGGCCGAGTAGCGAAAGTTCTGCGACCCCGGATAGACGACGTCTGGGTCGGTCGACGTTCCGGCGCAACTCGTCGTCACGAGCGAGTATTGCGGCACGTTGCTGGTCGCCCAGATTTGCCCCGCGTCGACGAACACGCTGCCACGCACCGACCTATCGCCCTTGAGGATCGGATACGCCACCTCCAGGTTGCCAATGATCTTACGCCTGCCCCCGAGCACATTGCCATAGATGTCGCGTGGTCCGAGCGAACTCGATTCATAGCCTCGCACCGAGCCCACCCCGCCGGCATAGAACGCCTTGAAGAACGGCAGCGACGTGCAGTAAGCCGTACCCTCGGGGCAAGGCACGCTGCCGTAGCCGTCCGCGTAGCCGATGTCGCCGCGCAACATCAGCACCAGATCGCCCCAGACGGGCCAGAACCACTGGTGCAGGTACTGGGCCTTGTAGTACTGGAGGTCGCCGGGTGGCAGGCCGACTTCCAGAAACGCACTTTGCAAACGGCCGCGGGTAGGATAGAGGATGTCGTCGCGGGTGTCACGGGACCAGCCGGCCGTGCCGATCAGGCTCCAGACCGGATTGCCGTACTGCGTAACGAAGTCGGCATAGGCCGGTGGGCTGTCATCGTATAGCGTCAGGCTCACGCGCTCCGCGCGCGCGCCCAGGTTGATGGTGTCGGACTCGGTGACCGGCACGCCGAAGCTCATCGCGCCGCCGGCCGTTTCCGAAGCGTACTGTGAAATCGCAAGACCGGTCGGATCGGTTTTTCGGTAGTAGGCCTCCATGGTTCGCGACACGCCGTCGACAGTCCAGTACGGCTCGGCGAGCAGGAACGAGTAGTTGCGCGCGATGCTGCTGGTGTTGACCGAGAAGGAAAGCGCGTTGCCCGAACCGAACACGTTCTGCTGCGATACCGAGGCGTTCAACACGACGCCATCGGAAGACGAGTAGCCGACGCCGGCGAGCAGGTTGCCGGTGGCTTTCTCGGTGACCCTGATTTCGATGTCGACCTGGTCGGGCGATCCCGGCACCGGCGGCGTCTCGATGCCGATATCCGGCTCGAAGTACCCGAGCCGGCGAACGCGGATCTTCGACCGCTCGATCCGGGCGCTGTCGTACCAGGCGCCTTCGAGCTGGCGCACCTCCCGCCGGATCACCTCGTCGCGGGTCTTGATGTTGCCCGAGATGTTCACCCTGCGTACGTAGACCCGGCGACCGGGGTCGATGAAAAACGTGAACGACGCAGTGTTCTTGACCCGATCGAGGTCGGGCACCGCGTTGACATTCGCGAATGCGTAGCCCTCGGCACCGAGCCGGTCGCTGATGTCCTTGGCGGAGGCCTGCAGCCGCGACCGCGAAAAGACGTCACCCTGCCGCAGCCGGACCAGCTCGCGGATTTCCGCCTCGCTGACCATCAGCTCCCCCGCCAGGCGCACCTCGGAGACGCGGTACAGCGGGCCCTCAGAGAGGTTGATGGTAATGGCGATGTTTTCCTTGTCCGGCGAGATCGACACCTGCGTCGACTCGACCACGAACTCCAGGTAGCCGCGGTCCTGATAGAAGCTTCGCAACAACTCGAGGTCGGCTTGCAGCTTCTGTTTGCTGTACTGGTCGTTCTTGGTATACCAGGTGAGCCAGCCGGGTTTGGTCAGCGTGATCTCCCCGAGCAGCTGCCCCTCGGTGAAGGCGCGGGTCCCGACGATGTTGATGCGCTGGATCCGCGTGTTCGGTCCCTCGTCGATCGTGAAGTTGAGCGCGACCCGGTTGCGCTCCTGCGGCGTCACCGTGGTCTGCACATTCGCGCTGTACAGCCCGCGCGAGATGTACTGGCGTTTCAGCTCCTGCTCGGCGCGCTCCAGCGAACTGCGATCGAAGATTCGCGCCTCGGCGAGCCCGATGTCCTTCAGCGCCTTCTTGACGGTGTCGGTGTCGAACTCCTTGTTGCCGACGAAGGTGATCGAGCTGATCGTCGCGCGTTCCTGGACCGCCACCACCAGCACGTCCCCCTGGCGCTCGAGCCGCACGTCGCGAAAGAACCCGGTCGCGTAAAGCGCGCGGACCGCCTGCGACGCGCGCTCGTCGTCGATCCGCTCGCCGACCTTGATCGGCAGGTAGCTGAACACCGTGCCCGCCTCGGTCCGCTGCGCGCCCTCGACGCGGATGTCCTTCACCACGAAGGGATCGAACGCGTGCGCCAGCACCGGCGCGAGCGCGAACAGCGTCAACACGGCCAGTTGGCGAAGCGGGCGGCGCCGCGCGAACTTCCGCGCGCGCCCGTCGCCGGCGCGACGGTCAGAACAGGCGGGAAAAGTCATTGAAGAGCGCCAGGGCCATCAGCGCCGCGAGCACGGCCATGCCGATACGCTGTCCGATCTCGAAAGCACGATCCGAAAGCGGCCGGCCGCGCAGGATTTCGGCGAAATAATACAGCAATTGCCCGCCGTCCAGTAACGGCACCGGCAGCAGATTCAGCACGCCGAGACTGATGCTGAGCAGCGCGAGATAGCCGACGAACACCAGCGGTCCGGCCTGTGCCGACTGGCCGGCGAAGTCGGCGATCGTGATCGGCCCGCTGATGTTCTTGAGCGAAGCGTCGCCGACCAGGATGCGCCCGAGCATCCTGACCGTGAACACCGACAGCTCCCAGGTCTTGCGCGTGCCTTCGTACAGCGCCCGGACCGGGCCGTAGCGCACCGTGGTCGAGAGCCGCCCCTCGACGGCAGGATCGACCTTGAGCCGCAGTCCGGCGATGCCGATCCGGCGCCCGTTCGACTCGGTGACTTCGGTAATGACGGGCAGGTCGAAGCGTGCGCCGTCGCGCTCGATGCGGAACACCACTTCCGCGGCCGGTTTCGCGTTGGTGGCCGCCGCGACGTCCGCGGGCGAACGCACCGGGATGCCATCGATGGCGATGATCCGATCACCGGCGCGCGCGCCGGCGCGCTGGGCGGGCTTGCCGGGCAGCACTTCGTCGATCAGTGGCTCGCCAAAATCCGCCGAGAGGCCGAGCTTGCGCATGAACGGGCCTTCCCAGTCGCCGCCCTCCAGTGCCCCTAGCGCGACGACGCGTGTCGCGGCGCCGCCGTCGATCGTCCGGACCCGCAGCGTGACCTGATCGCCGCCGGAGGACTTGAGCAGCTGCCAGCGCAGGTCCTGGAAGCTCGCCACTGGAACGCCGTCAACCGCCGCCACTTCGTCGCCGCCCCTCACCCCGGCAACCGCGGCGGGCGTGCTGCGCGCCGGCTCGGCGAGGATCGGCTTTTGTCCCGGGATGCCGGTCATGAACGTCCCGGCGTAGAGGACGATGGCGAGCAGCAGGTTCGCGATCGGTCCCGCCGCGACGATGGCGATGCGCTTGCCGACACTCGCGCGATTGAACGCGCGAGGCAGATCCTCCGGCGCAAGATCGCCCTCGCGCTCGTCGGCCATCTTGACGTAGCCGCCGAGCGGGATCGCAGAGATCGCGAACTCGGTCTGGTCGCGGCCATAGCGGCGCGCCCACAGCCGGCGCCCGAAGCCCACCGAGAAGCGCAGCACCTTGACGTTGCACCAGCGCGCGACCAGGTAGTGGCCGAGCTCGTGGAACACGATCAGCAGCCCGAGCACGACCAGGAACGAGAGGATCTTGACCAGGATGTCCATGGAGGATCAGGCAGCGAGCGAGCCGCGGTGCAGCGTCGCCGCGGGAAGGCCGAGGATAGCGCATGCGACAGCGCGCGCCTGGGCGTCGATCGCCAGCGCGGCGTCGACCGACTCCACGCCGCTCGAGGGAACCCGTTCGAGCGTGTGCGCGCAGGTCGCGGCGATGTCGCAAAAGCCGGCGCGGCCCGCCAGGAACGCCTCGACCGCGACCTCATTCGCGGCATTGAGCGCAACCGGCGCACTGCCGCCCACTTGCAGCGCCGCGTAGGCAAGCCCGAGACACGGAAAGCGCACGGGGTCGGGAACCCCGAACGTCAGTGCGGCGATCGCGGCGAGATCGAGATGCGGCACGCCCGCCTCGACACGCTCCGGATACGCGAGCGCCTGCGCGATCGGCGTACGCATGTCGGGGTGCCCGAGCTGGGCGAGCACCGAGCCGTCGACGTACTCGACCAGCGAGTGCACGACGCTCTGCGGATGGATGACGACGTCGATCGCCTCACGCGGCATGCCGAACAGCCAGTGCGCCTCGATCACCTCGAGACCCTTGTTCATCATCGTCGCGGAGTCGACCGAGATCTTGCGTCCCATCGTCCAGTTGGGGTGCGCGCAGGCCTGTTCGGGTGTGACCCGCGCAAGCTCCGCCAGCGGGAGCTCGCGGAACGGCCCGCCCGACGCCGTGAGCAGGATCCGGCGCACGCCGGCCGCCCCGGGCGTCCCTGCATAACCGGCCGGCAAGCACTGGAAGATGGCGTTGTGCTCGCTGTCGATCGGCAACAGCGTGGCCCCGCCCTCGCGCGCCGCCTGAATGAACCAGGCGCCGCCAATCACCAGCGCCTCCTTGTTGGCGAGCAGGATGCGCTTGCCGGTACGCGCCGCGGCCAGTGTCGGCTCGAGGCCCGCGGCGCCGACGATGGCCGCGAGCACGGTATCGACGTCGGGTAACGCAGCGATCTCCGCAAGTCCGCGCGCGCCGGCGAGCACGCGCGTTCGCGTTCCGTCGGCGGCGAGCGCCGATTCGAGCGCACGCGCGGCATTCGGATCGAGCATCGCGGCCCAGGCCGGCCGGAAACGGCGGCACAAGGCCGCCAGTTTCTGCCAGTTGCGATGCGCGGCGAGCGCCACGACCGCGAAGCGATCCGGATGACGCGCGATGACGTCGAGCGTCGAATCGCCGATCGAACCGGTTGCGCCGAGCAGGCTGACCCGGCGCATCATCCGCCCGCTGCCTTGGGCAGGAACAGCGCCACGGCGAGTACGGCCGGTGGCATCGCCGCGACCAGCGCGTCGATGCGGTCGAGCACGCCCCCGTGGCCCGGCAACAGCGATCCGCTGTCCTTGACCCCCGCGTGTCGCTTCAACAGCGACTCGTAAAGATCGCCGACCATCGAAATCGCGCCGAGCGAGACCAGCAGCAGCACGAATCCCGCAACCGCGACCGGCCCGCGCGGTCCGTCATAGCCAGCGTTCGAAGCAAAGCCGACCAGCAACAATGCATACACGCCAACTGCGACAAGTCCGCCTGCGACACCCTCCCAGCTCTTGCCGGGACTGATCGTGGGCGCGAGCTTGCGCCGGCCGAACTTGCGGCCGGTGAAGTACGCCGCCGTGTCCGCGATCCACACGACCGCCATCGCCGCCAGCACCAGCCAGGGTGAGCGTGCCTGCAATTCGACCAACGCAACCCAGGCGCCAATCAGCACGACTCCGCCAGCCGCCGCCATATAAGGGCGTGGGCCGGTCGGCCAATCCGCCCGCAGCCATGCCGGTGCGATCGCAAGCCAGAACAGCGTGGCTGTACCGCATACGACGAACACCACGTGATCGGGCCAGCCGCGCGCGAAGCCGGCCCCATCCATGAACAACAGCAGCGCGCAGACCCCCAGGACGACGCCGGTGAACGCCAACCGGCGCGACCGCTCGAGGCCGACCAGCTTTGACCACTCGTAGGCCGCTGCAAGCGCCACCACCAGCATCACCATGGCCCAGATCCGCGGCGGCGACAGGAACATCGCCGCGAGGATCAGCCCGCCCAAGACCAGTGCGGTCGTGATTCGCTGTCCGAGCGCGGAAGACGCCATCGTGCCTGCCGGATCTGACCGCGCGCGAACGCCGGATCAGCGCACCACGGCGCGGACTGGCACGTCGGCCGAAGGTTCGCGTACCTGGTCGCTGGTCCGGCCGAACCGTCGTTCGCGCCGTTGATAGGAAGCGATCGCGCTGTCGAGCGCCTGGGCGTCGAAGTCGGGCCACAGCACGTCACTGAAGTAGAGCTCGGTGTAGGCGAGCTGCCAGAGCAGGAAGTTCGAGATTCGCTGCTCGCCGCCGGTGCGGATGAACAGGTCCGGTTCCGGCGCGTAGGCCATCGAAAGGTAAGGCGCGAGCGCGTCGGGATCGAGCGGCGTATTCGGCTCGAGCGCATCGCGATGCACGGTGTAGTAGCGCCGCGCGGCCTGCGCGAGGTCCCAGCGCCCGCCGTAGTTCGCGGCGATGGTCAGCGTGAGGCTAGCGTTGGCCGCAGTCAACTGCTCCCCCGCGGCGATCAGTTCGCGCAGGCGCGGTGAAAAGCGGGAGAGGTCGCCGATCACCCGAAACCGGATCCCATTGTCGTGCAGCTTCGCCACCTCCTGTTCGAGCGCGCGGGCGAACAGTTCCATCAACGTCGAGACTTCGTCCGCCGGCCGCCGCCAGTTCTCGCTGGAGAACGCGAACAAGGTCAGGAACTCGATCCGCCGCTCGATCGCGGCGCGGATGACCGCGCGAACGGTTTCCACGCCCTTGCGATGCCCGGCGACGCGAGGCAACAGCCGCCGCTTGGCCCAGCGCCCGTTGCCGTCCATGATGATGGCGACGTGTCGGGGCACGCTGGAAACCTCGGGAATCTGGCTTGTGGAGCTTGGATGCACGGCGAAAACGGTAGGGCGCGGCCGGCTAGATCGCCAGCAGGTCCGCTTCCTTCGCCTGCAACACCAGGTCGATCTCGCCGATGTAGCGGTCGGTGAGCTTCTGCAGGTCGTCCAGCGCGCGGCGTTCGTCGTCTTCGGACACCTCGTGTGATTTCAGCAATTTCTTCAGCTGCTCATTGGCGTCGCGGCGCACGTTGCGGATCGCCACGCGTGCATTCTCCGCCTCGTGGCGCACCACCTTGATCAGGTCGCGTCGGCGCTCCTCGGTGAGCGCGGGCATGGGCACCCGGATCACGTCGCCCGAAGTGGCCGGATTGAGGCCAAGATCGGAGTCGCGGATCGCCTTCTCGATCGGCCCGACCATCTTCTTTTCCCAAGGCTGCACGTTGATGGTGCGCGCGTCGCCGAGCGTGACATTGGCGCACTGGCTGATCGGCAGGTACGCCCCGTAATAGTCGACCTGGATGTGGTCGAGCAATCCGGTATGGGCGCGGCCGGTGCGTACCTTCTGGTAGTCGTTCTTCAGTGTCTCGACCGACTTCGACATCTTCTGGTCGGCGCTCTTGCGGGTATCGTCGATCGACATTCGCTTCTCGCTAGCAGTGAACCAGCGTCCCCTCGTCCTCGCCCATTACCGCGCGCTTCAGCGCACCCGGCTTCTGGATCGAGAACACCTTGAGCAGCATGTTCTGGTCGCGGCACAGCGCCAGAGCCGTCGCGTCCATCACCTTCAGGTTCCTGACGATCGCCTCGTCGAAGGTCAGCTGCGGGTAGCGGCGCGCGGACGGATCCTTGTTGGGATCGGCGGTATAGACGCCGTCGACCTTGGTCGCCTTGAGCACGATGTCGACGCCCATCTCGCGTCCGCGCAGCGCCGCGGCGGTGTCGGTGGTGAAGAACGGGTTGCCGGTTCCGGCGGCGAAGATCACCACCTTCTGCTCTTCGAGGTAGCGCAGCGCCTTGCCGCGGATGTAGGGCTCCGCCACCTGATCGATGCGCAGCGCCGACTGGACGCGTGCGACGACACCGCCGACGCGCAGCGCATCCTGCAGCGCGAGCGCGTTCATCAGCGTGGCGAGCATGCCCATGTAGTCGCCGGTCGCGCGATCCATGCCGGCAGCGCCCAGCGCGACCCCGCGGAAGATGTTGCCGCCGCCGATCACGATGCCGATCTGGACGCCCAGCGCATGGACCTCGGCGACTTCGCGAACGATGCGAACGATCACATCACGGTTGATGCCGTAGGGGTCGTTACCCATCAGCGCCTCGCCGGACAGCTTGAGCAGGATCCGGCGATAGCGGGGCTCGCCCTCCGGCGCGTTGGCGGGGACCTGATTGACCGCGGCGAGGGCTGCGGCGGGCGTCGGATTCATCGGGCTGGCCTCCATTTCCGCATTCTTCGTTCCCGTGCAAACCGTATTCCAGCGTCGTTCGGTCGCAACGACACTGGGTCCCCGCCTTCGCGGGGATGACGCTCGCGCGTCACCTTGTCGCCATCGCGGCCACTTCGGCCGCGAAGTCGTCCTTCCGCTTCTCGATGCCCTCGCCGACGACGAACAGCGTGAACCCGTTCACGGTCGCGCCCTTCTGTTTCAGCAGCGCGCCGACCGTCTCCTTGCCGTCGCCCTTGACGAAGGGCTGCGCGACCAGCGTGACCTCGGCGAGGTACTTGGCGACCGCGCCTTCGACCATTTTTTCGACGATGTTGGCGGGCTTTCCCGATTCGGCCGCGCGCGCGGCGGCAATCGAGCGCTCGCGCTCTACCAGCTCCGTGGCAACGCTTTCCCTGGACACGGCCAGCGGCTTCGAGGCCGCGATGTGCATCGAAAGGTCCTTGCCCAGCGTGTCGTCGCCGCCACCGAAGTCGACCAGCACGCCGATGCGAACGCCGTGGATGTAGGACGCCAGCTTGCCGGTTGCAGCGCGGCGCGCGAACCGGCGCACCGACAGGTTCTCGCCAATTTTCTGCACCAGCGCCACGCGCCGCGCCTCGACCGTGTCTCCGGACGCGAGCTTCGCACCGGCGAGTGCGGCGAGGTCGGCCGGGTTGCGGGTCGCGGCGATCTGCGCGAGCTCGGATGCGAACGCACGGAAATCCTCGTTCTTGGCGACGAAATCGGTCTCGCAGTTGACCTCGACCATGGCGCCCGACTTGCCGTCAGGCGCGACAAAGAGGCCGATCACGCCCTCGCTGGCAATCCGGTCCGCTGCCTTGCTGGCCTTCGCGCCACTCTTGATGCGCAGCAGTTCCTCGGCCTTCGCAAGGTCCCCGCCAGTCTCGGTGAGCGCCTTCTTGCACTCCATCATGCCGAGCCCGGTGCGGCTACGCAGGTCCATCACCGTGCTCGCGGCTATGTCCGCCATGGCTAGACTCCGGAAAAAGGGGGCGCCCAATGCCCCCCTGCCGATCGATTCGCGCCTACGGCGCGGGGAACATGTCCGCCTCCAGGCGCAGCGTCGGCCGAGCGCCGTTCCCACCGTTGCTGCGGCGTGCGCAGTGGCATCAGGCCGAGGCCTCGTCGGCCACTTCGACGAATTCGTCGCCGCTCTTGACGATTTCCTGCACTGCCTGGCTGCGCCCTTCCACGATTGCATCCGCGACGCCGCGCGCGTACAAGCGGATCGCGCGGCTGGAATCGTCGTTGCCCGGGATCACGTGCGCGATACCCTCGGGCGAGTGGTTGGTGTCGACCACGCCCACGATCGGGATGCCGAGCTTCTTCGCCTCGGTGACCGCGATCTTGTGGAAGCCGACGTCGATCACGAACATCGCGTCGGGCAGCGCGTTCATTTCCTTGATCCCACCCATCGCCTGCTGCAGCTTGGTGAGTTCGCGCTTGAGCTGCAGCGCCTCGCGCTTGCTCATGCGGTCGAAGGTGCCGTCGCCGGCCATCGTTTCGAGGTCCTTCAGCCGCTTGATCGACGCCTTGACGGTCTTGAAGTTGGTGAGCATGCCGCCGAGCCAGCGATGGTCGACGTAGGGCATGCCCGCGCGCTGCGCTTCCTCGGCGAGGATCTCGCGCGCCTGCCGCTTGGTGCCGACCATGAGGACGGTGCCGCGGTTCGCGGCGAGTTGCCGCAGGTACTTCATCGCGTCGTTGTATTTCTCGAGCGTGCGCTCGAGATTGACGATGTGAATCCGGTTGCGCTGGCCGAAGATGTACTCGGCCATCTTGGGATTCCAGTACCTCGTCTGGTGGCCGAAATGGACGCCGGCCTCCAGCATCTGACGCATTGTTACGGACATGCCGACTCCTGGGGTCAGGGTTAAGATCTTCCACCTTGCGGCGACATCCGTTGAATGCGGCCCGTTTCGGCCCGAGCTTGCAACGGACACCCTGACCCGCGAGGTGTGCGAATGGCCCGCGGGTTCGCCGAACGGATCCCGGTCAAGGCCCGTATTCCAGACCTTGCCGCGACCCCCGCCGGGAGCGTGCGAGCTAACTTGCTATTCTAGCACAGTAATCCGACGTTCCGCCAGCCCATGACCCTCCCTCCTCCTGCGTCCGGCGCCCTCGAAGCAACCGGCAACCGCGAAGCGGGACCCGCCGGCGTCGTGATCGCCGATGCCTCGCCGCTGGGTGTCCTCGCGTTCGAAGGCGGCGACGCCACTACGTTCCTCCAGGGCCAGCTGTCCAACGACGTGCAGGCGCTTCTCCCGGGCAGCGGCCAGTGGACCAGCTACAACTCCCCCAAGGGCCGGTTACTCGCGACGCTGTTCCTGTGGCGCGCCGAGGGTGCGGAGCCGCGCTACCGTGCGATCGTTGCCGCCGACGTCGCGGAGTCCCTCCGCAAACGCCTGGCGATGTTCGTCCTCCGCGCCAAGGTCAGCATTGCGGACCAGACCGGAACACATCGTCTTTTCGGCCTCGGGGGCCAAGGCGCGGCCGACGCGGCGCGCGCAGTCTTTGGTGCCGTACCCGCCTCGGGCGAAGCACTCGTAGTCGGCGAGATCACAATCCTGCATTGGCCCGATGGCCGCCTCGTCGTCGTCGCCCCCGAGCATCTCGCAGCATCGACGACCGCCCTCCTGAGCGGCGCGGCCCCGGTCGGCGACCGATCGCGCTGGGACTGGCTGACGGTTCGCGCCGGGGTCCCCATGATCGGCGCCGCAACGCAAGACCGGTTCGTTCCGCAGACGGCCAACTGGGACCTGATCGGCGGCTTGAACTTCCGCAAGGGTTGCTATACGGGCCAGGAAATTGTGGCCCGTACCCAGCACCTTGGACGGCTCAAGGAGCGGCTGTTCGCATTCGCGAGCGACGCGGATCCGCCGCCGCCCGGTAGCAGCCTGTACAGCGCGACCTTTGGTGACCAGGCCTGCGGCACCGTCGTCAACAGCGGTAGCGATGCCACTGGCGCCGCACGCTTTCTCGCCGTGACGCAGATCGAAGCCGCGGAAGCGGGCCCGCTCGCGATCGGCGCGACGACCGGCCCGATCGCGACGCGCGTCGCGCTGCCCTACGCGATTCCCGCGCCTGCGGCGCCTCGCGGCCGCGTCGGCGCATGAGCCCGCCCCCGACGCACTACTTCGTCTGGTATCGCGTACCCGGCGACGCAGCGGCGGCGCGAGCGATCGTCGATGCATTGCAGCGGGACGTTGCTTCGCGAACCCGAGTCGTCGGCCGGTTGCTTACGCGCACCGGCGCGCCGCCGACCTGGATGGAAGTCTACGAGGGTGTCGGCGATCCGGCCGCGTTCGAAGCTGCGCTCGCCGATGCGGTAACTCGCCACGGCGTTGCCGCGCATGCGCCCGAAGGGCGCCACGTCGAATCCTTTGTCGACGCGCGTTAAGCATGTGTCTCGCGGTGCTGGCCTTCGACGCGCACCCGCACTTCGCGGTCGCGATCGTTGCCAATCGCGACGAGTACCACGCGCGTCCCTGCGAACCCGCGCACTGGTGGAACGAAGGGTGGCTCGCCGGCCGTGACCTGAAGGCCGGCGGAACCTGGCTCGGCGTGAACCGCGACGGCCGCTATGCGTTGCTCACCAACGTGCGCGAACCGTCGCGGAACAACCCCGCCGCACCCTCGCGTGGCTCGCTGGTTCCGGAGGTGCTCGCCACTCCGGGGCCGGTCGCGGCCGCGCTCGAAAGCGCGCGCATCGGCGGCGCGCGGCACAACGGATTCAACCTGCTCGCGGGCACGCCGGGCGAGGCCGCGTGGACGTCGAACCGCGCCGCGGGCGTGCGCGCGCTGGTTCCCGGACTCTATGGCCTGTCGAACGCACAGCTCGACGTGCCCTGGCCGAAGCTCGAGCGAACCCGGGCGGCGCTCGCGCGATGGATCGGCGACGGCGACGAGGATGTGACCGCGCTGTTCACCGCGCTTGCCGACCGGGCGCTCGCGCCGGATGCCGAGTTGCCCTCCACCGGCGTCCCGCTCGACTGGGAACGCCGACTCTCGGCGCCCTTCATCCTGAGCGAGGCCTACGGCACGCGCAGCTCCACGGTGCTGACCATCGATCGCCGCGGCGAAGTGCGGCTTGTCGAGCGGAGCTTCGATGCCGATGGGAACGCGACTGGCGAAGTCGAGCATCGTTTCCGGTTGGAGTAATCCGGCGCGAGGTGTCGTCTACAAACTCGCAGACCGTCGAAATACTTGCATTGCGTTTTCGGCGCGGGGTGGTCAGCCTTGCACGCTCGCTGGCCGCCGGCGTCACAAGTGCCGCATGCAGTCTCACCGCAACATCCGCGCCGGCCGGCGCGACGTCCTCGGCATCGACCGATCCGATCGATCCGACCGATCTGACAATCGTAGACAGAATCAGACAGGAGCAACCACGTTCACAAGGAATGTATTGACCATCGTAGCAGCGGCTGCGACGCTGGGACTTGCCGCCAGTCCCGCGCTCGCCGTGAAATACGGCGAACTCGACGGCACCAAACACCCGCACGTCGGGCTGATGGTGGCGCAGGATGCCGCCGGCAATCCGCTTTGGCGCTGCAGCGGCACACTGATGTCGCCGACGCTCTTCATCACGGCGGGGCACTGCACCGAGGCGCCTGCTGCGCACATCAAAATCTGGTTCGACGCCGACGTGGAGAGCGGTATCCCGGCCAACGGTTATCCGTTCAACGGCGACGTGGGCGGCACGCCGCATACCCGTCCCCAATACGATCCAAACGCGTTCTTTCTGTTTGACTTAGGCGTCGTCGTGCTGGACCAGCCGGTTATCAAAGCCACCTACGGCGCGTTGCCGACGTTGAACCAGCTGGACCCGATGGCAACGCGCCGCGGAAGACAGGACGTCACCTTCACCGCGGTGGGCTACGGGCTGCAGTTCATCAACCCGGTTCACATTCAATCCGCGCGGGTCCGCATGTTCGCCCGCCCGCATCTCATCCAGATCAACACCGGCTTCACCGGGGACTTTTCGCTGCTGCTGTCGAACAACCATTCGACCGGTGGCACCTGCTTCGGCGATTCGGGCGGCCCGAACTTCGTCGGCACTTCGAATGTCGTGGCTGCCGTCACCTCGTTCGGCATCAACGGCAACTGCGCGGGTACCGGAGGGGTCTATCGAATCGATCGGGCCGATGATCTGACCTGGCTTGGCACGTTCTTGCCCTGAGCGGCGGTCACTGAAGCATCGCGGAGTCTGATCCGCCGCGCTCGGGACCCTGCTGGCTGTTGTTGATGCCAGCGGACCCCGAGTCACCCGAGCGGCTGCTGCCCCGGCAGCAGCCGTTCCCGCAGTTTGCGCTTGAGCACCTTGCCGTAGTTGTTCTTCGGCAGTTCGGCGACCGCGTAGTACGCCTTCGGGCGCTTGAAGCGAGCGATGCTGTCGAGACACAGCTTGTCGAGCGCCGCGGGATCGGCGAGCGCGCCGTCGCGCCACACCACGAACGCGACGACCTCCTCGCCCCAGTCGGGATGGGCGCGTCCGACGACGCACGCCTCGGCCACGCCCGCGTGGCGCAGCAGCACCTCCTCGACCTCTCGCGGGTAGATGTTCGACCCGCCGCTGATGATCAGGTCCTTCGATCGGTCCAGCAGCGTGAGGAAGCCGTCGTCGTCGAGCGCACCGACGTCGCCGGTGAAGAGCCACCCGTCGCGCAGCGTGCGCGAAGTCGCCTCCGGATCGCGCCAGTAGCCGCGCATCACGGTCTCGCCGCGCACGATCACCTCGCCGGCTTCGCCCACGGGTAGCGTTCTGCCCTGGTCGTCGGCGATCCGGACCTCCACCGCGCTCTGCGCAACGCCCACCGACGCGATCCGCTGCCGGTAGCGGGGATGCGACCGGTCCGCGAGCTGCGCGCGCGACAGCGCGGTGATGGTCATCGGGCTTTCGCCCTGCCCGTAGATCTGCACGAAGCGATCGCCCAGCACGTCGAGCGCGCGGGCGATGTCGGCCGCGTACATCGGCGCCCCGCCGTAGACGATGGTCTTGATCGCGTCGCCACGAAGGTCGCGCGCTTGCGCGTGGTCGACAAGGCGCTTCACCATGGTCGGCGACGCGAACATGCTGGCGTCGCCGTGCGCCGCCGCGAGCCGGAAGAACTCGTCCGGGTCGAACCCGCCCGATTCCGGGATCACGTGCCGGGCGCCGGCCAGCAGGTGCGCGATGCCGTAGAGGCCTGCGCCGTGCGACATCGGCGCGGCGTAAACAAACGCGTCATCGCGCTCCGCACGGTCCACGTCGGCGAAGTAGCACAGCGTCATCGCGAGCAGATTGCGGTGGCTCAACATGACGCCCTTCGGCAGCCCGGTCGTACCGGAGGTGTAGAACAGCCAGGCAAGCTCGTCGGGCTCGATGATCACCGGCCGCTGGATCGCGCCCGTCACCAGTCGCTCGTAGTCGCGGCTGCCGAGATCGATCACGTGGCGCAGTGGCGGGCCTGCAGCCAGCGCCGGCTGCAGCGATGCGCCGACGTCCGCGGTCAGGAACAGCGCGGCTGCGCCGCTGTCGGCCAGCACGTAGCCGACCTCGTTCGGATGCAGCTTGCTGTTGACCGGCACGACCGCGAGGCCGGCGCTCCACGCGCCATACATGACCTCGAGATAGGCGGGATGGTTGGTCGCGACCAGCGCAACCCGATCGCCGCGCTGCAGCCCGAGCGTTTGCGTCAGTGCGGCGGCGAGCGCCGCGGCCCGCGCGCCGAGCGTGCGATAGTCGTGCAGCACGAAATCGCCAAGCGCAACCGCGGGACGCTCCGGGTACACGGTAGCGCTGCGGACCAGAAGCTGCGCCAGGTTCACGTCGACCCGAGCCGGCGCTCCATCGCCTGGTGCGCAATGCCGGCTTCGTCGAACGGCTCGCCCACCGCTGCGAAGCCGAACCGCGCGTAAAAGGGCAGCGCGTGGATTTGCGCGTTCAGCATCACCTTTGCATCGCCGCGCTCGCGCGCGAGCTCAATCAGCCGCACCAGCAACGCGGCCCCGATGCCCCGCCCACGCCAATGGGCGAGTACCGCCATGCGCCCGATGTGACCATCGGGCAGCAGGCGTCCGCAGCCGATCGCGCATCCTTGGGCGTCCTCGGCGAGCACCTGGCGGCAGGCGGCGTCGGTGGCGTCGTCCCACTCGAGCTCCGCGGGGACCCGCTGCTCGACGACGAACACGTCGTGGCGCACCGATTTCAGCGCAGGCGCATCGCGCGACCAGTCCGCCACCCGGATCCTGACATTCATCATTCGTGGCGAAGGACGAGTTCGGAATCGCCTTCGCGCACGGTCAGCGTCGCGCGGCCGCCGACCGGAAGGGTCAGCTTGTCGCGAACGTGGCCAAACGGCAATCCCGTGTAGACCGGCACGTCGACGCGCGAGCGCAGGTGCGAAACCACGGCATCCAGATCGTAGCCGTCATCGTGCGGATACAGCGTGTACTCGGTGAAGGCGCCTAGCAGGATCGCCCGCTGCCGCGCGAGGACGCCGGCGTAGTGGAGCTGGTAGAGCATGCGCTCGATGCGGTACGGATGCTCGGCGACGTCCTCAAGGAACAGCAGGCCGCCTTCCACCCTCGGCAGATACGGCGTGCCCACCAAGTGCGCCACGATCGAGAGGTTGCCGCCCCACAACGTCCCTTCGAAGCTGCGCCCCGCGGGACCGTCGAGCGCAACAGTCACCGTGTACTCGGACTCGGTCAGCACGCCCAACGCATGCTGCATGGTGAAGGCGCTCGGCGCTTCGGCACCGAAATCGTAGGCGGCCATCGGGCCCGCGTAGCTGACCATGCCGGCGCGTGCGAGCGCCGCGAGCTGGAAGGCGGTAAAGTCGGAGTGCCCCATCCAGCGCTTGCCGGCACGCGCCAGTGCGACGTAGTCGAGCCGGTCGAGCAGTCGCGAAAATCCGTAGCCACCGCGAATCGCGACCGCGACCTCGACGTCGTCGCGTGCCGCGATGCGTTCGATCGCCGCGATGCGCTCGGCGTCGCTGCCCGCGAACCGCTGCATCCGGGCACGGCTGCCACTGTCCTCCACGACACGATGGCCGTGCGCGAGCAGGTTGCGCGTGGCGCGATCGACCGCAGCGGTGTCGATGAGCGTGCCGGAAGGCGCGTAGAACCCGAAATCGAGGCTGCGTGTCATGCGAGCTGGCCCCGGCGGGCCGCGAAGAATGCCGACAGCAGCGCTGCAGATTCATCCGCGCGCACACCACCGAGGACCACGGCGTGGTGATTGAGCCGCCGCTCCGCGAACAGATCGATCACCGAACCGCACACGCCGGATTTCGGATCCGCGGCGCCGAACACGATCCGGGCGATGCGCGCGTGCAACATCGCACCAGCGCACATCGCGCAGGGCTCGAGGGTCACGTACAGCGACGCGTCCGGCAACCGGTAGTTGCCGCGGGCCGCAGCGGCCTCGCGCAACGCGGCGATCTCCGCGTGGGCCGTGGGATCTCGGTCCGCAATGGGCGCATTGCCGCCGCGGCCGATGACCACGCCGTCGGCCACGACCACGGCGCCAACCGGCACCTCGCCGCGGGACTGGGCAGAACGCGCAAACATCAGCGCTTCGTCCATCCAGCGAGTGTCATCGGCCGTGGCCACGGCGCCGGCGGCCGCAGCGCTCGCCCGCTGCCGCCATGCCGACCGGCGCGCTGCGCGCTGCTGGGCCTGCGCCTCGCGTGCGTCCGTCGCCAGCAGTCCGAGGTCGAGGCCCGCGAGCGCCATGATCGGTGCATCGAACGGTGCCGGCGCGGGCGCACGCACGTAGCGCTTGCCGTAGCCGTCGCGATCGAGCAGCCGCATGTCCACCAGCAGGCGCCGCAACGCGACGTGATCGCTATCGATCATCGCGCCGGCCTCGGCGAGCCACGCGCTCAAGCGTTCGTTGACCTCGGCTTCCGTGTAGGTCGTCGCTTCGTCGAAGCCGAGCGCCGCCGCCGCGAGCACGACGGCAAAGTCATGCCGGCGGCCGGACTGGAGCGATCCCAGCGACAGACGGCTGCGCACGCACAGCCGTCGCCACGACGCGAGCGGATCGGTCGCGGTCACGCCAGCCGCTTCCAGTAGAAGGTGCACGCGGCCGGCTGGCCGTCCGGGTCCAGCGCATAGTCGGGAATCGGTCCAACCTGTTGCCAGCCCCAGCATTGATAGAGGGCGTCGGCGGCACTGCCGCTGCGCGTGTCGAGCGTGAGCAGCCACCGGCCAGTGGCGCGCGCACACTGCTCGAGCGCGTCCATCAGCGCCTTGCCCACGCCGCGCTGCCGCTCGCTTCGCAGCACCAGAAGCTTCTGCACGTCGGCGCGATGCGGCTGATTGGTCTTGCCGCTGGGCACCAATTGCACGCCACCGATGATCCGGTCGCTATCGATGCTCGCAAGCACGACGCGCTTTCCGTCCTCGACTTCCGATGCGACGACGCGCCAATGAGCGTCGAGATCCTCGATCCGGTACGGGAGCAGATAACCCACCGAGGCGCCGCCGTCGATGGCGTCGGCCAGAAGCTCGACCAGCTGCGGCTGGCGGCGTCGAATTTCCTCCGGCGCAAGCTCGACGACGCGGTCGGCCCTCATTCCCACTCGATCGTGGCCGGCGGCTTCGACGACACGTCGTAGACGACCCGGTTGACCCCGCGCACCTCGTTGGTGATGCGGTTGCTGACCCGGGCGATGAGATCGTGCGGCAGCGGCGCCCAGTGCGCGGTCATGAAGTCGGTGGTCTGAACCGCGCGCAGCGCCACGGCGTGCTCGTAGGTGCGGCTGTCGCCCATGACCCCGACCGAGCGCACTGGCAGGAACACAGCGAACGCCTGCGCGGTCTTGTCGTACCAGGACACGCCGTGGTCGTCGCGCGCGGCCTTCAGTTCGTCGATGAAAATCGCGTCGGCGCGGCGCAGGATGTCGGCGTGCTCGCGCGTCACCGCGCCGAGGATGCGCACGCCCAGGCCCGGGCCCGGGAAGGGATGGCGGAACACCATCGCACGCGGCAGGCCGAGCGCCAGGCCGAGTTCGCGCACTTCGTCCTTGAACAGTTCGCGCAGCGGCTCGAGGAGCTTCAGGTGCAGGGACTCGGGCAGGCCGCCGACGTTGTGGTGCGACTTGATGGTGTGCGCCTTCTTGGACTTCGCCGCGGCCGACTCGATGACGTCGGGGTAGATCGTTCCCTGCGCGAGCCAGCGCGCATCGTCGACCGCCGCGGCCTCGCGCTGGAAGACTTCGACGAACAGCGCTCCGATGATCTTGCGCTTGGTCTCGGGATCGTCAACGCCGGCGAGCGCGGCGAGAAACTGCGCCGAAGCGTCGACCTGGATCACCTTGACGCCGAGATGGCTCGCGAAGGTGTCCATCACCTGCACGCCCTCGTTCAGGCGCAGCAGGCCGTGATCGACGAACACGCAGGTCAGCTGCTTCCCGATGGCCTTGTGGATCAGCGCGGCGGCGACCGACGAGTCAACCCCGCCCGACAAGCCCAGGATGACGCGCTCGCTGCCCACCTGGCGGCGGATGGCGGCCACCGCCTCCTCGACGTAGTCGCGCATGTTCCAGTCCGCGCGACAACCGCAGATCTCGAGGGCGAAGCGCGCGAGGATCGCCGCGCCCTGCGGCGTGTGGGTGACCTCGGGATGGAACTGCAGCGCGTAGAACCCGCGCGATTCGTCGGCCATCGCTGCAATCGGTGAGGCGCCCGACGACCCGATGCGCTTGAAGTTGGCCGGCATCCCGGTGACCTTGTCGCCGTGGCTCATCCACACGTCGAGTAGCCCGTGTCCGGCTTGGTTGCGCCGGTCCTCGATACCACGGAACAGCGCCGAGTGGCCGTGCGCACGCACCTCCGCGTAGCCGAATTCCCGAACCTTGCCGGGCTCCACCGTGCCACCAAGCTGTGCGGCCATGGTCTGCATGCCGTAGCAGATGCCGAGAACGGGCACGCCCAGGGTCCACACGGCGTCCGGGGCACGGCCGGCATCTTCGTCGCAGACGCTTGCGTGGCTGCCGGAAAGGATGACGCCCTTCGGCTTGAACGTGCGGATGAATGCCTCGCCGATGTCGTACGGGTGGATCTCGCAGTAGACGTGGGTCTCGCGAAGGCGCCGCGCGATCAGCTGCGTGACCTGCGAGCCGAAGTCGAGGATCAGGATGCGGTCGTGCGAGGGAACCGGCATGGCACCGGGGTCCTGCGATGATCGAACCAAGGCGAGGCGGCTCCGCGCAGCCCCAGGCGATCCTCTTTCAGTTTGCGTCGGCACGATGATCGCCAGTCCCGAGTCCCCGCTCTCTACTCCACGCGATAATTCGGCGCTTCCTTGACGATATCCACATCGTGCACATGCGACTCGCGGATGCCCGCCGCGGTGATCTCCACGAATTCGCCGCGCGTGCGCAGTTCCTCGATGGTTCCGGCGCCGCAATAGCCCATCGCTGCGCGCAGGCCGCCCATCAGCTGGTGGATGACGTTGACCAGCGCGCCCTTGTACGGCACGCGGCCTTCGATGCCTTCGGGCACGAGCTTCTCGGCCGCGGCGATCGGGTCCTCCGCCTCGAGTTCCTGGAAATAGCGGTCGGAGCTGCCCTGCTGCATCGCGCCCAGCGAGCCCATGCCGCGGTAGCTCTTGTACGAGCGGCCCTGGTAGAGCTCGATGTCCCCCGGCGACT
This sequence comes from Casimicrobiaceae bacterium, assembly GCA_046714435.1. Lineage (GTDB taxonomy): Bacteria > Pseudomonadota > Gammaproteobacteria > Burkholderiales > Casimicrobiaceae > VBCG01. Next base: position 51,016 of record JBKKAZ010000005.1, read on the forward strand.
CGTCGGTCCCGGCGAACAGGCTGCCGAGCATCACGCTCGACGCACCGGCGGCGATCGCCTTGGCGACGTCGCCCGAATAGCGAATGCCGCCGTCCGCGATCACCGGGACGTTCGCCTTCGCGACGCCCTCCACGGCTTGCAGAAGCGCGGTGATCTGCGGAACCCCCACGCCGGCGACGATTCGCGTCGTGCAGATCGAGCCCGGGCCCACGCCCACCTTCACCGCATCGGCGCCGCAGTCCATCAGCGCGAGCGCCGCGTCGCCAGTCACGATGTTGCCGCCTATCACTTCGACGTTCGGGAAGTGCTTCTTCACCCACTTCACGCGGTCCAGCACGCTCTGCGAATGGCCGTGCGCGGTGTCCACCACGATCACGTCGACCCCGGCGTGTACCAGCGCCTCGACCCGCGCTTCGGTGTCACCACCCACGCCGACTGCGGCGCCAGCGAGCAGGCGCTCGGCAATATCCTTGGCGGCATTCGGGTTGTCGCGCGCCTTCTGGATGTCCTTGACGGTGATCAGCCCGCGCAGGCGGAATTCGTCGTCCACCACCAGCACCTTCTCGATGCGGTACTTGTGCATCAGCTGCAGGACTGCCTCATCCGACGCGCCTTCGCGCACGGTAACGAGCTTGTCCTTCTTGGTCATGATGTGGCGGACCGGGTCGTCCAACTTCGTTTCGAAGCGCATGTCGCGGCTGGTGACGATGCCGACCAGCTGGCCTTCGTCCACCACCGGCACGCCGGAGATGTTGCGCGCGCGGGTCAGTTTCAATACTTCCCCGATGGTCGTCTGCGGGCCGACGGTGAAGGGATTGCGGATGACGCCGGCCTCGAACTGCTTGACCTGGGCGACGTGCGCCGCCTGCTGCTGCAGGCTCATGTTCTTATGCAGGATGCCGATGCCGCCGAGCTGGGCCATGGCGATCGCCAGGCGCGCCTCGGTGACGGTGTCCATCGCCGCGGAAACGAGCGGCAGGTTGAGCTGGATCTTCCGGGTGAGGCGAGTTTTGAGAGAAACTTCACGCGGCAGGACGCGCGAGTGGGCGGGAAGGAGCAGAACATCGTCGAAGATCAGCGCCTTCTGGATTACCCGCATGTTTTCTACTCGCAAAGCGGCATTATACTCTCATGTATGAAAAGACTTTTCGTTGCCCTTGCCGTTTTGATCGGGTTCACCGGCGCCGCGCTGGCGCAGCAATATAAGTGGGTCGATGCCGACGGCAAGGTTCGCTACGGCGACGTGCCGCCGCCCGGTGTGAAGGCGCAGCGCATGAAGCCGCCCGCCTCGGCACCGTCGTCATCGGCGCCCGCGGCGAGCAAGGGCGAGAAGGCGCTCAGCCCGGAAGCGGCCTACCGCAAGCGCCAGGAGGACGCGCAGAAGGAGCGCGATAAGGGCGCGCAGGCTGAGCAGGAAGCGTCCGCCAAGCGCGAAAACTGCACGCGCGCGCAGGAGTCGCTGCGCACGCTCGAGAGCGGGCAGCGCATCGCGCGCACCGACTCGAAAGGCGAGCGCTATTACATGGAAGAGGCGGACATCGCCAAGGAAGCGGCCAAGGCACGTCAGGCGGCACAGCAGGCCTGCGGCTAGC
>JBKKAZ010000006.1:0-34169 GCA_046714435.1 Casimicrobiaceae bacterium
CCGATGCCATGTTCTCGGACACCGCTTGGTAGATTAGCGCTTCGACATAGCGGCTCAGGGCTTGATCGAGGACGGTCTTCGCTTCCGGCTCGTAAATATAGTCCCAGGAACCACTCGGCACACCGAGCTTTTCACCGGCCAGGGGCAGCAGTTGCTCCATCACGGCCTCTTGCTTCATGGTGTTGACGAATTTGTTATAAAAGATCAGTAGGCGATCGAAGCGATCCGCCACGTAGGCGTCGAGCATAACCTTCAGTGCGCCGATCAGCTTTTCCATGTGCGGCTTGTCGCCCAGACCGACGACGTGGGAGATGATGTTCGCACCCATGCGCTGCATGAAGCTGAAGCCTTTGTTGCCGATACAGCAAACGTCGAATTCCTCGCCTTCGGCTTCCCACTGCTTCATGTTATTGACGACTTGACGCAGCACGTTGGTATTCAAGCCGCCGCATAAACCTTTGTCGGTGGTTATGACGATGATGCCGATCCGCTTTACGGTATCGCGCGACACTAAGAACGGGTGACGATACTCGGGGTTGGCGTGACTGATGTGGGCAGCGACGTTGCGTATCTTCTCGCCGTAGGGACGGGCCGTGCGCATGCGCTCTTGCGCCTTGCGCATCTTCGAGGCCGCAACCATTTCCATCGCCTTGGTGATCTTGCGCGTGTTTTGCACGCTCTTGATCTTGGTGCGGATTTCTTTCGATCCAGCCATTGGTATGGGTTGAGCGTTGAGCGAAGAGGGTTGAGCGTTCGGCGTTGAGCGTTGAGCGTGAATAGGCGAGGGGGTTACGCTAAGCGCCGAACGCTCAACGCCCAACCGCCTTTAGTACGTGCCCGTCTTCTTGAAATCCTCGATCGCCGCGCTCACCGCCTTCTCGTCGTCGGCGCTCATGTCCTTCGTCGTCTCGATCCGGTTGAAAAGCTCGGCGTACTTGCTCTTCATGAACTGGCGCAGGCCACCCTCGAACGCCAGCGCCTTTTCCACCGGCACGTCGTCGAAATAGCCCTTGTTCGCCGCAAACAGCGTGATCGCCTGCTCGGCCACCGACAGCGGGTGGTACTGCGGCTGCTTCATCAGTTCGGTGAACATGCGGCCGCGCTCGAGCTGCTTGCGGGTCGCCTCGTCGAGGTCGGACGCGAACTGCGCGAACGCCGCCAGCTCGCGGTACTGCGCGAGCGCCAGGCGCACGCCGCCGCCGAGCTTCTTGATGACCTTGGTCTGGGCATTACCGCCGACCCGCGACACCGAGATGCCGGCGTTGATCGCGGGCCGGATGCCGGCGTTGAACAGGTCGGTCTCGAGGAAGATCTGGCCGTCGGTGATCGAAATCACGTTGGTGGGCACGAACGCCGTCACGTCGCCCGCCTGGGTCTCGATGATCGGCAGCGCGGTCAGGCTGCCGGTCTTGCCCTTGACCTTGCCGCCGGTAAACTTCTCGACGTACTCCTCGTTGACGCGCGCGGCCCGCTCGAGCAGGCGCGAGTGAAGGTAGAACACGTCGCCCGGATACGCTTCGCGGCCCGGCGGCCGGCGCAGCAGCAGCGACACCTGCCGGTACGCCCACGCCTGCTTGGTCAGGTCGTCGTAGATGATCAGCGCGTCCTGGCCGCGGTCGCGGAAATACTCGCCCATCGTGCAGCCTGAGTACGGCGCGATGTACTGCATCGCCGCCGATTCCGAAGCCGGTGCGGCCACGATGATCGTGTAGCCCATCGCGTCGTGTTCCTCGAGCTTGCGTACCACGTTCACGACCGTCGAGGCCTTCTGCCCGATCGCGACGTACACGCAGATCAGGTCCTTGCCCTTCTGGTTGATGATGGTGTCGACCGCGACCGCGGTCTTGCCGGTCTGGCGGTCGCCGATAATCAGCTCGCGCTGGCCGCGACCGATCGGCACCATCGCATCGATCGCCTTCAAGCCGGTCTGCACCGGCTGGCTGACCGACTTCCGCGCGATCACGCCTGGCGCGACCTTTTCGATCACGTCGGTCATCTTCGCGGCGATCGGGCCCTTGCCGTCGATCGGCGTGCCCAACGAGTTGACTACGCGCCCGATCAGCTCGGGACCGACCGGCACTTCGAGGATGCGGCCAGTGCACTTGACCGTGTCGCCCTCGGTGATGTGCTGGTACTCGCCCAGCACCACCGAGCCCACGCTGTCGCGCTCGAGGTTGAGCGCGAGGCCGAAGGTGTTGCCGGGAAACTCCAGCATCTCGCCCTGCATCGCGTCGGCGAGGCCGTGGACGCGGCAGATGCCGTCGGTGATGGAAACCACCGTACCCTGGGTGCGCTTCTGCGCGCCGACGTCCAGGTTCTGGATCCGGTTCTTGATCAGCTCGCCGATTTCGGCGGGATTCAGCTGCATGTGGATTTCCTTGGGTTCTGTGCAGGCAAGCGCAGCGGCGCTCGCGACGCTTACGCTTGCAACGCGTGTTTCATCGCGACCAGCTTGCCGCGTACCGACCCGTCGATCACCGTATCGCCGATCGCGATGCGCGCGCCGCCGATCAATTCCGGATCGACCACCGTCGAGGCCTCGATGCGCTTGCCGAACCGCTTGCCCAGCGCCGCCGTGATCGCAGCGAGCTGCGCCTCGTCGAGCGGCCGCGCGGTCTCGATCCGAACCTTGGCCACCCCTTCCGCCTGGTGGCGAAGTCCCTCGAACAGCACCCGCAACTCCGGCAACAGCCCGATGCGACCGGTATCGATCAGGATGCGCACGAAATTGCGCATCTCGGCCGAAAAACGCTCCCCGGCGATCGACAGGAACAGCGAGGCTTTGCCGCCGGCATCGAGCCTGGGACTGGAGAGCGCCTCGGCCATGCGCGGATCGGCGCCGATGCCCTCGGCGAGTTGCAGCATCCCGCTCCATTGCGCGAGCGCGTCCGCGTCGCGCGCAGTTGCAAACGCCGCATCCGCGTAGGGCCGCGCGATGGTGGTTCGTTCGGCCATGCCCGGTCCTAGATCTCGCGCTGGATAGCGGCCAACAGGTCCGCGTGCGCGCTGGCGTCGACTTCTCGGCGCAGGATCTTTTCGGCACCCGCCACCGCGATGCCTGCAACCTGGTGGCGAAGCTGTTCCTTGGCGCGCGCGACTTCCTGCGCGATTTCGGCTTTCGCCGACACGATGATGCGGTCCGCCTCGGACTTGGCTTCGGCTTTCGCGCGCTCGACGGTTTCGACCCGGAACTTCTCTCCTAACGCAACGATCTCGGCGGATTTCGCCTTGGCGTCCACGAGCAGATCCGCGATCCGCGTTTCGGCGCTCGCGAGGCTCTTCCGGCCCGCTTCTCCGGCCGCGAGCCCGTCGGCAATGGTCTTCTGCCGCGTGTCGATCGCCCGCATCAGCGGCGGCCAGATGAACTTCGCGGTGAACCAGATGAAGGCCGCAAAGGCCACCGCCTGCATCAGGAGCGTGAGGTTGATATTCATGATGACCTCGCGGGTGTCGGGATCCCGGCGGCCGCCTAGCGGATCACCGCGAGCAGCGGATTGCCGAACGCGAACAGCATCGCGAGGCCGACGCCGATGATGAACGAGGCGTCGATCAGGCCGAGCAGCAGGAACACCTTGGCCTGCAGCTGGGGCATGAGCTCGGGCTGGCGGGCTGCGCTCTCGAGGAACTTCGCGCACATGATGCCGATGCCGATACAGGCACCCCCCGCGCCGAGCCCGATCATCAGGCCGATCCCAACGCCGGTGTAGGCCTGAATCATCGCCAGCATTTGCATCTTGTCCATCTGTTACTCCCTTGTTGGTGACGGTGAACGGTGCTGCAGAAACGTGGGGCGGCCCAAGGCATCAGACTAGTGATGCTCCTCGGCCATCGACAGGTAGACGACGGTCAGCATCATGAAGATGAACGCCTGCAGCGCGACGATCAGGATGTGGAAGATCGCCCATCCGAGATGCAGGACGCCGCCGAATATCGTGCCCGCGACCCCGGTCGCGGCCCACAGCCCCAGCAGCAGGAAAATGATTTCGCCCGCGTACATGTTTCCGTACAGCCGCAGCGAGTGCGACAGCGGCTTCGACAGGTACTCGACGAAGTTCATCAGCAGGTTGGCCGGCCACAGCAACGGATGCTTGCCGAACGGGGAGGTGACGAGCTCGTGCAGCCACCCGCCCAGCCCCTTCGCCCGGATCGAGTACGCGATCATCAGCAGGAACACCGAGAGCGCAAGCGCCGCCGTGGTGTTGAGGTCGGCGGTGGGAACGATTCGCCAATGCGGGGCGAACAAGTGCGTCACCTGAGCGGTCAGGTCGACCGGTAGGAAATCGGTCGCGTTCAGGAACAGCACCAGCGTGAACGTGGTCAGCGCGAGCGGCGCGACCAGCCCCGACGCGCCGTGGTAGATCGACTTCGCCTGGTCGCTGACGAAGTCGACGAGCAGCTCGACAAACGCCTGGCGCTTGCCGGGCACGCCCGCGGTCGCGTCGCGCACGACCCACCACAGGAAGCCGAACACCAGCACGCCGACCACCGCGGTGGTGACCAGCGTGTCGACGTGAACCGTCCAGAAACCGCCTTCGGCGCTGACCGGCTTCGAGAAGTGCGTCAGGTGCCCGGTGATGTACTCGGTGGCGGTGGTCGGAGCGGCGGCCATGCGTCGTTGCTGTCGTTGAAAGAGGGCTCGGGGGGCTGCGCTGCTAGTTTCTGACTACGAGCGCGATGCTGAACATCAACGCGGTCACGATGAATGCGACGACGAACGGACCGCTGGCCAGATCGCGGTAGAGCACGAGCACCAGCAGCAGTTGCACGAGCACCAGAGCGACCTTGAACGCCTCCGCCCGTATGACGAGGAACAACGCCCCGGCCGCTGTGGCTGGTCTAGCAATCCCCCCCATCAGCGCATAAACAAAGTTCGCGATCAGGTTGACCGCCGCGCCGAGCGCACCCGACACCGCACCGTCCCGACCGGCCCACCACCCTCCTGCCGCCGCGAATACGGCAACCGCAGCCGCCTGCCAGCACAAAAGGATGCGGATCGAACGGGTTTTGAGCGGGGGGGTCACTCCGGCGCGTGTTGCAGCGCGAAACGGGCTGAAGCAAACCGAACAATTATAGCAATTCCGGCGCCCCGGTCGCAATCAGGACTCCGATGTCAGATGCCAGATGTCAGATGTCAGGGATGTTGGTGTCTCCCGGGCGGCGCATTCAGCGCCGGGACCATGCCGTGTTCATCGAGACGGCCCATCCGCGCTCAACGCGCGGCCACCGGAATCGCAGGCGCCCCTGACATCTGACATCTGACTTCTGTCACCCTCCCGACAGCGCGGCGACGATCATCACATCGGCGTCGCGAGGTACGGGCATGGCGAGGTCGCGCACCAGATCGAGCCCGACGAAGAGCTTGATGTGCGGGCGCAGTCGACCCTGCTCATCGATAATCCTGAAGCGCAGCCCCGGGTAGCGGCGGTCGAGCGCCGCGAGCACACCGCTCAGCGTCGGCGGGAGTTCGGGCGCCAGCACCGGTATGGCGATGGTCACCTCAGAAGCGCCGCCCGTATACGAACGAAGCGGCGACGCAATTCGCACACGCACCAGCGCGGCCGCCTCGTGCGTGCTCCTCGCCATCCCGCGCGCCTGCTACGCCGCCTCGACGGCGTAGATGTGCGGGAGATCGCGGGCGATGCAGCGCCAGGTCCGGCCTTCGTCGCGACTGCCCCAGACTTCGCCCTGCGTCGTGCCGAAGTAGACCCCCGCGGGATCGCGCGTATCGGTGGTCATCGCCTGACGCTTGACGGTCCACCAGGCCTGCGCTTTCGGAAACCCCTCGTCCTGCCGCCGCCAGCTGCGTCCACCGTCGAGCGACCGGTACGCCGCCGGACGCCCGCCCGGCGACACCCGCGGCCACACGTCGCTGCCGTCCATGGGAAACACCCACAGCGTGTCGGCTTCGGTGGGGTGCGTCACCATCGGAAAGCCGATCGCGCCCACCGATTTCGGCATGCCGCCGGAAAGATCGGTCCAGACCTCATTCGGACGATCGAGCCGGTAAATGCCGCAGTGGTTCTGCTGGTAGAGGCGATCAGGGTTGCCGGCCGCGAAGCGCACGCAGTGCGGGTCGTGCCCGAACTCGGGATTGGGGTCGGGCAGGAAATCCGCGCGCACCCCGCGATTGATCGGCCGCCAGTCGCGCCCGGCGGTCGTCGACTCGAACACGCCGCCGCTCGACATCCCGATCACCATGCGCTTCGGATCGCGCGGATCGATCAGGATCGAATGCAGCTTGGGGCCATCGGGCGTGCCGTCCTTGTCGCCACCGCACCAGGCCTTGCGCTGCGGATGCTCGTTGAATCCATCGACGCCCGCCCACGTCGCGCCGCTATCTTCGGACCTGAACAGGCCCTGTGGCGAGGTTCCCGCGTACCAGACACCCGGTTGCGACGGATGGCCCGGGGTCAGCCAGAACGTGTGGTCGACGGTGCGCTCCGCTCCGGTTCGAAACGCGGGGGGCTGCTTCGCCTCGGTCCAGCTGCGCCCGCGATCGGTCGAGCGGAATACGGTCGGCCCCAGGTGCCCGGTGCGTGCCGCGGCGAGCAACTTCTTGGCGTCGCGCGGATCGGCGACCGCGTGATGGACGATGTGGCCGAGGAAGTGGGGGCCGGCAATCTTCCAGCTTCGGCGCGAAGGATCGCTCGCAAGCGTCCACAGCCCCTTGCGGGTTGCAATCAGCAGACTCACTCCACGCTTGGGGGCGGCGGCGGTTCGGGTGCGCGGCATGGTGGCTCCATCCGTAGGCGAAGCGCGAAACGCTACGCTCGCCGCCCGCTCGCCGCAAGTGCGAATCGACGTGGCGCCAACCCCGTGGATCAGCGATCGCAGAAGCCCGCATCGGTCGCGGGGTTGCATTGCAGTGCTAGGCTTGCGAAAGTCTCGCCCCTCGGCGGCGCGTGCATGCTGAATCGCCCGCCGGCGACCGACTCACCACGGAGACAGCTCATGACGATCAAGATTGGCGACAAGCTTCCCACCGGGACGCTGATGGAGTTCTACGACGTCGAGAAGGACGGTTGCTCGATCGGACCTAACCCGGTCAAGGTCGAAGATCTGACCAAAGGGAAAAAGGTCGTGATATTCGGATTGCCAGGAGCCTTTACCCCGACCTGCTCGGCCAAGCACGTGCCGAGCTATCTCGCGAACCACGACAAGCTGAAGGCCAAGGGCGTCGATACCATCGCCTGCCTGTCGGTCAACGACGCGTTCGTGATGGGCGCGTGGGGGCGCGAGCAGAAGTCCGGCGACAAGGTTCGCATGCTCGGCGACGGCAGTGCTGCGTTCACGCGCGACCTCGGGCTCGAACTCGACCTCAACGCGCGCGGCATGGGCACGCGCTGCCAGCGCTTTTCGATGCTGGTCGAGGACGGTGTGGTGAAAACGCTTAACATCGAGGCGCCGGGCAAGTACGAAGTGTCGGACGCCGAGACGATGCTCAAGCAGCTCGGCTAGCGCGCTCGTATCGGCGCCGGGGTTTCCGCCTACCTGGGATCGGACCCTATCCGGGCGAGGATGCCGTCCAGCTGCTCTAGGCTCGCGTAGCGGATCACGATGCGCCCCGCGCCCTTGCGGCCGGGTTCGATCGAAATGCTCGCGCCCAGCATGTCCGCGAGGTCGGATTCCAGACGCTTGGTGTCGGCATCCTTCCCGGGCCGCGCGCCCTTCGATCGCCGGTCGGGTGCGACCAGCCGATGGACTAGCCGTTCGGTATCGCGCACCGACATCTTCCTGCCCACAACCAGCGCTGCCGTCGAGGTCTGCTGAGCGGCCGGCAGCGCGAGCAATGCGCGCGCGTGCCCCATCTCGAGCGCATTGCCCAGCAGATAGTCCTGCACCGGTTTCGCGAGCTGGGTGAGCCGCAACAGATTGCTGACGGCGCTTCGCGACCGGCCGACCGCGAGGGCGGCGGCGTCGTGGGTAAGGCCGAATTCGTCGATGAGCCGTCTCAGCCCCTGCGCCTCCTCCAGCGGATTGAGATCCTCGCGCTGGATGTTCTCGATCAGCGCGATCGCCAGCGCATCACGATCGTTGACCGCTTTCACGATCACCGGAATTTCGCCGAGCCCCGCCAACTGCGCGGCACGCCAGCGCCGTTCGCCGGCGACGATTTCGAAGCGACCGCCTTCGACGGGCCGCACGACGATCGGCTGCATCACGCCCTGCGCCTTGATCGATGCGGCGAGTTCGGCGAGCGACGCTTCGTCGATGCGGGTTCGCGGCTGATACTTGCCGGACCGCAGTCGGTCGATCGCTATCGTCTGCATCGCGTCCTTGGAGGGCGCGGCATCGTCGGACCTCGACAACAGCGCGTCGAGGCCGCGGCCCAGGCCTTTGGGTCTCATGATGGTGAAGGTCCCTCGATTGCATCGTTGCGATTGCCGGACGCCGCGATTTCGCGCGCCTCGGCCCGGCGCAGCAACTCACCGGCCAGCGCCAGGTACGCCAGCGCGCCTTTCGATTGCGGTTCCAGCTTGAGCGCTGGCAGACCGTGCGATGGCGCCTCGGCCAGCCGCACGTTGCGCGGCACGATGGTGCGGTAGAGCTTGTCGCCGAAGTGCCGTTCGAGTTCGGCGGCGACGTTCTGCGCCAGTGTGTTGCGTGGGTCGTACATGGTGCGCAGCAGGCCCTCGATCTCGAGGCGGGGATTGAGGTGCGCGCGAACCTTCTTCACGGTCTGCACGAGATCGGACAGGCCCTCGAGCGCGTAGTACTCGCACTGCATCGGGATCAGCACGCTGTCGGCGGCGCACAACCCGTTCAGCGTGAGCAGCGATAGCGACGGCGGGCAGTCGAGCAGGATAAAGTCGTAATCGGGCGCCACCTTGTGAATGGCGTTCTTCATCTGCGCGAGCGCCTCGGCCAGTGCATCCTTGAGCCGCGTCTCGCGTTCGGGCAGCTCGACCAGCTCGATTTCCGCGCCGGCGAGATCGCGGTTCGACCCGACCAGGTCGAAGCCTCCCGACGGAGACACCACGCGTACATCGGCGATGGTCCGCTCGCCTAGCAGCACCTGGTAGACGGAGTTTTCGAGTCCACGCTTGTCGATGCCTGCGCCGGTGGTCGCGTTGCCCTGCGGATCGAGGTCGATCAGCAGCACGCGCCGCTTCATCGCGACCAGGCTCGCCGCAAGGTTGACCGCCGTGGTGGTCTTGCCGACACCGCCCTTCTGATTCGCAATCGCGATAATACGAGGCGACTTCGGCGGCATGCGCAGCGCGTTGTCGATCACGAGCGGATCCGCAGTGCCTGATTGTGCGTAGGTGGTTTCGGTCATCACGAGGGTTGCCGGCGCTGCATCACCACCAGATGCCGCGCGCCTTCGACACCGGGGACTTTGATCGGTACCGTCGCGGTCGTGACGAACGCAGCGGGAAGCTCGCGCAGTTCCTCGTCGGGATGAACGCCCTTCATTGCGACCAGGTAGCCGCGCGAAACGACATGCCTCACCGAAGCTTCGGCGAACGTGCAAAGATCGGAAAACGCGCGCGAGATCGCGACGTCGAAGGGCGCGCTAGCGGAAAAGTCTTCGACGCGGGCCGCCATTACTTGCGCGTTATCGAGTCGAAGTTCAGCGATCGCCTGCGCGATGAACGCCGCCTTCTTGTGCACCGGATCCAGCATCACCACCTGCCAGTCGGGACGCGCGATTGCGATCGGCAGTCCCGGCAACCCGGCGCCGCTGCCGACGTCGAGCACGCGGCAAACGCCGCTGTTGCCGATCAACGCGTCGAGCGTGGGCAACACGGCGAGACTGTCGAGCAGGTGATGGGTGAGCATCCGCGCCGGTTCGCGAATCGCCGTGAGGTTGTACGTGCGGTTCCATTTCGACAGCAGCGCGAGGTAGGCGAGCAGCGCGGCGCGCGCATCGGTATCGAGCCGCAGCGAAGTGGCTTCAAGCCCAGCGTCGAGCGCGGCGCAAAGATCGGCGTCGGCGAGGGCCTGGCTCACGCCGCGTTCGCGGCCTGGACCGGCCAACGACGAAGATGCACGACCAGCAGCGAGATCGCGGCTGGCGTGACCCCGGAAATGCGCGCGGCCTGGCCGAGCGTTTCGGGTCGATGCTGGCTGAGCTTCTGCGCGACTTCGTTGGAGAGGCCGCGTACGCTGCGGTAGTCGAACCCGTCGGGCAATCGCGCGTCTTCGAGCGCCCGGTGGCGCTCGACCTCGTCTTCCTGCCGCTCGATGTAGCCCGCGTACTTGGTGGCGATCTCGACCTGTTCGGCCACGGCGGCATCGGCCACGGCCTTTCCCGCACCCGGCAGCGTCATCAGCCCGGCATAGCCAACGCCCGGACGCCGAAGTAAGTCAGTAAGCGCATACTCTCTGTCTATGCCCTGTCCCAGTACGCGCTCGGCCTCAGTCTGCGGCACATCTGCGGGTCGCAGGTAGGTCGACTTGAGGCGTTCGATCTCGGTCGCGACCGCCTCCCGCTTGCGGGAGAACGCGTCCCAGCGGGCGTCGTCGACCAGGCCAAGTCGCCGCCCGTGCCCGGTCAGCCGCAGATCCGCGTTGTCCTCGCGGAGCTTCAGCCGGTATTCGGCGCGGGAGGTGAACATGCGATACGGCTCGGAAACGCCCCGCGTGACGAGATCGTCGACCAATACCCCCAGGTACGCCTCGTCGCGCCGGGGCGACCAACCCTCCTCGCCCCGGGCGAAGCGTGCCGCGTTGAGGCCGGCAAGCAGTCCCTGCGCGGCCGCTTCCTCGTACCCGGTCGTCCCATTGATCTGCCCGGCGAAAAACAGCCCGGCGATCGACTTGGTCTCGAGCGTCGCCTTGAGCGCACGCGGGTCGAAATAGTCGTACTCGATCGAGTACCCGGGGCGCAGGATATGCGCGCGCTCGCAGCCCTTCATCGATCGCACCAGGGCGAGCTGCACGTCAAAGGGCAGGGACGTCGAGATGCCGTTCGGATAGATCTCCCGAGTGCCAAGCCCCTCCGGCTCGAGGAAGATCTGGTGGGCGTTGCGCTCCGCGAAACGCACCACCTTGTCCTCGATCGACGGGCAGTAACGGGGCCCCACGCCCTGGATCACGCCCGTGAATAGCGGCGAGCGGTCGAGGCCCGCCCGAATGATGTCGTGGGTGCGCGGGTTGGTGTGGGTGATCCAGCACGGCAACTGACGCGGATGCATGTCCCGCGTTCCCAGGAACGAGAACACTGGCGCCGGGTCGTCCCCGGGCTGGACGCCGAGCGCCGAGAAGTCGATCGTCCGGCCATCCAGCCGTGGCGGCGTCCCGGTCTTGAGCCGGCCGACCGGTAGCGCGAGTTCCTTGAGCCGCGCCCCGAGCCGTTTGGCCGCAGGCTCGCCGGCGCGCCCCGCTTCGTAGCTTTGCAGGCCGACATGGACCAGCCCGGACAGGAAAGTCCCGGCGGTCAGCACGATGGCGTCGGCCTCGAAGACCAGGCCGATCTGGGTTACGGCCCCGGTGACGCGATCGCCCACGACCACCAGATCGTCGACCGCCTGCTGGAACAGGGTGAGATTCGGCTGAGTTTCCAGGCGCTGCCTGATTGCGGCCTTGTAGAGCAGACGGTCGGCCTGCGCGCGGGTGGCCCGCACCGCCGGACCCTTGCTGGAATTGAGCGTGCGGAACTGGATGCCCGCCTCGTCGGTGGCAATCGCCATCGCGCCACCCAGCGCGTCGACCTCCCGAACCAGATGGCCTTTGCCGATGCCGCCGATCGAGTGGTTGCAGGACATCTGCCCGAGCGTCTCGATGCTGTGGGTGAGCAACAGTGTGTTGCGGCCCATGCGCGCGGACGCGAGCGCGGCTTCGGTGCCAGCGTGCCCACCACCGATCACGATTACTTCGAAACGATCCTGGAAGCGCATGATTTTTAGAAGATTTTTGGCTCGTTACCGAGTACTGCCGGGGGTCTCGATTGTACCTTGAAACGCACAGGAACAGAGGGGGCGGGCGCGGGCGCCGGTTTCACGTGAAACCATGCGCCATTGGCCCCGCCGTCCCAAATACGACCGTTGGCCGACGTTTCACGTGAAACCGGCAGGGGTCTGGTAGACAGGGTCGCGAGGCCCGATGCGCGGCGGGCCGGGGTGACGTCTCTGATCCGCCGCGAGGCCTCCGACCGACCGGTCGGAGCGCACGGTTGGTGCCGCCGCTGCGGCACCGTCGTCGCGCGCTCAGACTGCTGGGGAGTGAGCCTTTACTGTCCCGTAAATGCCCAACCGGCGCGCGAGTTGATCCCGCTCTGCGGCAAGCTCCGCCGGCTGTCTCGAACCCAGCTTGGCGAACAGTTCGTCGTGCGCCGCCAACTCGCGGGTCCATTCGCTGCGATCGACGTGGCTCGCGGCAGCAAAGCGGTCCGGCCCGAACTCCAGGCCCGACCACTCCAGATCGGCATAGCCGGGCATCCAGCCCAACGGCGTCTCGACGGCGTCCGCGCTGCCGTCGCAGCGCCTCACGATCCACTGCAGGACACGCATGTTCTCGCCGAATCCGGGCCACACGAATCGGCCGTCGGCGTCCTTGCGAAACCAGTTGACCGTGAAGATCTTCGGCGGATGCGCAACCAGGCGGCCCATCGCGATCCAATGCTTGAAATAGTCGCCGATGTGGTAGCCGCAGAAAGGCAGCATCGCGAACGGGTCGCGACGGACCACGCCGATCGTTCCTGCCGCAGCGGCGGTCATTTCGGAGCCCATGGTCGCAGCCTTGTAGACCCCTTCGTCCCAGGAGCGCGCCTCGACGACCAGCGGGGCGGTGTCCGAGCGCCGGCCTCCGAACACGAACGCGTCGATCGGCACACCGGCGCGATCCTCCCAGTCGGGGTCGATCGACGGGCACTGCGAGGCCGCCACGGTGAACCTCGCATTCGGATGCGCGGCCTTGGCACCCTGCCGGCCATCCTCCGGCGTCCAGTCGCGTCCCTGCCAGTCGATCAGATGCGCCGGCGGCGTGCGTGTCATCCCCTCCCACCACACGTCGCCGTCGTCGGTCAGCGCGACGTTGGTGAAAATCACGTTCGCCTTGAGCGACTCCATCGCGTTCGGATTCGACTCGTACGAGGTGCCGGGCGCAACGCCGAAAAAGCCCGCTTCCGGATTGATCGCGTGGAAGCGACCGTCCGCATGCGGCTTGATCCAGGCGATGTCCTCGCCGATCGTGGTCACCTTCCAGCCGGCGAAAGCCTTCGGCGGAATCAGCATCGCGAAATTGGTCTTCCCGCAGGCGCTCGGGAACGCCGCGGCGACGTGATGCTTGTGCCCCTCGGGGGTGGTCACGGCGAGGATGAGCATGTGCTCGGCGAGCCAGCCCTGTTCGCGGCCCATCACCGAAGCGATGCGGAGCGCGAAGCACTTCTTGCCGAGCAGCGCGTTGCCGCCGTAGCCCGACCCGTACGACCAGATCTCGCGCGACTCGGGGTAGTGGACGATGTACTTGGTGTCCGGGTTGCAGGGCCAGCGCGAATCGGCCTGCCCTGGCGCGAGCGGGGCGCCCACGCTGTGCACGCAGGGAACGAAGGCTCCATTGCTGCCGAGGACGTCGAACACCCCCGCGCCCATGCGGGTCATCGTTCGCATGCTGACCACGACATACGGGCTGTCCGTGAGTTCGACGCCGATGTGCGCGATCGGGCTGCCGATCGGCCCCATCGAAAACGGCACGACGTACATCGTTCGCCCGCGCATCGCGCCTTCGAACACCGCGTCGAGTGTGGCGCGCATCTCGGCCGGCGGCCGCCAGTTGTTGGTGGGGCCCGCGTCGGCTTCGCGCTCGCTGCAGATAAAGGTGCGGTCCTCGACCCGTGCGACATCCGACGGGTCGGACAGGGCCAGATAGCTGCCCGGTCGCTTCGCGGGATTCAGCCTGCGCAGCATGCCGGAGTCGACCATCTCGCCGCACATGCGCTGGTACTCCGCTTCGCTGCCATCGCACCACACGATGCGCTCGGGCCGCGTGAGCGAGGCGACTTCGCGCACCCAGCGAAGCAGTCGCGGGTGCCGGACGTAGGCCGGGGCGGCGACGGAGGCCGCAAGTACGTGGTTCGATTCGGGATGATTCATTCGCTTCGGATTGCCGCGCGTGTTACGCGCCGCAGCGCCCGGTCTGCAGTCGGTCGAGCCCGGTAATCTAGCACGCCTTCGACGACCAACCCAACCGCAGCTCGGTCTGCCAGCAAGCGGCCAAGTGGCCTGACCGATTTGCGTTCCGTCCACACTTCGCCGGCGCCGGATGGTGCAGAATTCACGCTCGCGACGAAAGATCGAAACATGACAGCGCAACAACTTCCCGACATGCCTTGCTGCGCCGAGCGAAACAACCTCGCGGGGCGTCGATGATCGAACTACTTTCCAGTCCGCAGGCCTGGGTCGCGCTCGGGACGCTCACCGCGCTCGAGCTCGTCCTCGGGATCGACAACATCATTTTCATCTCGATCCTGGTCGACAAGCTTCCCCCCGAACGCCGCGAGTTCACTCGCCGCCTCGGCCTGTTTCTCGCGATGTTCATGCGCATCGGGCTGCTGCTGGTGCTTGCGTGGCTAGTGGGGCTGACTCTTCCGCTGTTTAGCGTGCTGGGCCAGCAGATCTCCGGCCGCGACCTGATACTGATCTTCGGCGGGCTGTTTCTGATCTGGAAGAGCACCGGGGAGATCCACCAGTTGATGGAGGGGGAGGAGGGCCACGCATCCAGCGCGGTCAAGGGGACCTTCGCCGCAGTCATCGTCCAGATCATCATCGTGGACCTCGTGTTCTCGCTCGATTCGATCATCACCGCGGTCGGCATGGTCAACGAGATCCCGATCATGGTCGCCGCGGTGATCCTGTCGGTCGCGCTGATGCTGCTGTTCGCGGCGCCGATCGGGCGCTTCGTGTCGGCGCACCCGACGGTGAAGATGCTGGCGCTGGCGTTCCTGTTCGTGATCGGCATCGCGTTGATCGCCGAAGGCTTCGACCACCCAGTGCCAAAGGGCTACATCTACTTCGCGATGGCGTTCTCGGTGCTGGTCGAAATGCTGAACCTGCGCGGCGCCAGGAAGCGTCCGACCCGTCCGGTCGATCTGCATGAACGCTACAACCGCGCGCCAGACCTCGGGAACGGGCCGGCGCACGAGGGCGAACGCGGGACTACCGGGTCGCCACGATGAAAATGCGCCGGAACGGAAACAGCACGGAGCCGTCGGCGCGGCGCGGATAGGCGCGCTCGATTTGCGCAGCGTAGTCGGCGACGAACGCCGCACGCGCGCCCTCCTCCAGCGCCGCGAGAAAGGGAATCAGCGCGGACCCGCGCTGCCACGCGACCACCGGGTGTTCGCCATCGTCGCGAGCCGCGAGGAGTTGCAGATACTCGGTGCGCCAAAGGTCCTGGGTGGGCGCCTGCGGCGCCAGCCATGCGTGATACTGGGCCGGTGATGCGACGGGGATCGGGCGCGAAATCGCCGCGAGGCGATCGTGCCAGCGCGCCAACCGCGCAGTCTCGGACAGCAGCGCATGCGAAGGCGCGTGGAAATTGTCCGGCATCTGCACCGCCAGCGCCCCGCCCGGCGCAACCTCGCCCAGCAGCCGCGGGAATAGCATGGCGTGATCATCCAGCCAATGCAGCGCCGCGTTGCTGTAGACAAGGTCTGGCGGCGCTTCCGGTCGCCACGCGCCGCTGTCGGCCTGCATCCAGCACAGTTGCGCCGATTCAGCGGGGTTGCTGCGCGCGCTTTCGCCAGCATCGCGGCGTCACCATCGACGCCGAGCACGCGCGACTCCGGCCAGCGCCGGGCAAGCCACTGCGCGACATTTCCGGCGCCGCAACCCAGATCGACAACCTGCCGCGGCGAGACTAGCGGTATCCGTGCGAGCAGGTCAAGCGCGGGCCTCAGTCGCGCATCCTCGTACTGCAGATACCGGGTCGGATCCCAGCTCATCGCGGGCCTTTCCCGGTCCAGCTCCGCGCGTACGCGAACACCGGGCCGGTGGAAACGAGCAGGATCACCAGCCGGGTGACATGCATCGCGGTGACCAGCGGCACGCCGATCTTGAGCGCCAGCGCGGTGATCGTCATTTCAGCGATGCCGCCCGGCGCCATGCCGAGTATCAGCGTCGCGACATTCTGGCCGCTCGCCCACGCCAACACCAGCCCGAACAGGGTCGCCAGCACGATCGACAGCAGCACCGTCGCCACCACCGCCACCACGAAACGCGGCGCTCCGCGCAGAAAATCGCGCTCGAAGCGCGCGCCCAGCGCGCACCCGATCAATAGCTGCCCCGCGGCAGACACGCTCGCAGGCATCGCCGACCAATGGACCTCGAGGGCCGTCAGCGGGATCACCACGAGCAAGGCTCCCAATACGAACGCGTTGGGCACCTTGAGCGCGTGCGCGACCAGCGCACCCGCCAGCGTCGATGCCATGAGCAGCACCAACCCGCCGACATCGAATTGCGTCGCACCGGGGACGAACGCGTCGCTGCCGTGGATGCCGGCCAGCGTGAACCCCGCCGGCACGATCGCAACCACCAGCAGAATGCGCAGGCTCTGGGCGGCGGCAACGCGATCGCTGCTCGCCCCGAAGCGCTCGCCAAGCGTTGCCATCTCCGAAGCGCCGCCCGGTACGCTGGCAAACAGCGCAGTTGTGAAATCGACATCGCCGAACCTGGCCAGCGCCGCGCCCGAGACATAGCCGATCGCTGTCGCAAATACCGCGCCGGCCAGCGGCAGGTACCAGAGCTCCATGGTCTGGCGCACCACCGGCGCCGTGAAGTACAGCCCCAGCGCCGTGCCGATGACCCACTGGCCCAGATAGCGAGCGCCCGGCAAGGCGCGCGCATCAATGCCGACGACGCGCAGCGACGCGGTCGCGAACAGCGGACCGAGCATCCACGGAATGGGAGTGGCGAGCCAAGCGCATAGTGCTCCGGCGGCAACCGCCAGAGCCAGCGTCAACGCGATGCTCCGGACCTTAGCGTCCCGAGTCAGAAATTCGTTGTGCAAATCGCAGATGGTGAATATTCTTCAACGAATCCCTGACTCAGGACACTAGCCAGCGATGGCGACCCCGCGCCGTGACTTCCGCCAACGCAGCCAGGCCGGCACCGCCACCAGCAGGATCGAGAGCACGATCAGCGTGCAAGCTACCGGCCGGGTGAGAAAGACCGAGAAGTCGCTTTGGCTGATCTGCAGCGCGCGACGCAGTTCGGTGTCGGCGCGCGGACCCAGGATCATGCCGACCAGGACTGGCGCAACCGGGAAATCCCAGCGCCGCATCGCGTAACCGAGCAAGCCGAAGATCAGCAGCAGCAGCAGGTCGAACCAGGACTGGCGCATGCCGTAGGCGCCGATCGTGGCGAAGATCAGGATGCCCGCGTACAGCAGCGGCCGCGGAATCGTCAGCAGGCGCGCCCACATCCCCGCCATGGGAAGATTCAGCACCAGCAGCATCACGTTGCCGATGTAGAGGCTCGCGATCAGGCCCCACACCAGCTCCGCCTGGGTGGTGAACAGCAGCGGTCCCGGCTGAATGCCGTATTGCTGGAAACCGGTCAGGATGATCGCCGCGGTGGCGGAAGTCGGCAGCCCGAGCGTCAGCAGCGGTATCAGCGCCGTCGTCACCGACGCGTTGTTGGCCGCTTCCGGCCCGGCGACGCCTTCGATCGCGCCCTTGCCGAACTCGTCCGGATACCTGGTCAATTTCTTTTCGGCGGCGTAGGACAGAAAGGTCGGGATCTCGGCGCCGCCCGCGGGCATCGCACCGAACGGGATGCCGAAGGCGGTGCCGCGCAGCCACGGCATGATCGAGCGCTTGAAGTCCTGCGCCGACATCACGATCGCGCCCTTGATCCGCTCGACCGTCTCGTGGACGGTGTGCTGGTGGCTGGCGACATACAGCGTCTCGCCGACTGCGAACAGGCCGACGGCGACCACGACGACGTCGATGCCGTCGAACAATTCCTGGATGCCCATCGCGAAGCGGATCTGGCCGGACAGCCCATCCAGCCCGATCATGCCGATGAACAGGCCAATGAGCAGCGCTGCAAAGCCACGCAGCGCCGACGACCCGAGCAGCGCCGATATGGTCGTGAACGCGAGCAGCATCAGCGCGAATTTTTCGGCCGGGCCGAACTGCAGGCCCCACTCGGCGACGATCGGCGCGAACAGCGTGACCACGATCGTAGCGATCGATCCCGCCACGAACGAGCCCAGCGCTGCGGTCGCCAGCGCGGCGCCGGCGCGGCCGCGCTTGGCCATCTGGTTGCCCTCGAGCGTGGTCGCGATCGACGCGGACTCGCCCGGCGAGTTGAGCAGGATCGAGGTGGTCGAACCGCCGTACATCGCGCCATAGTAGACGCCGCAGAACATGATCAGCGCCGAGGTCGGTTCGAGCTTGGTGGTGAGCGGCAGCAGCAGCGCGATGGTCACCGCCGGACCCACGCCCGGCAGCACGCCCACCGCGGTGCCCAGCGCGCAGCCCACCAGCGCCCAGGTCAGGTTCTGCATCGTCAGCGCGATGCGGAATCCTTCGCTAAGACTCTGCAGTGCCTCCATCGCGGGCGGATCAGATCAGACCAAGCGGGCTCGCGGGGAGCGCGAGGTTGAGGACGCGCGTGAAAAACAGGAACACCGCGGCGGCGAGCATGAAGCCGATTACCGCATCGTGCACGACACGCTGGCTGCCGAAGCCGCGCGCGACCAGCGTGAACAGCATCGTGGACGCGAGCGTGAATCCGGCCTGGCCGATCACGATCATGTGCAGCGCGAGGCCGCCGACGATCCACAGGAACGCCGGCGGGTAGAATCGCTCCGCCGGCTCGGCGCCTTCCATGCCCCTCCAGCCCCCGGCGGTGAGCGCCTGGCGCAGCATCATCAACCCGGTAACCAGCAGCCCGGCAGCGATGATCAGCGGCGTGAATCGGGGACCGATCGCCGAGTAGCCGCCGTCGGCGGGAATGAGCTGCGACTGCCAGAACACGAAAGCCGCCAGCGCGATGACAAGCGCCGAAATCGCGAGCTGGGCCCGATCGCGATGGATCCGCGTGCCCGCCGGCAATGTCGCCACGTGCGGTTCCCCTGATCTTGTCGTTACCGCGTTCGCGGGAACGACCGCGTGGCTACTTCTTGATTAGCCCCAGGCTGTCCAGCACGCCGTGAGCGCGCACCTGCTCCGCATCGACGAAGCTCTTGAACGCGTCCCCGGCTAGGTAGTAGGGCGCCCAGTCGAGCTTTTCCAGGGTTTCCTTCCATTTGGCGTTGGCGACGCCGGCTTCGATGGCCGCGATCAGTTCCTTGGTCTGCGCCGGCGTGATGCCCGGGGCGCCGAACAGGCCGCGCCAGTTGACCAGTTCGACATTGATTCCCTGCTCCTTCAGCGTCGGAATGTCGCTGCCGGTCACGCGCGCGGGTCCGGACGTGGCCAGCGCGCGCACCCGCCCGGACTTGATGTGCTGCGCGAACTCGCCGTAGCCGGAAACGCCCGCGGCGACGCTGCCGCCCAGGACCGCGGCGATCGCTTCCGCGCCGCTGGTGAACGGCACGTAGTTGACCTTGGCCGGGTCGAGCCCGGCATCCTTCGCGACCAGCGCAACGAGGATGTGATCCACCCCCCCGGCCGACCCTCCCGCGAACGCCACACTGCCGATATTGGCCTTCATCGCCGCGACCAGATCCTTCATGGTCTTGTACGGCGAATTCGCCGGAACGACGATCGCATCGGCTTCGGCGGTGACGCGTGCGAGCGGCGTGACGTTGGCCAGCGTGACCGGCGACTTGTTCATCGCCGTGGCGCCGACCGTGACGAAGCCGGAGACGAAAATGGCGCTCGGATCGCCCTTGCTGGTATTGACGAACTGCGCGAGCCCGATCGCGCCGCCGGCACCGCCCTTGTTCTCGAACTGCGCGCTCTTTATGCTGCCGGCCGCCTGCATCGCGACCGCGAGGTTGCGCCCGGTCTGGTCGAAGCCGCCGCCCGGCCCCGCCGGGATCATGATCTTGGCCTGGTCCAGCGCGAGCGCGCTGCCCGCTGCGACCATCAGCACGGCACCAAACGCCGCGCGCATCCAACGATTGCTGTTCATCGAACCTCCTCGGTGACCACGTTCACGCCTGACCCTCGTCGCCCGGTCGCCGGGCGCCGTCGCGGGATGGATTGCCTTCGCCGCAGCGCGTGTCCCGCGCGGCCAAGAACCGCCGCTACGATACACCGGTGTCATCCCGAGCCCGCCGAGGGATCTGCTTTTCAACGAGATCAACCGGTCGCCAACGGCAGCTTCCTCGTACCTCGGATTGACACACTCTTTCCTAGGGCGTGGCTAGCGCACCGCGCCTGAGGCGAGCAACGATGCCCGCTCGGCTGTGTCGTAGCCCAACTCCTCCAGCAGCGCGTCGCGATGCTCGGAAAGCACCGGCGGCCGGCGCTTCGCTTCCGGCCGGGTGCCGTCGATCCGGAAGCCTGGTTTGCCCACGCGTACTGCCTTCGGTACGCCGGGGACATCCGGGTAGTTGCCGATCAGTCCGCCGGCAACGCTGTGCGGGTGTTCGAGAATGTCGGGAACGCCAAGCACCCGACCGGCCGGCACGCCGGCGTCGATCAGCAGGGCTTCCCAGGTCGCGGCATCCTTCGCGGCCAACCGCGTCTCGAGCGCCTCAGTGAGCGCCGCACGGTTGCGCTTGCGCGCTTCGCGCTCCGCGAAGCGCGGATCGCTGGCAAGCTTCTGCGCGCCGAGAACTCGCAGCAGCGCTTCGAACTGACGCTCTTCGTTGGCGGCGATGTTGAGCAGTCCGTCGCCGGTCGCGAAGGTTCCCGACGGCGCGGCGGTGAAATTGTCGTTGCCCATCGGTTTCGGCACGACACCGGCGTTGAGGTAGTTGGAGACGACCCAGCCCATCGTCGCCAGCGTCGCGTCGAGCATGGACACGTCCACTTCGCCGCCTTCGCCGCTGGAGCGCGCGCGCAGCAGCGCGGCACAGATCGCGAACGCAGCAGTCAGGCCCCCGATCGTGTCTGAGACTGGATAGCCGACCCTGAGCGGTGCCGAGCGCGCGTCGCCGGTCACGCTCATCACTCCCGACAATCCCTGGATGATCTGGTCGTAGGCGGGACGATCGGCGAACGGACCGCGCTGGCCGAAGCCGGAAATGGCGCAATAGACCAGTGCCGGCCGCAGCGTCCTGAGCGCGGGATAGTCGAGCCCGAGCCGTGTCATGACGCCCGGCCTGAAGTTCTCGACCACCGCGTCGGCGCGCTGCACCAGTCGCCGGAACACCGCCTTGCCGTCGGGGTGCTTCAGGTCCAGCGCGATCGATTCCTTGCCCGCGTTGACCGCCAGGAACGAGATGCCCATGCCGGCCGCCGCGAACGCGGGATCGGCGCCGAGCTTTCGCGCGAGATCGCCTTGCGCGCTCTCCACCTTGATCACGCGGGCGCCGAGGCAGGCGAGCTGGTAGCACGCGAACGGTCCCGCGAGCACGTTGGTGACGTCGATCACGGTGACGCCTGACAGGACGGGATTCATGGCGTGCCGCGCCTACTTGCCGATGCAGAAGCGCGAAAAGATGACCCCCAGCAGGTCGTCGGCGGTGAACTCCCCGGTGATCGCCGACAGCGCGTTCTGAGCCTCGCGCAGCTCTTCGGCGTACAGCTCGAGGGGAGGCGCCGAGGCACCGAGATGTACCGCGGCAGCGGCAAGATGCACCTGTGCACCGCGCAACGCGAGCAGATGGCGCTCGCGGGCGATGAACGCGTCTTCCCCCGCCTGTTCCACGCCTGCCGCCGCCAGCACCTCGTGCTCCAGCAGGTCGAGCCCCGCACCGGTCAGCGCCGACAGCCACAGGTGCTTGACGCCGCTGCGTTGCTCCACGCGCGGCCCCAGCCCGGCGAGATCCGATTTGTTGTGCGCGACCAGCCGCGGCAGCGCGGGCGGCAGGCGCGACAGGATCGCTGCGTCGTCGGCGTGCAACGCATCGGCCGCTTCCCGCGCATCGACGAGCACGACGACCAGGTCGGCGCGTTCGACCGCCGCCCAGGTTCGCGCGATCCCGATCCGTTCGACGGCGTCGCCGGTTTCGCGAAGTCCCGCAGTGTCGGTCACCGTCAGTGGAATGCCGGCGATCTCGACCTGGCGTTCGACGGTGTCGCGCGTGGTGCCGGCGATCGGCGTGACGATCGCCGCATCCTCGCGGACCAGCCGGTTGAGCAGGCTCGACTTGCCGACGTTGGGCCGTCCGACCAGCGCGACGGACAAGCCCGCCGAAAGCCGCGCTCCGGCCGTGGCCCGCGCGAGGATCGCGTCCAGGCGCGCGCGGATCGCAGCGAGCTTGCCGGCGGAGTCCGAAGCGCGGATGAAGTCGATGTCCTCGTCGGGAAAGTCCAGCGTCGCTTCGGTGTACATGCGCAGCGTCGTCAGGTCCTCGACCAGCGCGTGCACCTCGCGCGAGAATTCACCGGAAAGCGAGCGCGCCGCCGCGCGCGCGGCGGTCGACGTGGCGGCGTCGATGAGGTCGGCCACGCTCTCGGCCTGCGCAAGGTCGAGTTTGCCGTTGAGGAACGCGCGTTTGGTGAATTCGCCGGGCTCGGCGAGGCGCGCGCCCAGCTCGACGCAGCGCGCGAGCAGCAGCCGCAGGCCGACCGGACTGCCATGACCGTGCAATTCGAGCACGCTCTCGCCGGTATACGACGCCGGCGCCGGAAACAGCAGCGCCAGGCCGTGGTCGAGTGGCTCGCCCTGCGCGCCGCGAAATGTCGCGAGCGTTGCGACGCGCGGCGCCAAGGTGCGTCCGACGATGCCGTCGATCAGCGCGTCGAGGTTCGCGCCGGACGCGCGGACGATCCCCACACCGCCGCGGCCGGGCGGCGACGCGATGGCAGCGATCAGGTAGGGTGCGGGTGCCGCGGGCGGGCGTACGTTCACGCGGCTAGCTTACCGCGGGGCGATCGACGCCAAAGGACGCATGCGCCGGCCACACGACGGGCCCCGCTTGCAGCTAGCGTCGCGCCTGCACGGTGACCGGGGCGCGATCGCCTTCGCGTAACTGCCCCGCGAGCACGCCGTCGCTTGCCTTGAGATCCAGCGCGAGCGACGCTCGCCCGGGCGAGTCGATTCTGATCGCCAGTCGTTCGCCTTCGATGTTCTTGCCGGCAAACGCATACGCGTGCCCCGCCCAGTGCACTGTGCCCGAGACCCGCTGGAATTGCTGCGCGAACTCGAACTGCACCGGAGCGCCCGCGCCCTGCCCCTGCCAGCGCCCGTCGATTTTCGCCGGGACGAGCCAGTAGAAGATCCTGCTGCGCTTGTCGCGACTGACCGGCTTGTCGGGCGCGTCCACCTCGAGGCTCGCGTCCGGCGGCCATCCGCCGAGATCGTAGTCGTGCGACACGATCCGCGTGCCGGGTTTGAGCGTCGCGAACAGCTTCGGGCTGAGCTTCGCGTTGACGTCCGGCAACAAATACATCGTGATCACGTCCGCGCCGGAGAAATCGGTCTCGAACAGATCCTGGGTGACAAAGCGCGCCAACGCCGCCACCCCCGCGCGCTGCGCGAGCTCGCGGCTGCGCTCGACGAGGCCAGGGTCGATCTCCACGCCCAGCGCGTTCGCGCCGCGCTTAGCGGCCTCGATCACGATGCGGCCGTCCCCGCTGCCGAGATCGATCAGCCGCTCGCCGGGGCGGACCCTGGCCAGATCCAGCATCACGCCGACGACGTTGGCTGGCGTGGTCACGAACGGCGTGTCGAGGTCGACTTGCGCGAACTGCGCGCGAGCCGGGGCCGTCGCGAGGCCTGCCGCAAGCGCTAACGGCGCCAGATGCAGCAGCCGCACAAGCGTCATCGCGCTAGCGCTTCTTCGCGGCGGTGAGCGCCGCTTCCTTCTCCAGCATCCGGTTCATCTGCCATTGCTGCCCGATCTGCAGCGTGTTGTTCACCAGCCAGTACAGCACCAGACCCGACGGGAAGACGATGAACAGCACCGAGAACGCGACCGGCATGATCTGCATGACCTTGGCCTGCATCGGATCGGTGATCGGCGTCGGCGACAGCTTCACCTGCAAGTACGCGGTAATCGCGTACACGACCGGCAGCACGTAATAAGGGTCAGGCGCGGAGAGGTCCTTGATGTAGCCGACCCACGGCGCGTAGCGGAGCTCGACCGCGGACAGCAGCACCCAGTACAGCGCGATGAACACCGGGATCTGCACCAGGATTGGCAGGCACCCGCCGAGCGGGTTGATCTTCTCCTGCTTGTAGAACTCCATCATCCTCATCTGCAGTTGTTGCTTGTCGTTCGCGTATTGCTCCTGCATCGCCTTCATCTTCGGGCCGACGATCTTCATCTTCGCCATCGAGCGCGCGGCAGCGGCGTTGAGCGGATAGAACGCCCCCTTGATCAGAATGGTCATCACGATGATCGCCCAGCCCCAGTTGCCGATCCACCCGTGCAGCCACTTTAAGAGCCAGAACAGCGGAGCCGCCAGGACCGTGAAGATCCCGTAATCGACGACCAGGTCAAAGCCCGGCGCCAGCGCGCCGATGAGGTCCTGCTCCTGCGGTCCCGAATACAGGCGCACGGTGGTCGACCCGGTCGCTCCGGGTGCGACGGCGCCCATTGGCACGATCAACCCGGCCGAGTACAGGCCGTTATCGAGCTTGCGAACGTAGAACTCGCGCTCGCTCTTCTGCTCGGTGGGCGGCAGCCAGGCATTCACGAAGTAGTGCTCGATCATGCCGACCCAGCCGTTGTCCGTCTTCGCGGTGAACGGCAGCTTCCGCTTCGGGTCGGCCGCGAGCTTGTCGATTTCGCCGAACTCAATCTTCTTGAACTTGTCGGCCTCGTCGTAGATCACCGGCCCGGTGTACGCGATCGGGGTCCACGAACTCTGCGGCAGCGCGGTCTTGGTGTCGCGGGTCAGCTGGAAATAGGCGAAGGGCGCGACCGGCTGATCGGTCGCGTTGCGCATTTCGAAGGTTGCGTCGATGACGTAGCTGCCGCGGCGGAAGGTCAGCGTCTGCACCACCGGATTGCCGTTCGTGGCCGTTGCCTCGAGCTTGAGTTCCAGCTTGTCGGCGCCCGGCGCCAGTTCGCGCGGCGCGGTCAGCACGCGATAGGGAGTGCGATGGTTCGGCAGGCCCTCGCCGAGCAGTCCCGCCTGCGCGAGCGAGATCGCTTCGCCACGCTGCAGCACCAGATAGGGCTTGTTGGGGTCGGTGGCGTCGCGATGCTTCGCCAGCGCGACCTGGCTGATCACGCCGCCGACCGCGTCGATGGTCGCGGTGTACAGATCGGTCTTGACGGTGACCTGCTCGCCCCGGGCGGCTTGCGCCTGCGTCGCGGCAGACGGCGGCACGCCCGGAATGGCTGTCGCCGCGGCAGGCGGTGTGCCAGCAGGCGTAACGCTCGGAACGTCTGCGGGCCTTTGCGCAGGCGTCGGTACGGCCGAGGAGGTTTTGGCGGGGGGCGGCGGCGGATTCGCGTTTTTCTGCCACGCCTCCCACAAGAACATCAGCGAGAACGAAAACACGAGAAAGAGAATCAGGCGTTGCGTGTCCATGGAAGGCCAAAAAGATCAGGCGCGGTCGAGGCGTTCCGACAGCGGGCGGGTCTCACCCGCCGAGTCGGGAACCGGATCGAAACCGCCGGGATGGTAGGGATGGCACTTCGCAATCCGCTTGACGGCGAGCCAGCTGCCGCGCCCCGCGCCGTGGCGTTCGAGCGCTTCGCACGCGTAGTCGGAGCAACTCGGATAGAAGCGGCAGTTCGCGCCGATCATCGGGCGAATCGCATACTGGTAGCCGCGAATCGCCAAGACAAGGACCTGTCTCATGGTGCGGTCAAGGCCTGGGTTGCGGCATATTCGCAGCACCCGCTCGCGCGTCGACCGCCTGGGTGATCAGCACACAGGCTTCGGCCGCGGCCTGCGACACCGCCTCGGGCTTGATCGGGTGCTTCAATCGGATCACGAGATCGACGTCGACGATGCGGCTCTTGGCGGCGCGCAGAAATTCGCGCAGCAGGCGCTTGAGGCGATTACGGTCGATGGCGCGGCGCAACGCCTTGCGGCCGACGACAAAACCGGCGCGGCCCACGCTGCGAGCGGCGGGCGCAATGATGATTTGCACGTAGCGCCCTTCGCGGCGCGTTCCGTTAACGAAGACCGTCTCGAAGGAGCCGGCGCCGGTCAGCCGCCGCGCCCGGGATCCGACCCCGCGCAGCTTGGCTGCTCCGCCGGCGGCTGGCGCGGCGGGCATGGCGTCGGGACGCGAGGCGGCGAGCGCTTCAGCGATCAGACCGACAGGCGCGCGCGACCCTTGGCGCGGCGCGCAGACAGCACCTTGCGCCCGCCGACGGTCTTCATCCGGGCGCGAAAACCATGGGTCCGCGCGCGGCGGATCTTTGAAGGTTGATAGGTGCGTTTCATGGGGCGCCCCGAACTTGGGTTTGAATTGGGAAAAGCCTTTGATTAGAGCATTTTGCATCGCCTGTTGTCAACCCGACGAAGGGGGAGCCCGACTTGCCGCCGGGATGCGAGCGATCACTTCCGCGTGGCCCTTGCACGCATCCCGCTCTGCCCTCCGAGCGGATTTTTGCGCTGTTGTGCTGTGGATAAGATTGCTTCGCGGCCCTAGAATGTGCATAACTCGAAGGGTGTCCAGCGCGCGGAACGCCGTCCACGACACCCCTTTTTCGCCCCTCCAACAAGCGCGCGGCCCATGAGCCGCCCAACCTGGTTTCCCCTTGGAAAAACACGTCGCTGCCTCGCCCGACCCGGCCGCCCCATGGGCAGCGTGCCTCGCGACTTTCGAGCGCGAACTCTCTCCGCAACAGTTTTCGACCTGGATCCAGCCGCTCGATTGCGAGCGCGAGGGGGATCGCGTGCGCCTGCTCGCCCCCAACCGCTTTGTCCTGCAGTGGGTTCGCGAGCGTTTCGGCTCGCGGATCGAGGCCTTGCTGCGGGAAATCGCCGGCGCGCCGCTGGCGCTGGAATTTGCGGTCGCCTCGGCGCCTGAATCGCCGGCATCGCTCGATCAGCGCGCCGCTTTCGAGGCGATTGCGCTCACGCAACCGCCCCTGGCAACCCTGGCGTCGGTGACGCCGCCCAAGCCGGCACGGCCGGCGAACGAGATGTCGACGTCGCTGGGCCGCCGCATTGATCCGTCGAGCCTCAATCCGGCGCTGTGCTTCGATACCTTCGTCACCGGCAAGGCGAATCAGCTCGCTCGTGCGGCGGGGCTGCAGGTGGCCGAGCATCCGACCTCGTACAACCCGCTGTTCGTCTACGGGGGCACGGGGCTCGGCAAGACTCACCTGATCCAGGCCATCGGCAACCATATCTACGCGCAGAACCCCGGGGCCAAGATCCGCTACATCCACGCCGAGTCCTACATCGCCGACGTGGTCCGCGCCTACCAGCACAAGGGTTTCGAGGAATTCAAGCGCTACTACCGCTCGCTCGACCTGCTGCTGATCGACGACATCCAGTTCCTCGGCGGCAAGACCCGCACCCAGGAGGAGTTTTTCTACCTGTTCAACACCATGATCGAGGCCCACAAGCAGGTGGTGATCACCTGCGACAAGTATCCCCGCGAGATGGAAGGCATCGAGGAACGGCTGATCTCGCGCTTTGGCTGGGGCCTCACCGTCGCGCTCGATCCGCCGGAGATCGAGATGCGTGTCGCGATCCTGCTCGCCAAGGCGGCGCAGTCACGGGTTCGCATCGACGAGCAGATCGCGTTCTTCATTGCCAAGCACGTGCGGAGCAACGTGCGCGAACTCGAAGGCGCGCTGAAGCGGGTGATCGCCTACACCAGCTTCCACAGCCACGAGATGTCGCTCGCCACCGCCAAGGAAGCGCTCAAAGACGTGCTCGCGGTGCAGAACCGGCAGATCAGCATCGAGAACATCCAGAAGACCGTCGCCGAGTACTACAAGATCCGGGTGACGGACATGCACAGCAAGAGGCGCACGCGCGCGGTGGCGCGCCCGCGGCAGGTCGCGATGGCGCTGGCCAAGGAGCTGACCCAGATGTCGCTGCCGGAGATCGGCAGCAATTTCGGCGGGCGCGACCACACTACCGTTCTGCACGCCTGTCGCACCATTGCCAAGCTCCGGGACACCCATCCAGAGATCAACCGCGACGTCAGTTTCATGCTTCAGGTGCTGCGCAACTGACAGCCAACGGCTGTCATCCAGAGCGAAGCGCGGGATCTGCTTTTCAGGGGGTCATTCTCTGCCAGCCGTCAGGCGCCTCGGGGAGCCTCGAAGTCACCACGTCAACCTCCTCCACGCGGCTGGAAAACAGGGTCGTTTCCGTAGTACAATTTGTGAGTTGAGCCGGGTATTTTTTCGCCTGCGGATCCGCCCCCAAAGCATCCACAGCCTTCCCCGCGCTTATACGGGGATTGCAAACGACCGGAGCGCCTGATCGGCAAGCCTTTTTCCAGATGATCCCGCGTTTAGGGCCGCTTCATCATCGTTCTTATGGTTTGAAATGCAACTAAAACAAGTCGACCGCGATGCCTTGCTGAAGCCGTTGCAGGCTGTTGCCGGAATCGTCGAGCGACGGCACACGTTGCCGATCCTGGCCAACGTCCTTCTGGAACCGAAGGATGGCCAGCTGTACGTGACCGCAACCGATCTGGAAATGCAGATCACCGCGGTCGCGAATCTTTCGGCCAAGGATGGCCAAGCCACCACCGTTGCAGCCCGTAAGTTGCAGGACCTGCTACGGGCGCTTCCCGATGATGCCAAGCTGACCGTGGATACTTCGGGCAGTAAGATGACGGTGCGCGCGGGCCGGTCGCGCTTCAATCTGCAGACGATGGCAGCGGGTGATTACCCGCGCATCAGTCTCGGAACCGAGCAGTTGCAAACGCTATCGCTGCCCCAGAAGGACCTGCGGGCGCTGCTCAAACGTGTCGAGTTCGCGATGGCGCAGCAGGACATTCGCTATTACCTGAATGGCATGCTGCTGGTGATCGACAAGGCCTCGCTGCAGGCGGTCGCGACCGACGGCCACCGGCTGTCGTGGGCGAGCCTGGCAGTGTCCGGCGACTACGCGCGCCAGGAAGTGATCCTGCCGCGCAAGACGGTCCTCGAACTCGGCAAGCTGCTTGGCGAGTCCGAAGACCCGGTGACTATCGACATCCTCGCCAACCAGGTCCGTTTCCGCTTCGCCAACGTCGAGCTGGTCTCCAAGGTCGTCGACGGTAAGTTTCCCGATTACAACCGCGTGATCCCCACCGGTCACGGCAAGCTGCTCGAACTCGATCGTGCGGAACTGCTGTCCGCGTTGCAGCGCGCCGCGATCCTCTCGAACGAAAAGTTTCGCGGGGTGCGGCTGGTGCTCGCCGATGGGCAACTTCGAATTATCTGCACCAACGCCGAACACGAGGAAGCCGAGGAGGAGATCGAAGTCCCCTACCAGGGCGAGAGCCTTGACATCGGTTTCAACATCACCTATCTGCTCGACGTGCTTGGCAACCTTTCGAATGAACGAGTGAACCTCGCTTTCGGTGACGCCAACTCGAGCGCGTTGGTGACCCTTCCCGGCCGCGACGACTACAAGTACGTCGTGATGCCGATGCGCATCTGACGCCACCGCCGAAAGTTAAAAGCTACTTTCGGCCGGACCAGCTTCCCGAAAATCGGCGGCAGAGCCACCCGATTTTCGGCCGTAACTGCAGGAAACGACGGTACGAATGAGCCCAGCGCAACCCAAGTCCTTACCCGATCCGCAGGAATACAACTCCGACAGCATCCAGGTCCTGAAGGGCCTCGAAGCCGTGCGCAAGCGGCCGGGGATGTACATCGGCGACACCTCCGATGGCAGCGGTCTGCATCACATGGTGTTCGAAGTGCTGGACAACGCCATCGACGAGGCGCTGGCCGGCCATTGCGACGACATCCGGGTGGTGATCCACGCCGACAGCTCGATCTCCATCATCGATAACGGCAGGGGCATCCCGACCGACATCAAGGACGACGACGAGGCGAAGCGGTCCGCAGCCGAGATTGTGATGACCGAGTTGCACGCGGGCGGCAAGTTCGACCAAAACAGCTACAAGGTCTCCGGCGGCCTTCACGGTGTCGGCGTATCGGTGGTCAACGCGCTGTCGGACTGGCTCAAGCTGCGCATCTTCCGCAACGGCAAGATCCACCAGATGGAGTTCCGGCGCGGCGAGGCGGTCGCGCCGCTGGGCGTGACCGGCCCCACCAGCCTGCGCGGGACCGAGGTGCATTTCATGGCCTCGATCGAGACCTTCCTGCGCATCGACTACCACTACGATGTGCTGGCCAAGCGCATCCGCGAGCTTTCGTTCCTGAACAACGGCGTCAGGATCGAACTGGTCGACCAGCGCGACGGCAAGAGCGAGAATTTCGCCCACTCCGGAGGCATCAAGGGCTTCGTCGAGTACATGAACCGCAGCAAGACGGTGCTGCATCCGCGCGTGTTCTACGCGGTGGCAGAGAAGCAGGGCACCACCGTCGAGGTGGCGATGCAGTGGAACGACAGCTACGCCGAGAACGTGCAGTGCTTCACCAACAACATCCCGCAGCGCGACGGCGGATCGCATCTGACCGGCCTGCGCCAGGCGATGACACGCACGCTCAACAGCTACATCGAGAAGGAAGAAATCGCCAAGAAGGCGAAGGTCGAGACCTCGGGCGACGACATGCGCGAAGGCCTGACTTGCGTGCTGTCGATCAAGACGCCGGAGCCCAAGTTCAGTTCGCAGACCAAGGACAAACTGGTGTCCTCGGAGGTCGCACCGATCGTCCAGGACATCGTGTCGGAGAAGCTCGCTGATTTCCTGCTCGAATTCCCGGGCGACGCAAAGATCATCTGCACCAAGATCGTTGAGGCCGCACGCGCCCGCGAGGCCGCCCGCAAAGCGCGCGAGCTGACGCGCCGCAAGGGCGTGCTCGACGGCATGGGGCTGCCGGGCAAGCTCGCTGACTGCCAGGAGCGCGACCCGGCGCTCTGCGAGATCTACCTGGTCGAGGGCGACTCCGCCGGCGGCTCGGCGAAGCAAGGCCGGGACCGCAAGTTCCAGGCGATCCTGCCGCTGCGCGGCAAGATCCTGAACGTGGAGCGCGCGCGCGTCGACAAGGTGCTGGGCTCGCAGGAGATCGTGACGCTGATCACCGCGCTCGGCACCGGTTTCGGTCAGGAGGATTTCAACGCGGACAAGCTCCGCTACCACCGCGTGATCATCATGACCGACGCGGATGTCGACGGCTCGCATATCCGGACGCTGCTGCTCACCTTCTTCTATCGCCAGATGCGCGAGCTGGTCGAGCGCGGCCACATCTACATCGCGCAGCCGCCGTTGTACCGGGCCAAGCAGGGCAAGGAAGAGGTCTACCTGAAGGACGACCACGAGTTGAAGCAGCACCTGCTCAAGGTCGCCCTGAAGGGCGCGGAACTGACACCGGGCACCAGCAAACCCACGTTGGCGCCGGAGTCGCTCGGCAGCATCGCCCGCGAGTACCTGCTGGCGGAGGCAGTGGTCGAGCGTACCGCGCGCGCGATCGATCCGGCGGCGCTGTACGCGATGCTCTCGGGCACGGTCGTCGATCTGAACACCGAGATGGCAGCGCAGCGCAGCGCGCAGGCACTGCAGCAGGCGATCGCCGACCCCGAGGTTCGCGTCGACGCGCGCTACGACGCGTCAACCGAATCGCGCCGGCTGGTCGTCGTCCGCACCCATCACGGGACGCCGCACATCACGGCGATCGACCCCGATTTTCTGGCAAGCGGCGACGGCGACCAGATCAGGCGCGCAGCCAACGTGCTGCAGGGCCTGATCCAGGTCGGCGCGGTGGTCAGGCGCGGCGACAAGCAGGTGGCGGCGAGGACCTTCAAGGAAGCGCTCGACTGGTTGCTCGCGGAGGCGCGGGGCAGCATCGCGATCCAGCGCTACAAGGGTCTCGGCGAGATGAACCCCGGGCAACTCTGGGAAACGACGATGGACCCGAAGGTGCGCCGGCTGCTCAAGGTGCAGATTGAGGATGCCATCGCCTCGGACGAGATTTTCGACAAGCTGATGGGCGAGGAGGTCGAGCCGCGGCGCGCATTCATCGAGAGCAACGCGCTCGGCGTGCGCAATCTCGACGTCTGAAAGTCCGCCGCGGGCGTGGGCACGACCTCCACCAATGCTGTCCTCACGGTGCTGCACCCTTCGGTCCCGTCCGGCACGCCGCCTGAAGCCATTGCGAAACTGGCGGATGCGCTCGCGACGACGATCGCACAGCAGGATGTCCGCGACAAATTCGGCTCACCAAGAGCGCGAACATCAAAGTGGAGTAGCCGATGAACCTGCCTACTGAAGCCGAATTGGCCGCGCTGGTCGAGTTCGACACGCCGACGATCTGCAATGCGCTGGAAATGGTCATGCCACAGACGCGCAAGGGCGGCTACACTGTGCGCCCGTTGGTTTGCGGCTTTCCCGACCTGGCGCCGGTGATCGGCTACGCGCGCACGGCGACGATCCGCGCGGAGCGGCAGGATGCCGGCACGCTCGCCGACATGCGCCGCAAGCGCGACGCCTATTACCGGTTTGTCGACGCCGGGCCGAAGCCCGCGCTGATCGTCATCGAAGACCTCGATGGCGCCCATGCCGGTTACGGTGCGTTCTGGGGCGAAGTGCAATCGGCGATCCATCGCGGGATGGGCGCCGTCGGCCTCGTCACCAACGGCTCGATCCGCGACCTGCCGCAATGGGCGCCCGGCTTCCAGGCGCTGGCCGGAAGCGTCGGGCCGTCGCATGCGTTCTCCCGCGTCGAGGCATTCGATCTCCCGGTCACGGTTGCGGGCATGCCGGTTCGCACCGGCGACCTCGTCCATGCCGATCGCCACGGTGCGGTGGTGATCCCGCTCGCGACGGTTCGCGACTTGCCCGCCGCCGCGCGCCAGGTGGCGGCGCGCGAGGCGAAGATACTCGCCGTAGCGCGGGCGCCCGGCTGCACCGCCGAAAAGCTCGTTGCCGTCTTCAAAGAAGTGGACGGCATCCACTGACTCCGCGGGCGGTCGTTCACGCACCACCCAGGACCGGGGCTCTCCCCGGTCCAGCTCATCCCCGGTCGACGCTGAACCGCCCCGGGCCAAATGCGAAGGCCAGCAATAGGCCGCCGACGAGGCCGAGGTTCTTGATGAACATCGCGTACTCGGTCATTTGCGTCGCGGCAGGTGCTGCCCAGAAGTTGTGGAAGATGATAGTCGCGACCAGCGTGAACGCGGCCAGCACCGCGGCGGCCCAGCGCGTCTTCCAGCCGATCAAGAGCGCGATGCCGCCGGCGAGTTCGACAGCGACCGCAATCGCCGCACCCACTTCCGGAAGTGGTAGTCCCTTGCTCGCGATGAAGCCGGCCGTGCCCGCAAAGCCGCCGGTGGCTCCAAGGCGTGATCCGCAGCGGTGCGGTCAGCGTTTCTGCGCATGTACCGAGCCTGCCGAACATTACAGGGTTGCCGAGGATCCGCGCGGACCTTGTCCTGCCGAGTGTGGAATACGGCGATCTCGTCGGCCGCGACAATGTGTGGTTGAATGTCCTCTCCCCTCAACGAATCTTGCGACGGGCGATCCTCGCGGCAGCACGCACGAGAGCCTCGACGCGCAGGGTGAACGAGAGTTGACATGAGCGCACCGAAAAAGAAGTCCTCGGGCTCCACCGTCCGCAAGCGCAAGCGCGCCGCAACCAGCCCGTCTGCCGAGGCGATGGGTACCGGCGCATCGGGCGGCGCGCTCGAACGCGTCGTCGCACGGCTGGGATCGTTCGCGAGCGGGCTGTCGGACGTGGTCGGGACGGCGACCGAGCTCACTTTCGGCGCCAGCGGGCTGCTCGCACGCAATCCGGCCTACCGGAAAGCATTCGCTAGCGCCGGCAAGGCGATCCGGGATGCGCGCGAGGCCGCCGGCCTGACGCTGCACGAACTTTCCGATGCAATGGACCTTACGAGCCCCGGTGCGCTCGACCTGATCGAGAACGGGAAGGCGGCGCTGCCGTTCGAGGCGATGCTGCGGCTGGCCGCGCTGGTCGCGCGCAACGATCCGCTGCCGTTCGTGATGCAGCTCGCGCGCGGGTACAACCCGGTTCTGTATCGCACGCTGGAGCAACTCGGCCTCGGTCGGGTGGCCACGCACGTCGGCAGGGAACGCGAGTTCATCAACATTCTCCGCGGGCGCGACGACGCTCGCTTGCTCAGTCACGACCAGTTCGCCGCCGTGCTG
>JBKKAZ010000007.1:0-4520 GCA_046714435.1 Casimicrobiaceae bacterium
TTCTTGATCGTCATCTTCTCCGGCATCGTCTTCTTGTTCTTGGTGGTCGTGTAGAAATGGCCGGTGCCGGCCGACGACTCGAGCTTGATCTTTTCGCGCATCCTGGGACTCCGTTGGCTCTATCGAGATTCTAGACGTGCTCACCCTTGGCGCGCAGGCCCGCCAGCACCACGTCGATGCCGTTCTTGTCGATGGTGCGCAGCGCGGCGTTGGTAAGCCGCAGGCTGACCCAGCGATTCTCGCTCTCGACCCAGAACCGGCGCTGCTGCAGGTTGGGCATGAAACGGCGCTTGGTCTTGTTGTTCGCGTGCGAGACGCGGTTGCCCACCATGGGGCGCTTGCCGGTAATCGGGCAGACTCGAGCCATCGCTCGCTCCTGTGAGAATGGGTTCGCTATCGGGTTCACTGTTCCCGGTCGCGCATCCCCCGCGGGCCGCGACAACGGCGCTGCAGGCGAAGCCGAAACTCGGGAAAGCTTTGAATTATAGCGGCTTTCCGGGCGGCCATCAACCCTTCCGGATCGTCGTCCCCGCGTAGGCGGAGACCCACGTTCCGTGTGCGCGAGAGTCACTGGATTCCCGCCTTCGCGGGAACGACAGCATTGGTGAGCGAAGCGCTTTCCACTATCGTAACGCGCGGGAAGTGACAGCCTCCCTAGATGAGCCCGCGCTCGGCGAACGAGATCACCTCGGCGCCGGCGACGACGAAATGGTCCAGCGTGCGCACGTCCACCAGCGCCAGCGCCGACTTCAGCGACTGGGTGAGGAGCTCGTCCGCCCGCGAGGGCTCGGCCACGCCCGACGGATGATTGTGGGCGAGGATCACCGCCGCCGCGTTGTGGGCGAGCGCGGCCTTCACGATCTCGCGCGGGTAGACGCTGGTTTGTGCGAGGGTCCCGCGGAACACCTCGTCCGCAACGAGCAGCCGATGCTGGCTGTCGAGGAACAGCACCAGGAATACCTCGTGCTCGCGCGCCGAAAGCGTCAGGCGCAGGAAATCGCGCACGGCGTCCGGCGAAGTGAGCGTCGCGCCCCGCTCGAGGGTTTCCCGCGCCGCCCTCCGCGCGAGTTCCACGCCCGCGGCAAGGCGCGCGTGCCTTGCTGCACCGAAGCCCGGTGTACGCCCTCGCCCGCCCGCAGAAATCAGCGCGGACAATCCGCCGTGCCGGGCGAGCGCGGCGCGCGCGAGGTCCAACGCGGACGCCCCTCGCACGCCCGTGCCGAGCATGACGGCGACCAGCTCCGCGTCGGTAAGCGCCGCCACGCCGTGCGCAGCCAGCCGTTCGCGTGGTCGTTCCGCGGATTGCATCCCTCGATTCCCCTGGTGGGTGGCTCGATCCTTGCAACTCGAGCAGGAGTGTAAACTCCGCGCGCAACCCGCCGCCTTCGGCCACATGGACGAATCGCGATGACCGACACCCCTTCGACCCCGACTTCGCCGCGCATCGTGCTCGGCGTCACCGGCGGCATCGCCGCCTACAAGGCCGCGGAACTCGCGCGCCTGCTGGTCAAGGACGGCGTCGTCGTGGACGTGGTGATGACCGACGCGGCGATGCGGTTCGTGACGCCGACGACGTTCCAGGCGCTCTCCGGCCGTCCCGTGCTCACCGATCTGTGGGCATCGGGTGCCGACGATGCAATGGGCCACATCGCGCTGTCGCGCGGCGCCGAGGCGATCGTGATCGCGCCCGTGTCGGCGGATTTCCTCGCCAAGCTCGCGCACGGCGCCGCCGACGATTTGTTGTCCGCGCTGTGCCTCGCGCGCGAGTGCCCGTTGCTGGTTGCGCCGGCGATGAATGTCGAGATGTGGCAGAACCCGGCGACTCAGCGCAACGTCGCGCAACTCGCCTCCGACGGCGTCGCGATCCTCGGCCCGGGCAGCGGCGATCTGGCGTGCAACGAAGTCGGCGCCGGACGCATGCTCGAGCCCGAGGAATTGTTCGCCGCGATCATCGCGGCGCGGCAGCCGAAGCTGCTCGCGGGCAGGCGCGTGCTGGTGACCGCGGGACCGACCTTCGAGGCCATCGATCCGGTTCGCGGTATCACCAATTCGAGTTCCGGCAAGATGGGCTTCGCGATCGCGCAGGCCGCGGCGGAATCAGGCGCGGCCGTCACGCTCGTCGCCGGCCCGTCGTCGCTCGCAACGCCGTCGGGCGTGACCCGTTTCGACGTGACGAGCGCGGCGCAGATGGCCGACGCGGTGCTGGCGCGTGCGCCCAACGCGGACGTCCTGGTCGCGGTCGCCGCGGTCGCCGATTACACGCCCACGGCGCCGTCCGAGCAGAAGCTGAAAAAGCGCGGCGATGCGCTCACGCTGACTTTGAAGCCGACCGTGGACATCCTTGCCGCCGTCGCCGCAGGGCCGTCGCCGCCGTTTTGCGTCGGATTCGCCGCCGAAAGCCATGACGTGGTCGAAAACGCCGAAGCCAAGCGGCGGCGCAAGCATCTGCCGCTGCTAGTCGCCAACCGCGCGCAGGATGCGCTGGGCAGCGACAACAACGAGGTCACGTTGCTCGACGACGCTGGCGCGCATCCGCTGCCGCGCATGGGCAAGCTTGCGCTCGCGCGGAAGCTGGTCGCGGAGATCGCGCAGCGCCTGGAAGTGCGGAAGTGACCGCGCTCCGCCATCCGGTCGATTCCAGCCCGTGTGCGGTCGGCGTAGGTTGGGCTGGTGAAGTGCGCCGCGTACTTGGCCGCAGTTCGAAAGCGCCCCGACCGCGCCGCCATCCGGGACGTCTGGATCGAGCGGGTCCTGCGAAATCCGGAGCGCCGCCAGGTGCAACCGGACGGGCGGATACGATGCTGGTCCCGGATACCCGAGATGGATGACCGATACCTTCGCGTAGTCCTCCTCGCCGATGGCGAGACGGTCCATAATGCGTTCTTCGACCGTCGATTCGTGCCATGAAGATCCGCTACTTCCCGGACACCGATACGTTGTGGATCGAATTGCGCGATGCGCTGATCGCCGAAACACGCGACCTGGACGAGAACACGCTGGTCGACGTGGATGCGAACGGGCAGGTCTGTGCGATCACTGTCGAGCACGCATCGGAACGCACCGACGTGTCGAGCGTTTCGTACGAGCAAATGCCAGCCTGATTCGTAATCCCCGGCAGGTGGCCGGGCCTGCGCTGAATTCACCGCGTCCTGACTCAACACATTGCCAGCTCACCGGTACCCGCGTGCGCAGGACCCGTGTACAGGAACATGCAACCGATCATCGACCTGCGCATCCTCGACGAGCGCATACGCGACCAGCTCCCCGCCTACGCGACTGCGGGTGCGGCAGGGATGGACTTGCGCGCCTGCGTCGACGAAGCGCTCACCATCGCGCCGGGGGACACCCACCTCGTGTCGACCGGGCTCGCGATCCACATCGGCGACCCGGGCTACGCGGCCGTGATCCTGCCGCGCTCGGGGCTTGGCCACAAGCACGGCATTGTGCTCGGCAATCTGGTGGGGCTCATCGATTCCGACTACCAGGGCCCGCTGATGGTGAGCTGCTGGAACCGCGGTCACGAGCCGTTCACGCTGGCCCCGCTCGACCGGCTCGCTCAACTCGTCATCGTCCCGGTCGCGCAGGCGCGCTTTCGCGTGGTCGAGAGCTTCGATTCAAGTGAGCGCGCGGGCGGCGGATTCGGGAGCACCGGCAGGAGCTAGTGGGCTCGCGCCGTCCCGCTCGGTCGATCCAGGCGATGCGCGCATGCAGCATGCGTTCATAATCCCGGCCTACGGCGATTCGCCGTATCTGCCCGCCTGCCTGGACTCGATCGCCGGCCAGACCCGATCGGGCAGCGCCGTCGTGATCGCGACCTCCACGCCTTCGGACTATCTGGCTGATCTGGCCCGCCGCTACCGCGTGCCGCTGCGTGTGAATCCCCGCCGCGCGGGCATCGGTAGCGATTGGAATTTCGCGCTTCGCGCAGTCGAAGCGAACTGGCTCACGCTCGCGCACCAGGACGACAGCTACCGGGCCGATTATCTCGAGCGCATGGCCGGGGCGCTGGCGCGCACCGGCGATGCGTCGATCGCATTCAGCGATTTCGTGGAAATGGGTGACAAGGGGCCGCGCCCGCTTAATCTCAACATCCGCATGAAGCGCCTGCTGACGCGTCGCACATTTGGCCCCGACGACGCCATCCGCGATGCGCGGTCGAAGCGGCGCCTGCTCCAATGGGGCAATCCGGTGTGCTGTCCGAGCGTGGTGCTGAACCGTGCCACGCTGGCAGAGTTCCGGTTCAGCGAGGACTTACAGAGCAACCTCGACTGGGACGCCTGGCTGCAACTGGCCGGACATCCCGGAGCGTTCGTCTACGTGCGCGAGCCGCTGCTGACCCGGCGCATCCACGCCCGGAGCGAGACGACGGCGCTGATCGCCGACCGGCGCCGGGCCGAGGAGGACCGCGCTATGTTCGAGCGTTTCTGGCCTGCCCCGGTCGCTGCGCTCATCATGACCGTGTACCGCGCAAGCTACCTCGCCAACCGGAGCTGAGGCAATCGCAGGCTTCGAGATTGCGT
>JBKKAZ010000008.1:0-4628 GCA_046714435.1 Casimicrobiaceae bacterium
CTCGGCATCGGCGGGCTCTATCGTCCGGCCCAGTCCGAGCCACCACACGCGCCGGACGGAACGCCGCTGCCGCTCGCCTGGACGCAAGGCTTCTACCCGGTCGAGCCGGTCATCGTGCATTCGCGCGAGGGGTTCCGGCCGCGCAGCTGGACCGATCTGGCAGGCGCGCGAGTCGCGTACCTTGCGTCGACCGGGCTGGATGGCGAGATCCAGCGCGTCGCGCGATTGCATCCGGAAGTGCGATTCGAACCCGTGCCGCTTGCCTCGGCCGACGCGCTGATTGCGAAGGTGAGCGAGGGCCGCATCGACTATGCGCTGGTGAGTTCGTTGCAGGCTGCGCTGGCGCGCAATATCCATCTGGATTTCGACGTCGCATTTGCGGCCGGGCCGAAGCTCGAGATTGCCTGGCTGGTGGCGCCGGACGACCCGCTGAGGCAGCGCGTGGACGCCTTCCTCGCGGGGGCAAGGAAAAGCGGCCTCATCGCGCGGCTATCGGACCGCTACTTCGGGCACGCGCGCGAAGTGCAGCGCATCGACGCGGGCGTGTTCAGCGAACGCATCCGCATTACGCTGCCCGACCACCGCAAGCTGTACTTCGAGGCCCAGGAACTCACCGGCATCGAGTGGCGGCTGCTGGCGGCGCTCGCCTACCAGGAATCTCAGTGGGATGCGCTCGCCACCAGCGAGACCGGCG
Organism: Casimicrobiaceae bacterium; assembly: GCA_046714435.1. Lineage (GTDB taxonomy): Bacteria > Pseudomonadota > Gammaproteobacteria > Burkholderiales > Casimicrobiaceae > VBCG01. Next base: position 695 of record JBKKAZ010000008.1, read on the forward strand.
TGCGCGGACTCATGCAGCTGACCGAGGAAACCGCGCGTCACCTCGGCGTGGCCGACCGCCTGGACCCGCGCCAGAGCATCCTCGGTGCGGCACGCTATCTGCGCGACCTCAAGGGGCGTCTGCCCGAACGCATCACCGAGCCGGACCGCACCTGGCTCGCGCTCGCGGCGTACAACATCGGCCACGGCCATCTGGAGGACGCCCGTGTGCTGGCGCAGCGCCGGCAGCTGAATCCGGACCAGTGGAAGGACGTCAAGCAGGCGCTGCCGCTGCTCGCCCTGCCCGAGTACTACCAGACTACGAAGCTCGGCTACGCGCGCGGCGGCATGCCGGTCGCGTTCGTCGATCGCGTGCGCGGCTACTACGACATCCTGCTGCGACACGAGCCGTCGCACTCGCCGCGATTGCGGGTGCGGGGGCATGGCTCGTGAGCGAGCGGCCCCCGGCTAGAACTTGAACTTGAGATCCTTGCCGATGATGGTCAGTTCGACGAACTTCGAGCCGTTGTGATTCCTGGGTGAGAAATTCACGATGTAGCCGCCGACGTCGTGGTTTGACATGCCGTCGAGTGCCCGCAACAACCCCTCCCGGTTCGGATTCGGACCCGCGCGCCGGATCGCCTCGACGGTCACCTTGGCCGCGATGAACGACTCCAACGAGGTGAACGAGAATTCCTGCTTGCCGAGCAGCTTCTCCACCGCTGCCCGGTATTCCATCACGATGGGCAGCGTCGTGCGCGAAGGTGACGGCACGACCTGGGCAACGACCACGCCGGCGCCGTCCTTGCCGAGTTCCTTCGCGAGCGGCGTCGAGCCCGGGAACGAGTTGCTCACCATCTGCGCATTGGAGCCGGCCTTGCGCGCCGACTTGATGAAATCGGACGTCGCCTTGTACAGGGTGGTGAGGATGATCACGTCGGGCTCGCCCTTCAGCACTTCCTTCACGCCGGTTTCGATGTCGGGTTTCGAGCGATCCTTGAACGCGGCAACCGAAACCACCGCGAGGTTGCGTTCCTTCAGCGCCCGGTCCACGGCGGCAAAATTCTCCTTGCCGACGACATCTTCGTAGTGCACGATCGAAAAGCGCTTGATGCCGAACCGCGAGTAGTGGTCGACGATTTTTTCCAGCTCGTCGGCGTAGCTCGCGCGCATGTTGTACACGTAAGGATTGAACACCCGCATCGGGTCGGCGCCGGTGAACGGCGACAGAAACGGTGCCTTGTGCTTTTCGACGAACGGCAGCGCGGGTCGCGATAGCGTCGCGCTCGCGTAGCCGAACAGCGCCAGCACGCCGGTTTCCTCCAGCAGCTTGCGGGCGTTCTCGCCTGATCGTTTGATGTCGTTCGCGTCGTCGAGCGTGACGAGTTCGATGCGGCGGCCGTTCACGCCTCCCGCATCGTTGACCTTCTTGAAGTAGGCGAGCGCGCCGTTGCGGATGTCATCGCCCAGGTCCTTGTTGCTCCCCGAGAGCGGGACCGACTGACCCAGAACGATGGTGGTGGCGGTGACACCCTGCTGTGGATTGGCGGTGCTGGTGGCGGCTTGTGCCTCCACGGCCCTCGCCGCAACCAGCGCGACCAGCGCAATGCCCAACATTGTGTTACGTACGGAAGTCCGCGTCATCGGTGTCCTTCCCCGGCCAGTGGTAATTCCAACCCTACCACGCGTTGGACCGCTGCGGCCACTGCGCTGCCCGATCGGCCCGCCGGACCCAGGCTTGCGGTACAACAACCTCAGGGCTGGAAGCACGCCTGTCGGCGCGAGGCGCACGACCGTCTGAAACACCCGGCAACGGGCGGGCGATCCGGCGCGGGCTTGGCCGCGGCTACGACGCGCGCAGTTGGAGCTCCTCGTGCGATCGCCTATGATGCGCGCCATGCTTTTCAGCCGTTCGCGGATACTGTTGCTGTGCCTGATCGCCAACGCGCCCGTCGCCGCCGGCGCCCTCGCGCCCACGGTGATGCTCGAGGCCATGACCTGGACCGAAGTGCGCGCAGCGCTCGACGCGGGCCGGACCACGATCCTGGTGCCGATCGGCGGGACCGAACAGAACGGCGCGCACATGGCGCTCGGCAAGCACAACCGCCGAGTGCAGTTGCTGGCCGAGAAGATCGCGCAGTCGCTGGGCAACGCGTTGGTTGCGCCGGTCGTCGCCTACGTGCCCGAAGGCGCCATCGATCCGCCGACCGGGCATATGCGCTATGCGGGCACCATCAGCGTCCCTTCGGAAGCCTTCATCCGGGTGCTGGCGGCGGCGGCGCGAAGTTTCCGGCGCCACGGCTTTCGCGACATCGTGTTCCTCGGCGACAGTGGCGACTATCAGGTCGACCTCAAGTCGGCCGCCGATAGCCTCAATCGCGGCTGGAGAGCGCAGCCGGTGCGCGCCCACGCCCTGCCCGAGTACTACCTCGCCGGCGCGACCGCGTTCCCCGAGTTGCTGCGCAAGCGCGGTTTCCCCGACGACGAGATCGGCACCCACGCGGGGCTTGCCGACACGTCGCTGATGCTTGCGCTCGACCCCGGCCTGGTGCGCAGCGATCGTCTGGCGGCGGCATTCTCCGCCGGCCGGCCGGACGGCTCGCGGGGCGATCCGCGGCGGGCGAGCGCCGAACTCGGCCAGCTCGGCGTCGAACTAATCGTCGCGCAGAGCGTTCGCGCGATCCGCAACGCCGAGTCGCGCCCGGCGCCAACACCGCGTTGAGTTCCATGCATTCCCCTTTCCAGGACCCCCGGCAATGAACCTCGCCCTTCACTCCGTCTTCGCGGCCACCTGCCTCGCGCTCTGTGTGCCGTGCGTCGCGCAGCCTGTGCCCCAGAGTGTTCCGACACGGGCGTCCGCGGCGAACACCGTGCCCGGAGTGCCGCCGGTGCCCGACCCGACCAATCTCTACAGCGAGCAGGCGGCAGGCAAGCTCCAGCCGTCGGTGGCGAACGACCTCGCCCGCGTCTACGTGCCGCACGTGAAGTCCAACGACGTTTACGTGATCGATCCGGCGACGATGAAAATCGTCGACAAGTTCAAGGTCGGCATCAACCCGCACCACATCGTGCCGTCGTGGGACCTGAAGACGCTGTGGGTGGCGAACACCGCCGAGGGCCGCAAGGATGGAAGCGTCATCCCGATCGATCCCAAGACCGGCAAGGCTGGCAAGGCGATCCCGGTCGAGGACCCGTACAACCTGTACTTCAGTCCCGACGGCAAGTCGGCGATCGTCGTTGCGGAAGCCTACACGCGACTCGACTTCCGCGACCCGCAGACGATGGCACTGCAGTATTCGATCCCGGTGCCCCAATGCGCCGGGATCAACCACGCCGATTTCGCGATCGACGGAAGTTACGCGATCTTCACGTGCGAATTCGCGGGCACGCTGGTCAAGATCGACCTGGTAGGCCGCAAAGTGGTCGGCTATCTCAAGCTCAAGCACGGCAAGATGCCCCAGGACATCCGCATCTCGCCGGACGGCAGGCTGTTCTACATCGCGGACATGAAAGCCGACGGGCTGTTCATCGTCGACGGCGAAGCGTTCAAGGACGTCGGGTTCCTGCCGACCGGCATCGGCGCGCACGGCTTGTACCCTTCGCGCGACGGCAGGAAGCTCTACGTCGCCAACCGCGGCTCGAACATCATCCGTGGCAAGCCAAAGGGGCCGGGCAGCGTCAGCGTCGTCGATTTCGCGACCGGCAAGGTCGAGACGACCTGGCCGCTCAAGGGCGGTGGCAGCCCCGACATGGGCAACGTCAGCGCTGACGGCAGGTGGTTGTGGCTCTCCGCGCGCTACGACGACTTGGTGTATGCGATCGACACGACCACCGGTGAAGTTACCAGCATTCCGGTCGGGAACGAGCCGCACGGACTCACCGTGTGGCCGCAGCCGGGACGCTATTCGCTGGGGCACACGGGAAACATGCGCTGAAGTCGGGGGCTCGGGTCTGGG
>JBKKAZ010000009.1:0-6757 GCA_046714435.1 Casimicrobiaceae bacterium
GAATGTAGAACGCGGCCTCGTTGACGTGGCCGTGCTTCTGCGAGCGGCCGCCGGGGCCGTACTCCTCGAGGTGCAGGTGGAAGGTCTGGGTGATGCCGTCCTTCGGCTCCACATAGTGGCGGCTGAATGTCTGCGGCCCGTCGACGAAGCGGATCGCGCTGCCTTTGCGCACTCGCGGCTGCGCACGGAGCCGCGCAAGCTCCTCCTTCAGGCTGTACTGGCCCTGGATGCCGCGCACGAACACGCGGTCCTTCTTGCTGTGATAGTGCGATTCGTTGGTCATGGTCGGCTCGCTTTCCGCTTAGCGTCCATACTGGTCGAGGTCGTAGCGGCGCGCCTTCAGCGTGCGGCAGACCTCGCGCACGACACCGGCCTGCGGCAGCGAGATGCCACAGGCGTCGGCCATTTCGGCGACAATCGCCATGTCGTCCTGCGCCCAGGCCATGGTCTGCTGTCCCCAGTTCGTCAGCGCGCCGTTGGTCGCACTGCTGATCAGCAGCGCCTTGCGCAGCGCGTCGACATCGACACCGAAGCGCTGGGCCAGCGCCAGCGCCTCGTGATTGGCAACCAGGCACGCCCACAGGATCAGATTGTTCGCCGCCTTCGCGACCTGCGCCGTGCCGACGCCGCCGGTATGCACGATATCCGAGGAGTACGCCGCGAGCACCGGTCGCAAGCGCTCGACGACCGCCGCCTCGCCGCCGACGAACGAGAGCAGCGTGCCCTGGTCCGCGGCCCAGCCACCCCGGCACACGGTCGAATCGACGACCTGTACGCGCGGCGCGCCGGCCTTGGCGAGGTCCTGGACGGTCGCGGGCAGGATGGTCGACAGGATCGTGACGATCGCGCCGTCGGCGGCGTGGCGAAACAGCCCGCGATCCCCGTGCATCAGCGCGCGTACCTCGTGATCGTAGCCGACGCACACCAGCACCGCGCCGGCCTCACGCATCACCGCAAGGTCGGCCGCCCAAACGGCGCCATGCGAATCCACGCTCGCCCGCTTGGCGGGATCCGCATCGCTGACCAGCACGCGAAAGCCCTTCTTCGCCAGATGGCCGACGATCGGCATGCCCATGCGGCCCGCGCCAACAACTCCTACCGTAGTAATCGCGCTGTTCACCGCTTCCTCGTGATGGTGTCGACGAGCGCCGGTTGTCCGGCCTTGACGCGCTCGATCGCTCGCCGCAACGCGCCTGCGACCTCGCGCGGATCCTCGATCGGGCCTTCGGCATGCCAGCCCATCGACTTCGCCAGACTCGCGAAGTCCGGCGCCGGGTCGTCGAGATCCATCCCGATGTGGGCGCGTTCGACCGGCGTGCCGCGCAGCTTCGCCATCCTCATCTGGTGCTCCCAGTCGTTGAAGTAGGCGCGATTGTTGTACATGACGACGAGCATGGGGATGCGGTGCTTCGCGGCGACCCACAGCGCGCCGGCGTCAAACATCAGGTCGCCGTCCGGCTGCATGTCGACGACCAGCCGGCCCGCCTCGCGGTGCGCGAGCGCCACGCCGAGCGAAATGCCGAACTGGGTCGCTGTCCCGAGCGACTTGCCCGCATGGCGATAGGGCCGGTCGAAGTCCCAGAGCTTGCGCGTCCACTCCTCGAGCGTTCCCGCCGTCAGCACCCAGTCGTGGCCACGGATCGCTTCCCACACTTCGCTCGCGAGGCGCGGCAGCGTCATCGGCGCCGCGTCCCAGTCGACCTTCGCTTCCTCGGCCCACTTTGCGCGCAATCCATCGTGCAGCTTCGCGACCGTCGCTGCGCGATCGCGAATGCGACCCGCCGCCGCGGAATCGCGCGCCACGCACTCACGCAGCAGTTTGTTGAGAAGGGGTATCGCAACGGTGGTGTCCGCGACGATGCGCTGGTCGGCGTAGAGCAGGCGCTGATAGTCCATCGCCCAGGCCGAGAGGTTGAGGTCGCCGAAGCCGAGGTCGATCCACTGGCATTGCTTCGGCGTCAGCGTGGCTAGATCGCGCGTGGCGCTGGTGAGCTCGGTGGTCGGCCGCTCCCAGTCGCGCACGTCCAGGCACAACACGACATCCGCGTCACGGAAGATCGACTTGGACATCGACAGGTTCAGCGGATGCCGGCTCGGAAAGTTCAGCCGCAGGTTGAGGTCGTAGACCGGGGCGCCGAGTGTCTCGGCGAGTTCGACCAGTGCGTGAAAGCCGGCCGGATCGCGCCCGGCGTACTCGGCCAGGATGACGGGTCGCCCGGCCGCGACGAGCGTGTCCGCGGCCTTCGCGAGCGCCGCAGCATCCGGCGCCAGTGGCGAAGGCACCGGCTGAAAGGTCGGCGGCGGAAGCGCAATGTCGTGCTCGAGCTTTTTCTCCTGCAGCCACGCGTCGTAGCACAGGTAGACCGGCCCGCGCGGCTCGCTCATCATCACCGAGTAGGCGCGCGCAAACGACTCTGGAACGCCATCGACCGTGGTCGGCTGGTAGTCCCATTTGGTGTAGTCACGGATCGCCGCCCCCTGCGACTGCGCCGAGTGGATCCAGTCGATCTTCGGGCGGCGCTTGGTCTCGTCGAGCGGGCCGGTGGCGCCGACGATGAACACCGGCGCGCGATCGATGTACGCGTAATACACGGCCATGTTCGCGTGCAGCAGTCCGACCAGGTTGTGCAGGATCGCGATCATCGGCTTGCCCGACGCCTTCGCGTAGCCGTGCGCGATCTGCACGGCCGTCTCCTCGTGCTGGCAGAGCATCATTACCGGCACGTTGCCGCCGTAGTTCACGATCGAGTCGTGCAGGCCCCGGTAGCTGGCGCCGGGATTCAGCGCCGCGTATTCGAAGCAGTAGCGGTGCATAAGGTCGACGATCACGTCCGACCCCCAGCGCCCGCTCGGCTTGCCGGCCTCCGGCTCCGCGCGCGGGCGCGTTACCAGTGCGTAATTGTCGTCTTCTGCGGACATGGATTCGTTGAGCGTCGCTGGATCAGGCTACGCTCTGCAGTTCGTCGCTGGCGCGCATGGCAACGCTCTTCTGGGGCTTGACGCGGGCCCAGATCGGCTCGCCGACCTTGGTCCGCAGCGACGGATGGGTGCGCGCGAACAGGTTGCGGCCGTTGATCTTGACCTGGAAATCGCAGGCGTCGCCGACGAACACCTTCTGGTCGACGCTGCCGTGCCAGACGTTGGCCTCGCCTTCCGGCCGCGCCTCGGTGAGTTCCACGTCCTCGGGCCGCACCGAGAGCACGACCCGGTCGCCGGGCTTCAGCGGCTCGACCGACGTCGAGCGGATCGCACCGATCTCGGTGTCGACCACCCATCCGGTGTCGCCACCATCGCGCGCGGTCACGGTCCCGTCGACGAAGTTGGTGGTCCCGACGAAGTCGGCGACGAACTTGTTGTGCGGCCGCTCGTAGATCGCCCGCGGCGTGCCGATCTGCTGGATGTGCCCGGCGCTCATCACCGCGACCTGGTGCGAAAGCGCGAGCGCCTCGCTTTGGTCGTGGGTCACGTAGACGGTCGTAATCCCGAGCTCGCGCTGCAGGCGTTTGAGCTCGAAACGCATCAGCTCGCGCAGCTTGGCGTCGAGGTTACTGAGCGGCTCGTCGAGCAGCAGCAGCTTCGGCTCCATCACCAGCGCACGGGCGAGCGCCAGCCGCTGCTGCTGGCCGCCGGAGAGTTTGGTCGCCTCGCGGTCGCGAAACCCTTCGAGCTGCACGGCCTTCAGCACGCGCATGACCTTGGCCTCGATCTGGTGCTTGCCGAGTTTGGCGGCGCCAACCTTGAGCGGGAACGCGACGTTCGCGAACACGTTCATGTGCGGCCAGATCGCGTAGGACTGGAACACCATGCCGAAGCCACGACGGTTCGGCGCGATGAACACGCCGCGCTTGCCCGAGTAGACCAGCGTGTCGTTGAGCGAGATCTCGCCGGACTTCGGCCGCTCGAGGCCGGCGATCGAGCGCAGCGTGGTGGTCTTGCCGCAGCCGGAGGGCCCGAGCAGCGTGAAGAACTCACCTTCGGGCACCTCGAAGCTCACGTTCTGCGCAGCCTTCACCGGCTGTCCCAACTCGTTCACGTATTCGGTGTAGAGTGCGTCGACTTTCAGCATGGCGCGGCTCCGGTCATTCCTTCACACCGAACTTCCTGCCCGCGAACTGCGCCAGCATCACCAGCACGAACAACAGGAGGATGAACATGACGCCAAGCGCGGACAGTTCGACGTACTGGCCGTTCTCCCACAATTCCCAGATCACGATCGACATGACCTCGGTGCCGGGGCTGTAGAGCAGGATCGAGCTCGACAGTTCGCGGATCGAGACGATCATCACGTAGATCCAGCCGGCCACCAGGCCGGGTTTCAGCAGCGGCAGGATGATGTGCCAGAAGGTGGTGCCCCACGATGCGCCGCTCATCGCGGCCGACTCCTCGAGCTCCTTGTGGATCTGCAGCATCGACGTCGTGTTGAAGCGCAGGCCGTACGGCATGAACCGGGTGACGTAGGCGATCAGCAGGATCCACATCGTGCCGTACACGCCGATCGGCACGTTCAGGTAGAAGATCATGATCGACAGACCGAGCACCAGGCCCGGGAACACCATCGGCAGCGACGCCAGGTTGTCCAGCAGCCAACGACCCGGCATTTTCGTCTTGACGACGATCCAGCAGATCACCGACGTCAACAGCATGACCAACGTCGCCGTGCCGAACGACAGCGCCAGGCTGTTCCAGATCGATTGCGTGATCGTGGGATAGGAGAGGATGAAGCGGTACGGATCCAGCGTCAGGTTGTTCAGCGCCGCCATCGACGGCACAGCGTAGAAGCGCTGGAACGACGACCACAGCAGCACGACGAACGGCAGCACGACGATCAGCAGGAAATAGACAATGAACAGCGCCGCGGTGAAATAGCGCCAGCGACCGAGGTCGATCGGCCGCGGGCGGTAGCCCTTGCCGGTCATGGTCGCGTACTTGTTGCCCTGCGAGGACAGCCGCGACTGGAACCAGATGCCAGCGGTCGTGATCGCGAGCAGCGTGATCGCGTACGCGGAGGCGAGCCCGATCTTGCTCGGGTACTGGTGGATCGCCTGGTAGATCGCCGAGGTGAACACCTGGATGCCGACCGGAAGGCCGAGCAGCGCCGGCACCTCGAACGACTCGATGGCGCGGACGAACAGGATCAGCAAGGTCGCGAATACGGCGGGCCAGGACAGTTTGAGCGTGATCTGCCAGGCGACTTGCAGAATGCCGGCGCCGCTCATCAGCGCCGACTCCTCGAGCGACGGGTCCGTCGCGCGGAAGGCCGCGGTCATCAGCAGGAACGCGATCGGCGAGTCCTGCAGCCCGTCGACGAAGATCATCCCCCACATCGAGTAGACGTTGAAGAAGACGAAGTCGGTGCCAAACCAGCTCTGCAGCACCAGGTTGACGAGGCCGATCTTCGGGCTGCCGAGCAGGATCCAGGCGACGGTGAACAGGATGCCGGGGATGATCAGCGGGATGATCGAGAGCCCGAAGAACAGGCGCTTGAACGGGGTGTTGGTGCGCTCGTTCATCCACGCGAGCACGGTCCCGACGACGAACGCGAAGGCCGCCGTGCCGGTTGCGAACTGCAGCGAGTTGGCGAACAACCGCCAGGTGTCGCCGCTGGTGTAGGCCGCGCGGAAATTTCCCAGCGTCGCCACCGACGGCACCGTCGCCGTCTGCGGCGTGTGAAAGCTCTGCCACAGCAGGAACACGAGCGGGATCACCGCGAGGTAGAGAACCACGGCGACGCAGACGCCGATCGTCAGCCATTGCAGGTCGATGCCTCGGCGCGGCGCGGGGGCAACTGCCGTGCCGGCGACCGCCGAGCCGGTGCCCTGCGCGATGTCCATGCCGATCCTCCTCGCCACGCCATGAGCCCCCGCGCGGTGGTGCGGGGTCTCGGGGGGTTTCAGCCGCCGGGTTCCTGTATGCGGAACGCCGGTCTGAATAGAAAAACTCTACGGGTTCCCCGTCGGGCTGTCAACGCGCGCAGCGCCCCGCTGCAGCCTGGCGTGGTGGTAGTCCCAGACCTTGCGCAAGAGGTGTGGCTTGCGCAGGTTCCGGCCGATCGTCTCGAGTTCGTCGTCGCCCAGTATCGCCGGTGTGCCGAGCGGGCGGGCAAGGTATTGGCGGCGCGCGTTCTCCTCGAGATAGACCGCGAGTACGAAAGCCTCGACGATGTCCGCACCGACGCACACCGCACCGTGCGATCGCAGCATCACGGCTCGCGCACCGCCGAGCGAATCCGCGAGATCGGCTCCGAGTGCTTTGGTGTTGATCGACGCCGTGCGCTCGAAACGGCGGATGTCGCCGATCACGGCCGCCTGCATCGTCACCGGCAGCACCGGCTCCCCCGCCATCGAGAACAGCGTCGACCACAGCGGATGGGTGTGCACCACGGCATGGACGTCCGGACGCCGCCGGTAGATTTCAGTGTGGATGTGAAACTCCATCGGCGGCACGGCGTCGCCATCTACCGGCCGTCCATCGAGGTCGATCGTCACGATGTCGCGGGCCGTCAGGGCGCTGCGTACCGACGCGCCGGCGTTGATCAGCACCCGGTCGGTGCCCGGCAGCCGCGCGCTCATGTGCCCGTTGAAGTCGACGATCTCGGCGCGCTCCAGCATCGACAGCGCGTCGGCGAGCATCGCCTTTAGCGACTGCGCCATTGGCGCCGCCGGTCGCTCGTCCGCCGTCAAACCGTTTCGGCCACCGTTCGCATCGTGGTTCACCATCGTGCCCTCGTCAGCTCTTGTCGTGGTCGTAGTCGTGGTCG
>JBKKAZ010000010.1:0-11269 GCA_046714435.1 Casimicrobiaceae bacterium
AGCATGCCCCAGTCGAAGCCGCCCTGCTTCAGCGCGAGCGCGGTCAGCGGGATGTTGTCGAACACGCTCGAGACGAAACCGAGCGTGAAGGCGCTTTGCCATGAGGCCGCCGGCAGGTGTTCCACAGGCATCAGGGACGCCGACAGCACCAGCGCGAGCAGGAAGATGCTGCCACGGCTCGCCGACGGAAGGATCGACCAGTCGGGGCGGCGCCATCCTGCCGTAGCGAGCAGCGCAACCCACACCGCAGCGCCGATCACCGGCACGTGGTCGGCCAGTTCCGGCAAGGAAAGATTGGTTGCGACGTTCGCGCCGATCGCGGCGAACAACATGATGGCAACGATCCACAGGCGCGCCCAGTCGATGGCAAGCCCGGCCGGCGTATCGCGCGTGATCGGCGCGAAGCGGTGCTGCTGGCGCGCCGCGATCGGTCCGAACACGGCCAGCGCCGCGAAAGCCGCGACGTAGGCGTCGAGGACCGCGAGCGGGCTCACACCGGCGAGCCACATCATCGTCGTCGTGGTGTCGCCGACGACGCTGCCCGACCCACCCGCATTCGAGGCAGCGACAACGGCGGCCAGGAAGCCGATGTGTACCTTGCCGCGGAACACGCTTCGCGCCATCGCGCCGCCGATCAGCGCCGCGGCGATGTTGTCGAGGAACGAGGACAGCACGAACACCATGATCAGCAGCACGAAGCCGCCCCACCAGTCGTCGGGCAGCCAGCGCGGCAGCAGCTCCGGCGCACGACTTTCCTCGAAGTGGCGCGACAGCAGGCCGAAGCCGACCAGCAGCGCGAACAGATTGGCGAGGATTACCCATTCGTGGCGCAGATGAGCGAGTAGCCCCGGCAGGCCGGGACCCGGACGAAACCCGGTGAACGCGAGCTTGTAGAGGATGATGACGGCGAGGCCGGTCAGCGCCACCTCGAAAGTGCGGTGGTGAAAAATCGCCACGCCGGCAAGCGTGGCCGCGAACAGCAGGAACTCGAGCGGAATGCCGAACAGCTCCGGTGACTGCATCGCTGCATCCTCCCCCTGCGTGCGATTCGATCGGACTTTTCCGGATGGTACCGCGCTCGGCGCCCCGCCGCTTCGTCGTGACAACCAGCCCCGGGAAGCCGCACCGCACCGCGTAGAATGCGCACGCAGCTCGCACCCGGATTGCATTCGCCGCATCGGACCATGAACGACACCCCCACGACTCCGCCCGACCTCGTCAGGCTCAGGATCGACCGCAGCATGGCGCCCGTGCGCCGCCGCCGCAGGTGGCTGTGGCCCGCGCTGATGGTTGCCGTGGTCGCAGGCGGTGGCGCGTGGTACGCGCTGGTGCCAAGGCCGCTTGCGGTCCAGACGACGCCCGTGGTGACGAGCTACCCGTCGCAACAGCACCTGGTGCTGAACGCGACCGGCTTCGTCGTCGCGCAGCGCAAGGCCGCAATCGCATCCAAGGCGACGGGCAGGCTGGAATGGCTTGGCGTCACGGAGGGCTCGCGCGTGAAGGCGGGCGACGTGATCGCGCGGCTCGACAACCGCGACGTGGTGGCGCAGGCCGAAAGCGCGGAGGCGAGCGTGCGGGCCGCACGCGCGTCCCTCGCTCAGGCGGAAGCGGACGCGCGGGACACGGCGCAGCAACTCGCCCGCAACCTCGACCTCGTCGCGAAGGGCTTCGTCGCGCAGGCGAGCGTCGATTCGTCGAAGGCGCGCGACGATCGCGCCGCCGCCACGATCGCGAACGCGCGGGCATCGATCGGCGTCGCCGAGGCAAATGCGCGCAATGCGCGGGTTGCGGTCGATTACACGCTGATTCGCGCACCTTTCGACGGCGTGATCCTGTCGAAAAGCGCGAACGTGGGCGACATGGTGACGCCGTTCTCGTCGGCGTCGGACTCCAAGGGGGCCGTGGTGACGATGGCCGACATGGAGACGCTCGAAGTCGAGGCCGACGTTTCCGAATCGAGCCTGTCCAAAGTGACGGTCGGCCAGCCGGCAGAGATCGTGCTGGATGCACTTCCCGATACGCGCTTTCGCGGCCGCATCAGCCGGATGGTGCCGACCGTGGATCGCGCGAAGGCCACGGTGATGACCAAGGTCAAGTTCGACGCGATCGACCCGCGCGTGCTGCCCGAAATGAGCGCCAAGGTCGCCTTCCTGACCCAGGAGATCACGGCCGAGCAGCAGAAGCCGATGACCGCGGTGAGCGCCGATGCCTTCGCGCAGCGCGACGGACGCACGGTGTTGTTCGTCGTCCGCGGCGATCGTGCGGTGGCCGTACCGGTGACGCCGGGGGCGAAGATCGGCGACCTCACGGCCGTCACCGGCGCGGTGAAATCAGGCGACAAGGCGGTGCAGAAGCCCTCCGCCGAGCTCAACGACGGCGCGCTGATCAAGGTCGCGTCGAAGTAGCGTGGATACGGTGGCCTCCGCGCCGACTGCCAACGGCGCACCGCGGTCGGCAGAGCCGCTCGTGACCATTCGCGGGCTGTCCAAGTACTACACCCGCGGCGATCAGCTGATCCCGGTGCTGCTCGGCATCGACCTCGACGTGTACGCCGGCGACTACATCGCGCTGATGGGGCCCTCGGGCTCCGGGAAGTCGACGCTGCTGAATCTCATCGCCGGCATCGACAAGCCGTCGGCAGGGCAAATTCACGTTGCCGGCGTCGACATCGCGCGGCTGTCCGACGCCGACCTCGCCGCGTGGCGCGCCGCCCACGTCGGCTTCATCTTCCAGTTCTACAACCTGATGCCGGTGCTTTCGGCGTTCGAGAACATCGAGCTGCCGCTGCTGCTCACCGGCTTGTCGCGACGCGATCGGCGCGAGCGCGTGGGCGTGGCACTCGCGCTGGTGGGACTCACGGATCGCGCCGACCACAAACCCAACGAGCTTTCCGGTGGCCAGCAGCAGCGCGTCGCGATCGCCCGCGCGCTGATCACCGATCCCACGCTGATCGTCGCCGACGAGCCGACCGGCGACCTCGATCGCAACACCGGCGAGGAGATCCTGGCGCTGCTGGTCCGCCTCAACGAGGATCTCGGCAAGACCGTCATCATGGTCACGCACGATCCCAAGGCGGCGGACCATGCGCGAAGGCTGATCCACCTCGAGAAGGGAGTGCTGGTCGACTGACGTTTGCGGCGATCCGCAATGCCGTAGTGCGCCCTCAGCCCGCCGTTTCGGCGAGGGGCGCAATTCCGTTCGCGGCCGCCAGCCGCTTCGCCATGCGGCGCAGCAGTTCGAGTTCGTCGCTGGCTTCCTTGGAGAGCGGATGGTTGCCATCGCCGCCGCGTGCGAGCATTTCGTCCAGGCGCGCCAACATTGCGGCGTTGCCCCATTCGCGGGCGATCATTCCGGCCAGCGCCGGATGCTCGCGCTCGATCGCGGACTGCGGCGCGACGTCCGCGCGAAGGTCACCGTCGAGCTGTGACTCGAGGTCCCGCACCAACGCTGATTTCGCTGCGGTCTGGTTGTCGCCGGCATCGGCCGCGATTGCGCTGTTCGCGGCGGCGAAGGCGTTGCGGACTCGCGCCTCCTCCGCAAGGTCGCGCTCGATGGTGTCCAGCACCGCATCCGCAGCGTGTCGCAGCGCGATCAGGTCGTTGTAGGCATTCAGCGTGAAACCTTGCCGGTCACCGCCGCGATTGTCGTAGAGCAGACGATCGAGCAGGCGCCGGACTTCATGCGTGCCCCAGATCAACGTGATCTCCTTCACCAGCCGGGGATAGGCTTCGAGCCCTCGTTCATCGCGGTTGGGCGGAAAGCCGTCCCACATCGGAGTGCACACATTGAAGCGGCGGTGAAACTCGAGTGCGATTTCGGCGAAGGTCTTCTCGCGTCCGTGGGTCCGGCACAGGTCGAGCAGCATCAGCCAGACTGCCGGCATCGGGCGCGATTCGCGCTGCAGGTGACGGCGCAGCACGTCGATCGACAGATCGACATGATGGAGTGCCAGGAACAGCTGCGATCCGCTGGCAGGCGGGGACGCGGGCGCGGCCGGCGCGTCTCGGAGTGATTCAGGCGCCGCGGGCGTTTCGACCGCGACCGGCGCCGGCTCGGCGGCAATGGTCGCTGGCATCGCGCTGATCTGCTGCTCGACCGCGACCGGCTCCGTGCCGCTGCGCATGGAACCCAGCGGTGAGCTGTCTGTCGGATCCGCGTCCTTGCGCTGGCGGTGCAGGATCAGCGCGGCGAGCGCAACCGCTACCAGTCCCAGGCCGGCAAGAAGCGTCCATCCTGCATGCTTGGGCATGATCGAGCGCAACCAGGCCGGCGCGGTGTCGGCCGCCTCGGCAGGAACGAGAGGCGATGCCAGCAGGACGGCCAGCAGCACAGCGCGCGCTGCAACCGGGCGCAGCTGCGGTAGACGGATCGAGGCGTTTCGAAGCAAGTGACCAGGGGGCGCGCGGCCGGCAGCATCGTGCGCGCTCGTGTAGTGAATGTTGCCATCGAGGCGCAAGATCCATGCCGCGCCGACGGACGGCGCGAATGCTCGGGTAAACTCTTGATTCGTCGTTATCGGCAGCACGACCAACGGTCAGCGCAACTACCCCGTGTTCGTCGTCCTCCTCGTGGTTCGCAACGCGTTCCGGCACATGTTGCGCACGCTGCTCACCGTGACCGGCATTGTCGTTGCCATCGTCGCGTTCGGCCTGTTGCGCACAATTGTCGATGCCTGGTACGCGGGCGCCGAAGCGAGCTCTTCAGCGCGCCTGGTCACGCGCAACTCGGTATCGCTGGTGTTCTCGATGCCGCTGACCTATGCGCAGAAGATCCGGCAGACCGACGGCGTCGCCGGAGTGTCGTGGGCGAACTGGTTCGGCGGGGTCTACATCAGCGAGCGCAACTTTTTCCCGCAGTTCGCGATCGACCCGGTGAGCTATCTCGACATGTATCCCGAGCTGCTGCTCGCGCCGGAGGAGCGACGGGCGTTTCTCGCCGACCGCGTGGGGGCGATCGTCGGACGCAAGCTCGCCAACGAGTACGGCTGGAAGGTTGGTGACACCATCCCGCTCCGGGGCACGATCTTTCCGGGAACCTGGACGTTCACGCTGCGCGGAATCTACGACGGGGTCGATAAGTCCACCGACGAATCGACTCTGTTCTTCCACTGGAACTACCTGAACGAGAAGGTGAAGCGGCTGGCCCCCCGTCGCGGCGACCAGACCGGCGTGTTCATCGTCGAACTCAAGGATCCGGGCCGCGCCGCCGAGGTCTCGGCAGCGATCGATGTGATGTTCAAGAATTCGCTCGCGGAGACACTGACCGAGACCGAGAAGGCGTTCCAGCTCGGCTTCATCGCGATGACCGAGGCGATCCTGCTGGCCGTCGAAGCGGTGTCGTTTGTTGTGATCGTGATCATCATGGCGGTGATGGCCAATACCATGGCGATGACTGCGCGCGAGCGTTACGCGGAGTACGCGACATTCAAGGCGCTCGGTTTCTCCCGCGGCTTTGTCGCGTGGCTGATTTTCGCCGAGTCGATGGGCATCGCGGTGCTCGGGGGTGTGGCCGGCATCCTGATCACGATCCCGGTCGCCAACCTGTTCGCCGGCGCCGTCGGCACGCTGTTCCCGGTGTTCTTCGTGTCCGAAACGACGATGCTGATGCAGCTTGCGGCCGCGCTGGTCATCGGGGTCGTCGCCGCAATCGTGCCCGCCTGGCGTGCGTCGCGCGTGCGCATCGTCGAGGGCATGCGGGCGGTCGGCTGATTCCATGCGCGTACCCTTTTCGTACGTCGCCAAGAGCCTCATGGCACGGCGCCTCACGACCCTGCTGACCGCGGGAGGCATGGCGCTGGTGGTCTACGTCTTCGCGACTGTGCTGATGCTGGCGGAGGGCCTGCGGGAAACCCTGGTGTCGACCGGCCAGCCCGACAACGTCGTGGTGATCCGCCGCTCGGCGCAATCCGAAGTGCAGAGCGGCATCGACCGCGCGCAGGCCGGCATCGTCGAGTCGCTGCCGGACATCGTCACCGGCGAAGATGGACGCAAGCTGATCTCTAAGGAGCCGGTGGTGCTGATCAACCTGCCCAAGCGCGACTCCGGCAAGCCGTCGAACGTAACCATTCGCGGCATCACCGCGGAGGGCATCGCGCTGCGCCCGCAGGTGATGCTGGCAGAGGGCCGCATGTTCCGCCCCGGCACCTCGGAGGTGGTGGCCGGCCGCGCGATCGCCAACGGCTTCCGCGGCGCCGCGATCGGCGAGACATTGCGGTTCGCGTCGCGCGACTGGACCGTCGTCGGCACCTTCGACGCCGGCCGCACCGGCTTCAACTCCGAGATCTGGGGCGATGCGGAGCAGATGCTGCAGGCGTTCCGGCGCACCGCCTTTTCGTCGATTGTCTTCCGCCTCAACGACGCGGACCGTTTCGAAGCCGTGAAAAAGGCGATCGAGTCCGATCCGCGACTCACCCTCGAGGCCAAGCCCGAGCCGCGCTTCTACGCCGACCAGTCGGAGGCACTTTCGCGTTTCATCAGCATCCTCGGCCTGTCGATATCGGTCATCTTCTCGATCGGTGCGGTCATCGGCGCGATGATCACCATGTACGCCAGCGTCGCGTCGCGCACCGGTGAAATCGGTACGCTGCGCGCGCTGGGATTCTCGCGCGCTGCAATCCTGATCGCGTTCCTGGTCGAGGCGCTGGGGCTCGGCCTGATCGGCGGCGTCGTCGGTCTCGCCGCCGCGTCGTTCATGCAGGTGTTCACGATATCAACGATGAACTTCCAGACCTTTGCTGAACTCGCGTTTGCCTTCACGCTGACGCCTGAAATCGTGGCGGCGTCGATCGGTTTCGCGCTCGCGATGGGATTCATCGGCGGGTTCTTGCCCGCGGCGCGGGCGGCGCGCCTGCAGATCGTCGACGCGTTGCGCTCGGCGTGAGTCCCGCGGTGCTGTTCGCGGTCGCGACCGCGATCTGGAGCTCGACCTGGCTCGCCATCAAGTTCCAGCTCGGCGTCGTTGCGCCACAGGCGTCGGTGGCCTATCGGTTCGCGCTTGCCGCCCTGATCCTCGCTGCGTGGTGCGCGGCGCGGGGCCAGTCGCTCAGGTTCCCCTTGCGGACCCATGCGTGGATCGCCGCGCAAGGCGCGACGTTTTTCGGGTTGAACTACGTCAGCGTCTATCTCGCCGAGGGCTACGTTGCTTCGGGGCTAGTCGCGGTGGGATTCTCGACGATCGTGTTCGTGACGCCGTTCGGCGTGCGGCTGGCGTTCGGGACGCCGATCGCCGCGCGCATGCTGATAGGCGCCACGCTCGGCGTCGCTGGGGTCGCGCTGCTGTTCCTGCCTGAACTTCGCAGCGTCGGCGAAGGCGGGAACGCGGCGCTCGGCGTCGGCTATGCGCTTTGCGCTCCGCTGATCGCCTCGATCGGCAACCTGATTACGATCCGCCTGCAACGTGACCAGGTGCCGGTGTTCACCGGGACGGCCTGGGGAATGGCCTACGGTGCGCTGACGGCGGCGGTCGCGGCAACTCTGCTCGGCACGACCTGGACCTTCGATCCTGGGCTGCCCTATGTCGCGTCGCTGCTCTATCTGGCGGTGTTCGGCAGCATCATAGCGTTCGGCGCCTATTTTCTGCTGCTCAAAGGGGTCGGGGCGGCTCGCTCAAGCTTCATCGGTGTCGCCACACCGGTGGCTGCGATGCTGCTCTCGACGCTGTTCGAAGGCTACCGGTGGACCTGGGTCGCGGTCGCAGGCGTTGCACTTGCGGTGGCCGGCAATCTCATCGCGCTGCGTTCGCGACGGTGACGCGGCATGACTGGAGAGGCAGCTTCGCCTCGGCAAGGGAAATTCGAAACGTTCGCGGCCAAATCGACCAACGCAGGGTTCAACAGTGGTTGTGCTTATCAGGGTGCTAAAAAGAGGGTGTCATCCAGACCGAAGCGAAGGATCTGCTTTTGACATCCCATACAAGGAAGAAGCAGATCCGACGCTTCGCTCTGGATGACACCGGGGGCAGATTCCTCGGCGGTCGCGCAATGTCTCCTTGCCCCTAGCTCAGTCTTCATTGTGCTTCGGCACGACGTCGACATTGGAGCATCCGCCGCTTGCATTTCGCAAGCTTGACGCTGCTCGCGCTCGGGCTAGCGGTCGCGCGATGTCTCCTTGCCCCTAGCTCAGTCTTCATTGTGCTTGGGGACAACGTCGACATTGTCGATAAGCCGAGTCGCGCCAAGACTCGCGGCGCCCAGCACGATCAGCAGATTCGGATGGTCGAAGCCCTCGGGATGGGGAATGCGCATGCCCAGGCCGTTGCGCACCGCGATGTAGTCGACTGCCCAACCGTTCTTGTGCAGCTCGGCCCGTCCGGTGGCTTCGAGGTTCGCGTAGTCGGTGCGCCCACCGAGGATTTCATCGGCCATCCAGCGCAGCGTACGGTACAGTCGCGGCGCCTCCGTGCGCTCGGCGGAGGAAAGGTAGCCGTTGCGCGACGCGAGCGCAAGTCCGTCGTCGGCGCGCACCGTCTCCGCCGCCACGATGTGAATCGGCATGTTGAACTGCTGCGCCATGCCGCGCACGATCTTGAGCTGCTGCCGGTCCTTCTTCCCGAACACCGCGACGTCGGGCTGGACCAGGTTGAAGAGCTTCAGCACCACAGTGCAGACGCCGTCGAAGAAGCCGGGGCGAAACGCGCCTTCGAGTTCGGCGGCGAGCGGCGGCGGCTGCACGCGATACACCTGAGGGGTGGGGTACATTTCCTGCTCGTTGGGAACGAACAGCACATCCACACCCTCCCGTTCGAGGCCCGCGCGGTCGCTCTCGAGCGTCCGCGGGTAGCGGTCGAAGTCCTCGTTCGGGCCGAACTGCAGCCGGTTGACGAAGATGCTCGCCACCACCGCGTCGCCGTGCGCGCGCGCGATCCGCATCAGCGACAGGTGCCCGTCGTGCAGATTGCCCATCGTCGGCACGAAGGCGACGCGCTTATAGGGCGCAAGGCGCTCGGAAAGCTCGGCGGCGGCGTGGCAGATGTGCAAGGGCGAGTACCAGGCTGGCGTTCGGGTTGCGAATCAGTAGCAGTGTTCGAGCGCCGGAAAGCTGCCGTCCCTGACCGCGGCGACATACGCCGCAAGCGCCGCTTCAATGTTATCGCGGCCAGCCAGGAAATTCTTCACGAAGCGCGCCGGCCTGCCAGGCTGGATGCCGAGCGCATCGTAGATGACCAGGACCTGGCCGGCGCAGCCGGGGCCGGCGCCGATCCCGATCGTGGGTACACCCACGGCCAGGGTGATCTCGCTGCCGAGCTCGCGCGGTACGCATTCGACGACGATCAGCGCCGCACCCGAGCGCTCCAGCCGGCGCGCGTCGGCCACCAGTCGCTCGGCGGCATCGGGCGTCTTGCCTTGCACGTGGAAGCCACCCAGGACGTTGACCGACTGGGGCGTCAGGCCGATGTGGCCGCATACCGGCACGCCACGCGTCGTCAGATACTCGACGGTCGGCGCGATCCACGCCCCGCCTTCGACCTTCACCATCTGCGCCCCGGCCTGCAGCGCCGCAACACCGGCACGCATCGCGTCGTCGGGCGTGCCCTGGAAGGTACCGAACGGGAGGTCGGCGATCACCAGCGGTCGCGCGCATCCGGCGACTACGCAGCGCGTGTGATAGAGCGTCTGCTCGAGCGTTACCGGCAGCGTCGTCGGGTGCCCCTGGATCACCATGCCCAGCGAGTCGCCAACCAGCAGCACGTCGACGCCCGCGCGATCGCAAAGCGCCGCGAAACTCGCGTCGTAGGCGGTCAGCATCGCGATCCGGCGGCCCTCGCGGCACATGTTCGCGAGACTGGCGAGCGTGACCCGCGCCGCACGCGCGGGGGCGCCGCAGGCTGCGGAATCAGGCGGACTGGCCAAGGTTGAAGAACTCCCTCTGGCCGCGCATGGCGGCGACACGCGAAAGCAGCAGCGAGAAGTGGCCGGGATTCTCGGCGAAATTCAACCGCTCGCTGTTGACGATCAGCACCGGAGCCGCGTCGTACTGATAGAAGAAGCGCGCGTAGGCCTCGGCCAGCCGGACCAGATACTCTTCGGGAATCCGGCGTTCGAACTCGACCCCGCGGCGGTGCACGCGGTCGATCAGCGTGCCCACCGGCGCCTGCAGGTAGATGACCAGATCCGGCGTCGGCGTTTGCGGCTTCAAGTGCGAATAGATTTTGTCGTAGAGCGCGAACTCGTCGTCGGAAAGGGTCAGCCGGGCGAACAGCGGGTCCTTGTCGAGGAGGAAATCGGCCACCGTCGGCCGCGCGAACAGGTCGAGCTGCGCCAGGCCCCGCAACTGGTCGACGCGCTGGAACAGGAAGTTGAGCTGCACCGACAGCGCGTAGCGCGCCATGTCCTGGTAGAAACGCGCGAGAAACGGGTTTTCCTCGGGCAGCTCGAGCAGCGAATCCGCGTGCAGGTGTTGCGCCAGCTCCTGGGCGAGCGTGGTCTTGCCGGCGCCGATCGGACCTTCGACCACGACGTAGCGGCACTTGTCGATGTCCATGGCTTGGCGGAACCGCCGGGGACCGAGCTAGCCGCCCCGGTGCGCGCGGGTGCGGGCGATGCGCTGGCTGGCAACGTTGCGCAACAGCCGGCGCGCCGCACCGTGTCCTGGTATCACGACGGCGGGCGCGACGTCCGTAAGTGGACGCAGCACAAAGGCGCGTGTGTGCATGCGCGGATGCGGGATCGCAAGGTGCGGCAGGCGGGCGCGAAGGCGGCCGAATAGTAGCAGATCGAGATCGAGCGTTCGCGGCGCGCCGCGCAGGGCGTTGTGGCGCTGGCGGCGCTGGTCGTGCTCGATCGCGTGAAGCCGGGCCAACAGCGCGCGTGGGGCCAATGCTGTCGACAGCACCGCCACCGCATTGACGTAGTCGGGCTGCGACGTGGAAGTGCCGATCGGCTCCGAGAGGTAGTTCGGCGACACCGCGAGGACGTGGGTGCGAGGCAGCCGGGCAAGCGAATCGACCGCGCGGGCGAGCTGGCGCCGCGGATGGGCGAGATTACTGCCCAGGCCGACGAAGACCTTCGACATCGCGATGGCGACGATGTTAGGGAAGCTCTGACCAGGTACGCGGAGCGCGTTGGCACGAAATCTGGATGATGCTCAGTTTGCACATCCGACCAGGCTCACAGGACGTGGTAGGCCCCACGTTCAAGAGACTGGGCGACACTGGCCAGATTTCGTGCTTATTTGCCAACTGAGTCTTTGGGACGGGGGTTCTTTGGGGGCGCTTACTTTGTTGCTGGGCTGGCCAATAGCGCCTGCTAATGGCTGCACCCTGCGTCGCGTAA
>JBKKAZ010000011.1:0-3260 GCA_046714435.1 Casimicrobiaceae bacterium
TTGCCCGCGGTCCCCGGCGGAAAGCCGCCGTTCAGCACCACACGAATCACGTTCGACGGCGATTCCAGCGTCACCGCGCGGTTGCCGGCCAGTGGCGGATACATCGTCGGCACGCCTTCGCCGCGGCTCCCGTGGCAGTCGACGCAGCGGTTCTCGTAGATCCTCTGACCGGGCTCGAGCAACCGCGCGGGAACCAGATCGGCGCTTCCCGCAATGTCGCGCTGACGGTGCGGCAGCGACTTCAGAAACGTCGCGATCGCGCGAGCGTCGGCGTCATTGAGGTACTGCGTGCCTCGCTGCACGACCTCGGCCATCGGCCCCAGTACCGAGCCGCGCGCCGACACGCCGATTCGCAGCAGATCGACGATGTGCTCGACCTCCCAGTCGCCGACGCCCGCCTCCGAGTTCAAGGTGAGCGACGGTGCGTACCAACCCTGCATCGGAATCAGCCCGCCGCCAAGTTCGGCGTCGTCGCTGATGGCGCCGAGTACGTTGTAGGTCGAATGGCAGGCGCTGCAGTGTCCGAGGCCGCGCACCAGGTAGGCGCCGCGATTCCATGCCTCGCCGCGGCCCGCCTCGGGCTCGTAGGCGCCGGCCCGGAAGTAAAGTGCGCGCCAGACCGCGAGTGCCAACTGGCTGTCATAGGGGAACTTGAGGTCGTGCGGCCGATTCGGTTGCCGTACTGGCGGAAGGCTTGCGAAATAGGCGAACAGCGCATCGGCGTCCTCGCGCGTGACTTCGGTGTAGTTGGTGTACGGAAACGCCGGGTAGAGGAAGCGTCCGTCCTTCGAGCGGCCGTTGTGCAGCGCCCGCCAGAAGTCGTCGCGATTCCAGCCGCCGATTCCGGTCTCCCGGTCCGGGGTCAGGTTGGACGCATAGACCACGCCGAACGGTGTGGGAATGCCACGCCCGCCCGCGAACGGCGTGCCGCCTCGCACGGTATGGCATCCGTGGCAACCGCCCACGCGCGCGAGATATTCGCCTCGCGCAATCCCTGCCTGGTCTGCAGCGTTCGTCGCATCGCCAGTCGCAGGCGGAGATTCGTCACGGAAATTCAGCACGACCACGCTCGCCACGGCGGCCACGACCAGCACGACGACCAGGATCAGCAGGCGCCTCATCGCGATGGGGCGGCAACTTGCGTGGACACGCTGCCGCATTCCACCGGCAGCTTCGCCGGCGCCACCGGCTCCGCTTTCGCGCCCTTGGGTACGGGCTGCGATGCCAGCCACGCGGCGACCGCGCCGATGTCCTGGGTCGACAGCCGCGCGGCGAGTTCGGCCATGCAGTCAGGGGCGAGCGCCTTGCGCGTTCCGGCCTTCCACGAGGCCAGCTGCGCGGTGAGATACTCGCGCGGCAATGCCAGCAGCCCCGGCATCGCCGGCACGACACCCATCAGCGAAGTGCCATGGCACTCGGCGCACGCAGGGAGCTTCTGCGCGGGATCCCCCGACACGGCCAGCGTGCGGCCGCGTTCGAGCACGTCAGGCGCGACGCCCGGGCGCGCCGGTTCGGGATACGGCGGCGACTGCTTCGCGAAATGCGCGGCCATTTCGCGCAGGTACGGATCGGGCAGGGGATCGACCAGGTAGGTCATCAGCCCGTAGAAACGCCGTCCCTCGCGAAAGTTGACCAGCTGATTATAGAGGTAGCCCTCGGGCTTGCCCGCGATGCGCGGGTAGTAGGCGTCCTTGCCGATCCGGCCCACGTCGTCGTGGCAACCGGTGCAGGCGAGCACGCGCTGCCCGATCGAGTCGACGGGTGCCGCGAGCGCCATCGCGCCGAACTGCGCCAGCGCGACCAGCAAGAGCGTGCGCGGGATCCGCGGCACGCGCGAGCCGGTGCGCGACGGATTGCTACGGGCGAACGGCGGGCAGCAGAACCGCATGGCGACAGGCAGCGAAGATGCGCGTTCGATGGATCAACACTAGCACAGGAGGACGGGCCCTCGCCGGGCGCAGGACACCCGGGGCGTGCGTCAAGTCCCGTACCCGCGAATATGCTAGCGTCGCGGTTCCGGCGTACGCGGCAATCACGCACGCGATTCGACAACTGAGCACCCAGGAACCGCAGGATTCAACATGACCCTTGCCCCGGCAGTACTCGCCGACCTCGCGCCGACCGGTGTGCTTCGCGCCGGCATCAACTTCGGCAATCCCGTGATCGTGCAGCGCGACCCGGGCGGGGGCGATCCGCATGGCGTCGGCCCGAGCCTCGCGCGCGAACTTGCGCGCCGCCTCGGCGTGCCGATGCAAATTTCCGGCTACGAGACCGCCGGCAGGATGGCTGACGCGGCGACCGAAGATGCCTGGGACATCGCCTTTCTCGCCATCGATCCCGCGCGCGCGGAAACCATCGCGTTCACCGACGCGTACGTGCACATCGAGGGAATTTACCTGGTGCCCACGGCCTCGGCGCTGCGCGTCCAGAGTGATTTCGACCGTGAAGGCGTGCGCATCGCCGTCGGTGCGAAAACCGCCTACGACCTCTACCTCTCGCGCAAGCTCAAACACGCGCAACTGATTCGCGCCGATTCCTCGATCGCCTCCATCGAGCAGTTCCTATCCGAGCGCCTCGAGGCGGCCGCGGGTGTGCGGCAACCCTTGGTCGCGGCCGCGCGCGCGCGCGCCGGACTGAGGGTCATCGACGAGAGCTTCATGGTGATCCGCCAGGCCGCCGGCGTGCCGAAAGGCCGCGCCGAGGGCGCGCGGTACCTCGCCGAGTTCATCGAGGACGTCAAGCGTTCCGGTTTCGTCGCTCACGCGCTGCGCAACAGCGGTATCGACGACGTTACGGTGGCTCCGCCGGCACCGCGCTAACAGCGCCCAGCATGCCCTCGCGCTCGATGAACCGCACCACTTCATCGACGCCTTGACGGGTCTTGAGGTTGGTGAAGACGAACGGCCGCTCCCCGCGCATGCGGCGCGTATCGGAGGCCATCACGTCGAGCGATGCGCCGACATAGGGAGCCAGGTCCACCTTGTTGATGATGAGCAGATCGGCGCGGGTGATGCCGGGGCCGCCCTTGCGCGGAATCTTCTCTCCACCGGCGACGTCGATCACGTACAGCGTCAGGTCGGCGAGCTCCGGGGAAAACGTCGCCGCGAGATTGTCGCCGCCGCTTTCGATGAACACGACGTCGAGTCCGGGAAAGCGCGCCGACATGCGCGCGACGGCGTCGAGATTGATCGATGCGTCCTCGCGGATCGCGGTGTGCGGACAGCCGCCGGTCTCGACGCCCATGATCCGCTCCGGGGCCA
>JBKKAZ010000012.1:0-3932 GCA_046714435.1 Casimicrobiaceae bacterium
CGCAGGGGGGAACCCATCCGAACGAGCGGCGCACTTTCGGGCATTCGATGCTGGTCGATCCGTGGGGGGAGGTCGTCGCCCGCCATGTCGAGGGACCGGGCGTCGTCGTGGGCGATATCGACACGGCACGCATTGCCGAGGTGCGCCGCAAGCTGCCTGCGCTCTCGCACCGCGTGCTGTGAGCGGTGCTCGGCAGCGTGTTGCAAGACGGCTCGAGATGTACAGCGCCGCGCACGACGCGCATTCTTGCCTGCAGTTGCGCGCGGTCGCCGACGGGCCGCCCCTAGGCGCCCGCCTGAATTCCATCCCGATGGAAAAGGCGCAACCAAGCAATCCCGTCAGGCACCGAACTCCCGGACGCCTTTTGCATCGGCCTGCTAGCCCAGCGCCGGATGCCCGATCAGCGCGAGGAATTCCTCGCGCGTTGCCTGCGACTCCCGGAAGGTTCCGAGCACCGAGGAGGTCACCATCACCGAATTCTGCTTCTCGACCCCGCGCATCATCATGCACAGATGGCGCGCCTCCATCATCACGCCCACGCCCTTGGCGCCGATCTTGTCCATGATCGCGCGCGACACCTGCTCGGTCAGGCGTTCCTGCAACTGCAGCCGGCGGGCGTACATGTCGACCAGCCGGGCGATCTTCGACACGCCGAACACCTTGCCGTTGGGGATGTAGCCAATGTGGCAACGCCCGAAGAACGGCAGCAGGTGGTGCTCGCAGAGGCTGTAGACCTCGATGTTCTTCACGATGACCATGCTGTTGGTCTCCTGCGTGAAGATCGCCTCGTTGATCAGCCGGTCGGTGTCGGTCCGGTAGCCCGCGCTCAGGAACTCCCAGGCCTCGGCGACGCGCTTTGGGGTACGCGCCAGGCCTTCCCGCTCAGGGTCTTCGCCGATCGCGAGCAGCAACTCGTGGACCAAGCGCTCGATCCGGGGCTTGTCGACACTCATCGCGCAGCCTGCAGTCGGCGAGGCGGGGGGGTCAGGGGGATGCGCGCGGACGCGATCGAGCGGTCCATCGACGGCGCGCGTTCCGCGGTCACTGGGCGCGTGAGGGGGTAGGGATGGGCCGGCATGAAACTCTCCACATTCGGACGGGGGAAAACCAATTCAGGCCGCCTTGCCCTGGGTGTCGGCAGGCCGCTGCGCCGCCAGCGAGTCCAGCGCCGCGCTGACCGCGCGGTCGAACAACGCCACCGGCTCGAGCACCAGCGAAGCACGTCCCGCCGCGATCTGCCAGGCGAGTTCCTCAGGCGTCAACATCAGGGCCTCACCGCGCGCGCGGCTGGTAAACAGGTACTTGGTACGAAGCGGACTCACCCAGGATAGCCGCGCATTGATTGTGGGCTGCTTGCCCTCGCCGGCGAACGCGAGCCAGGTGCCGACCGCCATTTCGCTGACGAAGTCGTGCACATTGCCCCGGGTGAGCGTCGGGCGTCCTCGCGCGGTGCCGGTCGCGGGCTGCAGCGTGGCCGGCCCCGCCGTTTCGACCGCTTCGTTGGTGGTGGTCGCCGGCTTGATTGCCGCGACATGCAGGGGATAGAGTGCGTCGAAAAACGGCTTCGATCGCTCCTGCGGCACGTTCACGGCCGCGCACCCCTTGCGCAGGCCGACGACCAGCGTCGGGATCATCCGGGTCAGGCGCGCTTTCTGCGCCGTGCGGTCCTTGGCGACGATGCTCCACAACAGGTCGTCGAGCGTGTGCAATGCCGCGATCCATTCGGTGCTCTCGGGCCCCCGATCGCGCCGCACCGCGGCAAGGTAGTCGGCCCAGGTCGTCTCGACGAAGCTGCGGACCTCGAAGGGCAGCGCGAGGCCGGCCAGCTTGTCCCGCATCAACGCGCGGACTTCGGCGCGATCCGATTCGCCTTCCTCGGCAGCGAGCGCGGCCGCGACTTCGGGCTGCATCGACGACTCGGTGCGCCGCCGCTCGCCTTCGATGAACTGCTGCAGCACGGCGTCGGCGTCGGCGAACACCTTGACGTCGATCTCGAAATCCAGGCAGACCTGGTCGACCACGCCGGTTGCCTTTTGTTCGAGCGCACTCTCGTACTCCGCGCCGTGAGTGGCGCCGACCGCCGCATCGGCCAGGTGGTCGAGCAGCTTTCTGGCAGCGTGGCTGCGATCGGAGAAGAACGTGCGGTCGAGCAACGCGGCCTTCAGCACGGGCACCTGCAGGCGCCCGAACAGCTTGCGTAGCGACGGGGAAATCGAAGGATCGCGAAAGATGTAGTCGAACAGCAACGCGATCACGTCCATCGTGATGCGGTCGGTCGGATTCGCGATCTGGCCCGACATCGCGGCGCGAATGTGCGGGATCAGGTTGAGCGGAACCATTGCCGCGCCGCCGGCGGCGGCCACCCCGGGAATGACCCTGGCGAGTTCCGTCGGAAGATCCTTGCGCTGCAAATGGCCGAGCGTGTTGAACAGCGGCGTCGACGTGCCGAGCGACATCAGCGGGTCGAGGTCGGGAAACAGCCCATCGTCCGACGCGGCGCGCGGTCGCGAGGTGAGAGCCTCCTGTCCGAGCGTGACGAATCCCGCGGTGAGCGCGACGCCGGGAACCGGCACCGCATCCGAGGAGTCGTCCGCATTCGAAGCTATCGCTGAAGGCAGCAGCGCCGCGACCGCCGCCTCGGCTCGTTCGCCCGCGCCACCGAAGTCGAACACCGACGCTCCGCCTGCCCCGCCCTCGAGGTTGGGCACCGCGACATCGGTGGGCAGCCCGGAAAGCGCGTCATGCAGCATTTTCGAGAACGTCGGAATCAGGTCCTTGTCGTCCGTCGGACGGAACTCGCTGCGCGCCCGCAGCGCCGCCTTGATCTCGGGCAGCACGCCGTGGTCGGCCAGGTACCGGTTCAGCGTGATGTAGACCTTGTTCGCGGCGGGCGACAGGTCCGCCACCACCCGCTCCATGAACGCGCGCCAGATGCGGGGATTGGGATAGGTCGCGCGCGCCGTCATGCCAATGGCATCGAGCATGTAGGGCGGGCTGAACGGATTGTCGAAGTCGCGCAACGCTTCGCCGGGCATCAGCGTATCGACGCGTAGGTCGAGCGCGTCGAGTTCGCGACGCGTCAGCCGCAGCAGGAACGCGGTTCCCGCGACCAGCGCCGCCTGCTTCTCCTGGTCGAACGCCGTAAGCACTTTGAGCGTCGCGAGCGACGCGTCGAAATCGGCGCGGCGTCCCTTACGGCGGACGCCTCCCATGCGACGCTCGTAGAGTTGGCGCAGCGCTTCGTCGAAGCGCTGTACCCACGCTGTGCGCCGGGATTTGAACTCGTTGACGTCGTTCTCGGAAACGTAGCTGTTGCCCTCGAACAGGTCGCCGGAAAGATCGATCGACGCGGTCGCGATATCGACCAGCTTCGCGCGATACTGCTCGAAGCAGCCGTCGAGGAGCAGCCGTGCCTGCTCGCGGTTTGGCGCGCTTTCGGGCGAGTCGGGGGCGGCGGTCACGGAATCGGCTTCGGGAGGGAACGCGGAGTTCCGTATTGTAGGACCGCCCAAGGACAGGCGGCGCCGTTCCGGCGACGGACTTTTTGAAGTTGCCGCCTGTCGGGACGCCCTGCCCTCGTGTCGGTGTCAGGACGCGCAAAATTCCGCCCGCCACGCGCGAGGCCGCAATGGAAGGATTACGATATGACCTTTGCGTGCCTGAACGTCCTGCCGGCCGCCGCTCGTGTCCGCACCTTCGTCTGCCCAACGCATAACACACGCGGTGACGCCCCCACGTGCGGCGCCGGCGATCGCCGTGATCGGCGCCGGCATCGTCGGAGCGGCCACGGCCTACGTGCTGTGCAAGCGGGGTGCCCACGTCACGCTGATCGATCGCGCCGATCCCGGCCGCGGCTGCAGCTATGGCAACGCCGGTGCGTTGTCGCCGGGCGCCGTGGCGCCGCTGGCCATGCCCGGCATCCTGGCGCGAGT
>JBKKAZ010000013.1:0-2583 GCA_046714435.1 Casimicrobiaceae bacterium
ACACCGATCGCATGCCAGGCAATCGCGCGAAAGTCGGCCGAACGAAAATCGGTTTCGACCGCGACAAGCAGGCCGCCGGCGGCGCCCATTGCGGTGACGACGAGCTCGTCCTGCGCGAGTTCGCCCGCGCCGCTGACCAGCTTTAATTCGCGCGCGGTCCATTCTTTGGGTGACGCGTTCGCAAACCAAGATCCGGGAATCGTAAACGCAAGGAACGCGAAGGCGCAGATGGCGAGCGCGGCCAGGAACATGGCGAGCGCCTCACGGAAAGGATTGCCGGCCGGGACACCGCCCGGCGCAACGTCCGCGGCGGCGTTCGTCAGCGGGCGTTGCGGCTCGTCAGGATGTGCCACAGCGTGACCGTGAGAATCTGCAGATCGAACCACAGCGACCAATGATCGATGTAGTAGAGGTCGTATTGTATCCGCTGCGCGAGATCGCTGTCCCCGCGCAGGTCGTTGACCTGCGCCCAGCCGGTGATTCCGGCCTTCACCAGGTGCTTTTGCATGTAGCCGGGGATCTCCACCCGGAACTGCTCGACGAACTCGGGGCGCTCGGGTCGAGGGCCGACCAGCGACATGTCGCCGCGCAGCACGTTCCAGAGCTGTGGCAGTTCGTCCAGCGAGAAGCGCCGCAGGAACGCGCCGAATCCGGTGGCGCGGCGCTCGCCGTGGCGAGTCCAGACCGGCCCCGAACCTGCTTCCGCGTCGCTTGGCATGGTGCGGAACTTGAGCATCTCGAAGCGCTGCCCGTTCCAGGTCACGCGCTGCTGGCGGTACAGCACCGGCCCGGTCGACGACGCCTTGATGCCGAGCGCGATCGCGAGCCAAAGCGGCGCGGTCAGGGTGGCGATCACCAGCGAGATCGCAAGATCCTCGATGCGCTTCAAGGTCGAGCTGACGCCCGACAGCGGCGTGTCCGTCAGGTTGAGCACCGGCATGCCGGCGACTTCGGTCACGGAATGGTGCAGCAGGTGAAAACCGTACAGGTCCGGGACGAAACGGATGACCGCGGTGGTGCGCCGCAGCGCGTCGAGCAATCCGCGGATCCTCACCTCGGCGCGCAGCGGCAGCGCGATCCAGATCTGGTCGATGCCGTTTCGATCGACGTCGTCGGCAAGCTGATCGAGCGTTCCCGCGACCTCGATCCCGTCGATCGTCGATTCTGCAAGCGCCGGATCGTCGTCGTAGAACGATCGCACCGCAAGTCCGCTCCACGGGGCAGCCTTGAGCCTCGTCGCGACGTCGCGGCCGAGCGGACCGGCGCCGACCACCGCCACGTGACGCAGGTTGTAGCCTCGGCGGCGCAGCCGGCGCAGGACGATGCGGATGCCGCCGCGCAGCGCAACGTGCACGGCCAGACCACCGGCGATCCACAGCAGCGCCCAGGCGCGCGAAAACTCGCTGCCGGTCTTGGTCAGGAACAGGAACACGCCGCCGGACACCGCGATCGTCAACCAGCCGAGGACGAGCGCGCGCAGCTCGTCGGAAAAGCTCGCGCCGCGCTGCGACTGGTAGAGGCCGAGCAGCGGAAACACGGTCATGGCGACGACGCCGACGGCGAGCAGCGCCGCGGCGTAGCGCGCCGGTGGCTCGAACTCGCCGAGGTAGAAGAAATGCGCGATCACGCCCGCGGCAACGACCAGCAGTGGATCGAGGACGCGCAGTCCGACGTCGAGCAGCGTCGCATTGGACTTGAGCAGGCTCCGTTTCATCGCGCCGCCGCACCGGGCGACCGTGCCGAGGCGATCGTGGCGTCGACGAATGCCGCCATTTCGCGCCTGAAGCGTTCGGGTGCGAAGCGTCGCGCACTTCGCCGGCACGCTTCCGCGAGGATGTGCCCGCCATCGCGCTCGAAACGGTCGAGCGCCGCGACGATCGATTGCACGTCCTGGCGGTCGAACAGCACGCCGGTCGGCGCAGGCTCGTCAAGGTCGCAAACCGATTCGCCGACCCCGCCGCCGCGGAACGCGATCACCGGCACGCCCGCGGCCTGCGCTTCGACCGGGGCGATGCCGAAGTCCTCGTTCGCGGCAAAGACGAACGCGCGCGCACTCGCGACATAGCGCTCCATGCCGGCGTCGTTCTGCGCGCCCACGAACTCGACGTTGTCAGGCGCGAGCGCGGCGAGTGGAGCCCGCTCCGCACCGTCGCCGATGACAACCAGGCGAAGCTTCGGCCGTTGCCGGAACGCCTCGACCAGCAGATCGACTCGCTTGTAGCGAACCAGCCGCGACACCGTCACGAAATGGCCTTCGCAGGGTAGGGCGGCGCGTTCGAAGCGCTCGACGTCAACCGGGGGATAGATCACTGCCGCATCGCGGCCGTAGCTCGCCGCGATACCGCGCGCGGTGTGCCGGGAGTTCGCGGCGAACGCGGTCACGCCGCGGGCCGCTGCACGGTCCCAGGCACGAAAGCGGGTGGCGGCGCGCCGGATCAATGCCGATTTCCATGCCGATCCGCGCGCGCCTTCCTCGACATAGGAATCCTCCATCGACCAGGCGAAACGCGCCGGCGCGTGGCAATAGCAGATTCGAACCTGGCCAGCGCGGGTTGACGCGCCCTTGGCCACCGTGTGCGAGTC
>JBKKAZ010000014.1:0-8234 GCA_046714435.1 Casimicrobiaceae bacterium
CCGGAGACCAAGGAGCTATTGAAGTCGGGGAAACGCTTCAGCGCCGCGACACTCGCCTTGACCAGGAAGGCCAGCATGGTGAAACGGATGCCGGCCTTCTCGTGTTCCTTGTTGAGCTGGACCCGCAGCGCCTCGATGTCGGTGACGTCGGCCTGTTCGAACTGGGTGACGTGCGGGATCATCACCCAGTTGCGCGCGAGGTTCTGCCCGGAAATTCGCCTGATGCGAGCCAGCGGCTTCGATTCGATGTCGCCGAATTTCGCGAAATCGACGTTGGGCCAGGGCAGCAGGCTGAGCGTGCCGCCACCTGCGATCGCGCCCGAGGCTGCCGCGACCGGCGTGGCGAGCGCCTGCTTCACGTAGCCCTGGACATCTTCCTGCGTGATGCGCCCCTTCGGGCCGCCCCCTTTCACCCGCGCGAGATCGACGCCAAGTTCGCGCGCGAACTTGCGCACCGAAGGCGACGCGTGCGCCGTCGCGAAGGCCACGGCGTCGATCGCGGGCGCGGCAGGAGGTGGCGCCGCCGGTGCGCTGGCCGGCACGCTCGAAACCGTGACGGGGGGCGCGGGGGGTGGCGCGGCCGCGGCAGCAGGCTTCGCGGCCGGTGCCGGTGCCGGCGTGGATGCAGCTTCGGACGCGGATTCGAGGACGGCGATCAGCGTGCCTTCGCTGACCTTGTCGCCGACCTTGACGTGAAGCGCCTTCACGGCGCCCGCAACCGGCGACGGAACGTCCATGGTCGCCTTGTCGGATTCGAGCGTGACCAGCGAATCCTCGGCGTTCACCTTGTCGCCGGGCGCCACCAGCAGCTCGATCACCGGGACGTCGGTGAAGTCGCCGATGTCCGGGACCTTGACTTCGATTGTGGCCATGGCGGCTCCGGTCAGACGGTCCAGGGCGCCGGCTTCGACAGATCCAGCCGGTATTGCTTGATCGCCTGGGCCACCTTCGCCGCGGGCAGCGCGTCATCGTCGGCGAGCGCCTTCAGCGCCGCGACGCTTACCCAGTGCCGGTCGACCTCGAAGAAATGGCGCAACTTCTCGCGCGTGTCCGAACGGCCGAAGCCGTCCGTGCCGAGCGTGACGTAGCGGCGCGGCACCAGCGCGCGGATCTCGTCGGCGAACAGCCGCATGTAGTCGGTCGCGGCGACGATCGGACCCTGGGTGTCGGCCAGGCACTGCTCGACGTGCGAGCGGCGAGGTGTCTCGGTCGGATGCAGCAGATTCCAGCGTGTCGTCGCGTAGCCGTCCCGCGCCAGCTCGGTGAAGCTGGTGCAGCTCCACAGATCGGCGTCGACGCCCCAGTCCTTTTTCAGAAGGTCGGCCGCCGCGATCACCTCGCGGAAGATGGTTCCCGATCCGAGCAGTTGCACGCGCAAGCCTCCCTTGCCGGTCGACTTCGCGCCTTCGCGGAAGCGGTACATGCCCTTGAGAATCCCCGCCGCGCTGCCTTCCGGCATCGCCGGGTGCGGATAGTTCTCGTTCATCAGAGTCAGGTAATAGTAGACGTCCTCCTGTTCGGCGACCATGCGCCGCAGGCCGTCGTGGATGATCGTCACCACCTCGTAGCTGAAGGTCGGATCCCAGGAGATGCAGTTCGGCACCGTCGCCGAGAGCAGGTGCGAGTGACCGTCCTCATGCTGCAGACCCTCGCCGTTGAGTGTCGTGCGACCGGCGGTGCCACCGAGCAGGAACCCGCGCGAGCGCATGTCCCCCGCGGCCCAGGCGAGATCGCCGACGCGCTGGAACCCGAACATCGAGTAGAAGATGTAGAACGGGATCATCTGCACGCCGTGGGTCGAGTAGGAGGTCGCCGCGGCGATCCAGTCGCACATCGCGCCGGGCTCGTTGATGCCCTCCTGCAGAATCTGGCCGGTCTTGCTCTCCTTGTAGAACATCAGCTGGTCGGCGTCCTCGGGCGTGTAGAGCTGCCCGAGCTGGTTCCAGATGCCGAGCTGCCGAAACATGCCTTCCATCCCGAAGGTGCGCGATTCGTCGGGAACGATCGGCACGACACGCTTGCCGAGCGTCTTGTCGCGGACCAGCGTTTGCAGCATCTGCACGAACGCCATCGTGGTCGAGATCTCGCGGTCCTCGCTGCCCTTGAGCAGGCGCTCGAAGGTCGCCAGTGGCGGCACCGCCATCGGCTCGACCCGGCGCCGGCGCGCCGGCTGGTAACCGCCGAGCGACATCCGCCGCTCGCGCATGTACTCGAGGTCCTTCGAGCCTTCGGGGAACGTGAGGTAGGGCACGTCCTCGATCTTGTCGTCAGGGACCGGCAGCGAGAAGCGGTCGCGGAATCGCTTGACCGCCTCGACGTCCATCTTCTTCTGCTGGTGGGTGATGTTCATCGCCTCGCCGGCCGTACCCATGCCGTAACCCTTGATCGTCTTGGCCAGGATCACCGTCGGCTGGCCCTTGTGGTTGATCGCGGCGTGGTAGCCGGCGTAGACCTTGAACGGATCGAGGCCGCCGCGATTCAGCGCCCAGATGTCGTCGTCGGTCCAGTCGTCGACCAGCGCGAGCAGCTCCGGATACTTGCCGAAGAAGTGCTTGCGGACGTAGGCGCCGTCCTTGGCCTTGAAGGTCTGGTACTCGCCGTCGACCGCCTCCATCATCCGCTGCTTGAGGTGGCCGGTGCGGTCGCGGGCGAGCAGCTGGTCCCACTTGGTGCCCCAGATCACCTTGATCACGTTCCAGCCGGCGCCACGGAACTCGCTCTCGAGTTCCTGGATGATCTTGCCGTTGCCGCGCACCGGGCCGTCGAGTCGCTGCAGGTTGCAGTTGACCACGAAGATCAGGTTGTCGAGGGTCTCGCGACCGGCCATGCCGATCGCGCCCATCGACTCGGGCTCGTCCATCTCGCCGTCGCCCATGAACGCCCACACCTTGCGGCCTTCGGTGGGGGCGATGCCACGGTCCTGCAGGTACTTCATGAACCGCGCCTGGTAAATCGCCATCAGCGGGCCGAGGCCCATCGACACCGTCGGCAGCTGCCAGAAATCCGGCATCAGCCAGGGATGCGGATACGACGAGATGCCCTTGCCGTCCACCTCCTGGCGGAAGTTATCGAGCTGCTCAGCGGTGAGGCGTCCCAGCATGAACGCCCGCGCGTAGACCCCGGGCGCCGAGTGGCCCTGCACGAATACGAGGTCGCCACCATGCTCCGCGGAGGGCGCATGCCAGAAATGGTTGAAGCCGACGTCGTAGAGGGTCGCCGCCGACGCGTAGCTGGCGATGTGGCCGCCGACGTTGCTGTCCTTGTTGGCGCGCACCACCATCGCCATCGCGTTCCAGCGCGCGTAGTCGCGGATGCGTTCCTCGATCGCATAGTCGCCCGGCATTTTCGGCTGCCGTTCGACGGGAATGGTGTTGATGTAGTCGGTGTTCGCGGAGAACGGCAGGTAGGCGCCTTCCTTGCGCGCCAGGTCGATCAGGCGCTCGATCAGGAAATGGGCGCGGTCCGGTCCCTCGCTGGCCAGCACGCCTTTGAGCGCGTCGAGCCATTCCTCGGTCTCGAGCGGGTCGCGGTCGGGCGTGGCGTCGAGCGCTGCCATGGAAGCTCCTCCAGATTGAGGCCGGCCGCGACGCCCCGACGATCAGGCGTGCTGCCGGCAAGCGGGGCAACCGATGCGTGCGATTCCCGCCGCGGAGGGTTCAAACGTTACCACAGCAGCCGCGCGGCGAAGCGGCGCCGCCGATCCGGCGCGAAGCGGCAGGTGCGCGTCGACTTGCCCGATCGAACGTAGTCAACCGTCGCGGCGCTTGCGGTCGCGCCAGGTCCGCAGCAGTACCCAGGATCCACAGGCGAGCATCACCACGCCGACAGCGGCGAAACCGACGCGGTAGCTTCCCGAAGCGCTCGCGAGCAAGCCGAACAGCGGCGGCCCGCAGACCACGCCGGAAAACGTGATCACGTTCGATGCGCCGGTGATCGCACCGGCTTCGCCGGCCGGCGCGTGGCGCGCGAGTTCGGCCAGTTCGACCCCGTTCCAGCCGATCGCGGTCGCGCCGAACAGCGCGCACAAGACGAGAAACGGTGCCCACGGCGCGTCGCCGGGATACGCGGCGGTCGCGACGGCGCACAGCCCCGCCGTGATTCCGATCACGCCGAGCAACGCACGCGGCGGCACGTAGCGGTCCGCGACCGCCCCCCAGAACACCCGCCCAATGATGCCGCCGACCGTCGCGACGGTGAGCGCGAGTCCCGCGGCGACCAGCGAACGTCCGAGGTTGGCGGTCGCGTACACGACGAGGAACGTGGTCAGCGATACCTGGGTCGCCGCGTAGAAGAACGACATCACGGAAAGCTGTCTCAAGATCGGACTCGCGAACACCTTCTTCATCGGCGCGACGATGCCGGCGAACGAAAGCGTGCGCCGGCGGTCACGCCCGCGGTCGAGGTCGGAACGCACCCGCTGCGCCGCCAGCGCGACGACAACGCCGGCAATTGCAACGGCGAACAGCGCGGCGCGCCAGCCCACCGCGAGCGCGATGGCAGGCAGCAGCGCCCCGCCGAGCGCGGCCCCGCCCGGAACGCCGGTCTGCTTGATCGAGAAGGTGAGCGCCATCCGCGAGGGCGAAGCCGTCTGGGCGAGCACCTGGGACGACGCCGGCGTGATCGGACCGTAGCCCGCGCCGATTAACAGCGGAGCGAGGACCAGCAGCCCGATCGCAGCCGGGTGAAGCGACGCAACCGGCAGGAGCGCAAGTCCGATCGCGCAGAGCAGCACGGCAGCCTGCGATACGCGGACGGGGCCGTGGCGCACCGCGAGCCCGCCGCCAACCAGGCTCGAGACCATCGAACCCGCGTAGACCAAACCGACGAACGCGCCCAGGAACTGAGGCGGAACGCCAAGATCGGGCGCGATCACCGGCGCGAGCACCGCGGTCGCCGTGGCCGCGAACGCGACGTAGATCTGGATCGCGAGCGTCGAGAACAGCGCGGTGCGCGCGCGAGCTGCCGCCGGATCGCTCATCCAGCTGCCAATGCCGGAACCACGATCGTGCGCGATTCGGTGGCGATCAGTTCGACGCGGACGTCGTGAGGACCGGCGGGGACCGCGTCCACGACTTGCAGGTCATACGCGCCGGCGATGCGGCGAGCATCGGCGCGCAGCAGCGGCAGCAAACGGTCGTAGAAGCCGCCTCCGTAACCCAACCGCCTGCCAGAGGTGTCGAAGGCGACACCGGGCACGAGGACCCAGTCGATCAACGCAGGTGCCAGCAGCGAACGCTCCGTACGAGGTTCGGGAACGCCGGCATAGCCCGGCACGAGGTCGCGATCGAGGTCGGCGACTTCGTGCAGCGTCAGCATGCGCGCGCCACGGTCGACCCGGGGCACCGCGACGAGCTTGCCGGCGCGAAGCGCGATTTCCACCAGCGGCCGCGTATCCCATTCGCTTCGATACGGGAGCGTTACCAGCACGGTTCGCGCGGTGATGAACGTTGGCAGCGATCCGATCCGGTCGGCGAGCGCGTGCGAAACCGCCCGGCGGGTGACCTCCGGAATCCGGTCGCGCAGCGCGAGGATGCGTCCGCGCAGCGCCTTCTTCTCCAGGCGAAGCGAGGCGCCGGGGGGGAGGGTGTCCGGTCCGGTTGGCACGCTCCGATGGTAGCGCAGGTCATTGCGCGAGCGTGGCCCGTGCGGCGCACCTTATAATCACGGCTTGCCGGGGACGGCCGACGCGCAACACCACGCGGGTCGCCGGCGATCCCGCGGCTCGCTCGCCACTTTCTTCCGAGAACCCATGAAGCACGCTCATTCGATCCACCGGGAGCGCCGCGTCGCGGTATTGCGCACGATGCGCGAGCATGGCGGCGGCCTCGCGATCGTCCCCACGGCGCCCGAAGTTCCGCGCAATCGTGACTCTTACTATCCGTATCGTCACGACAGCTATTTCTACTACCTTTCCGGCTTTCCTGAGCCGGAAGCGGTGATCGCGCTGGTGGCCGGACCGGACGGCGACCGGCAGCTCCTGTTCTGCCGCGAAAAGAACGAGGAACGCGAGATCTGGGACGGCTTTCGTTACGGCCCCGACGCGGCCAGGGAGATGTTCGGCTTCGACGAGGCGCATCCGATCGGCGGGCTCGATGCGAAGCTCGCGGACCTGGCCGCCGACCGGCCTGCGCTGTATACGCCGCTCGGCCTGTTCGAGCCCTGGGACCGGCAGGTCAGCACGCTTCTGAACGAAGTCCGCGCGCGCGCGCGAACCGGCGTGGCTGCCCCCGAGGCGATTGTCGACATCCGCGCCACGCTCGACGAAGCGCGCCTGGTCAAGGACGCGCACGAGGTTGCGCTGATGCGTCAGGCCGCGGAAATCTCGAGTGCCGCGCACCGCCGCGCCATGCAACGCGCGCGACCCGGCTGGCACGAGTACCAGGTCGAGGCGGAGCTGCTGCACGAATTCCTGCGCCACGGCGCGCAGTCGGTCGCCTATTCGTCGATCGTGGCTTCCGGGCCGAACGCCTGCGTTCTGCATTATCGGGACAACAACCGCCAGATGGCCGACGGCGAACTGCTGCTGATCGACGCCGGCTGCGAATACCGCGGTTACGCGTCCGACATCACGCGCACCTTTCCGGTCGGCGGGAAGTTCAGCGGTCCACAGCGCGACATCTACGAGCTGGTACTCGCCGCGCAGCTCGCCTGCCTCGATGCGGTGAAGCCCGGCGTGCCGTTCAACGACTACCACAAGGCGGCCGAGCGGGTGCTGGCGCAGGGCCTGATCGATCTCAAGCTGATCGAAGGGCCGCTCGACGCGGCACTGGAAAGCGGGTCGTACAAGCGCTTCTACATGCATCGCGCCGGTCATTGGCTCGGCATGGACGTGCACGACGCCGGGCTCTACCAGGTCGGCGGCCAATCGACGACGCTCAAGGCCGGCATGGTGCTCACCGTCGAGCCAGGCTGTTACATCCGCCCGGCCGACGACGTGCCCGAGCCGTTTCACAACATCGGCGTGCGCATCGAGGACGACGTGCTGGTGACCGCCGACGGCAATGACAACCTCACCCGGGCCACGCCGAAGACGGTGGCCGAGGTGGAAGCGGCGTGCCGGAGGTAGGTGAACAAGTGAACAAGTGAACGAGTGAATGAAAGCACGCGATGCGTGCGCTTCACCGATTCACCCGTTCACCTATTCACCCGTTCACGGCATTCATGCACGACGTCGTCATCGTCGGAACCGGTCCCGTCGGCGGGATCCTTGCGCTGGCCTTAGCCGGACACGATCTCGACCTGGTCGCGCTCGATGCGCGTGCCCCCGGAGAGAAGCCGCGTGGCGACCGCACGATCGCCCTTTCGCACGGATCGCGGCTGATTTGCGAGCGCCTCGGCCTGTGGCGTCCGCTCGAGCGGACACCGGGGGCGGTAACGCCGATCACGTCGATCGACATCTCGCAGGCCCGCGGATTCGGCGCCGCCCGGCTCGAGGCGAAGGCGCAGGGCGTCGAGGCGCTCGGCTACGTGGTCTCCTACGCCGCCTTGCAGGACGCGATCGATGCCGAACTGGCGCGCGCAGGCGTCGACGTACGCTTCGGCACGCTCGCCTCGCAGGTCAGCGGTACGCCGGAACGTGCAACCGTGGTCCTGAGCCTCCCTGCGGATACGAAGCTCGATGCGCGGCTTGCTGCGGTCGCCGACGGTACGGGTACAGCGGTCGCCGGTATCGTCCGCGAGCGCCACGACTACGGCCAGGTCGCGCTGGTGGCCTCGGTGTGGCTCGACCGGCCGCACGACGGCGTCGCCTACGAGCGTTTCACCAGCGAAGGTCCGGTCGCCTTGTTGCCCGAGAACGATCACTACGGCCTGGTGTGGACCATGCGACCGGCTGAGGGTGAGGCCATGTGCTCGCGGGACGAGCCATCGTTCCTCGCCGCGCTTGCGTCGCACTTCGGCACGCGGGTCACGGGTTTCGCGCGGGTTGCCGGACGGCGCTGGTTTCCCTTGTCGCTCGAGCGCGCGAAGCCGACCGTGTCGGCGCGCGCCGTGGTGATCGGAAACGCGGCGCAGCAGCTTCACCCGGTGGCAGGCCAGGGCCTGAATCTGGGCTTGCGCGACGCCTGGGAACTTGCCCAGGCGGTGCTCGACGCGCGCCGCGACGCCATCGGCAGCCCGGCGATGCTCGCCCGCTACGCAGCGCGCCGCCGCAACGATCGCGCGGCGGGGATCGGGTTCACCCATGGCCTGGTGCGCGTGTTCGGGAATGATATTTCGGCGCTTCGCTGGCCACG
>JBKKAZ010000015.1:0-11191 GCA_046714435.1 Casimicrobiaceae bacterium
CAGGTACGCAGCCAGCTCAAGCGCGAGTCGCGCCTGATCGAACTTGAGAGCCAATCGCTGGCGCCGGCGCCTAAACCCGAGACGCCCAAGACGGAAGCCCCCAAGGCAGAGCCTGCCAAGGTGGAGCCGCCGAAAGCCGTCGAACCGCCAAAAATCGAAGCCCCGAAAGTGGAGGCCCCAAAGCCGGAAATAAAGCCACAAGCCGAAACCCCCCAGCCGGCGCCGAAGAAAGCGCCACCGCCACCGCCAGCAGCGGAAAAGGGCTTGCTGGATACGCTGCCCGGAACCATGGGCGACCTGCTGTTGCCGATCGTGCTGGGCGTCGTGGTGCTGGCGAGCGCGTTGCTGGGCTTCGTGTATATGCGCCGCCGGCGCAAGGCCGAGAATGAATTCGAGGAAAGCATCCTGGCGTCGCAGGCTGCGACGATGGATAACGCCACGACCCGCAATGTCACCGGCCACACTGGCGCCACGACTCCCGAGTCGTCGATCCTGAGCGACATCAGCCAGGGCAATCTGGCCAACGTCCACACGGATGAAGTCGACCCGGTCGCCGAGGCCGAGGTTTATCTCGCCTACGGGCGCGACGCGCAGGCCGAGGAAATCCTCAAAGACGCTCTCCGGAAGGATCCGCAGCGCCAGGAGATCTACCTCAAGCTGCTCGAAATTCACGCTCAGCACAACAAGCCGTCCGCCTTCGAGACCGTCGCCTCCGAGCTTTACGCAGTGAGCCAGGGCCACGGCGAAACGTGGGAAAAGGCGGTCGCACTCGGCCGTCAGCTCGACCCCAACAACCCGATGTTTGCCGAGGGTGGGGCGCCGCCGCCGATGCCGCGGATGGCGAGCGCCGCGCCGCTGGATTCGGTTTCGTTCGACACCGATGCGGCACTTGCGGCGGCGGGAAAACGTGCGCTCGACTCCCAGCTCGACGAGGACATCTCGATCGCGCCGACGTCAGGGGCAACCGCGCCGCGAACCGGCGTGGACGCTCGCGGACCGTCAACCATCCAGAGGGCCGCCGAATCGGGGATGGATTTCGGCGAGCGCACGACGGAGAAGGCGCGTGCCGCAGCCACGGGCGCCGCCTCGGCGCTTGCGGCAGGCAAAGCCGCCGCCAAGGCTTCGTCAAGCATCGAAGCCAAGGTCGAGTCGGTGCGGCGCGAAGTCGCGGAACGCATCGACCTGGACTTCCAGCTCGACGATGCCGACAAGCCCGCGCCGATGGGGAAGCGGGCCGAAGCGGTGCCGGTCGGCCACGGCGTCGCCGAGGCCGGTCCGCTCGGAGGCTCTTCGCTGACCAGGCCGGCGGCTGCGATCGAACTCGACAAGCTCGATCTCGGCTTCGATCCGGGGCGCGCGACCTTCGAGGACCCGACGCCTTCGGTGCTCGACGGCCAGTGGCACGACGCGGCGACCAAGCTCGACCTCGCGAAGGCCTACCAGGAGATGGGCGACGTCGAAGGCGCCCGCGAAATCCTCCAGGAAGTCCTGCACGAAGGCGACGACCAGCAGAAGTCCGAAGCGCAGGCGCTGCTCGCGAAACTCACCTGAATCGCGACCTTCGACGGGCATGCGGCGGGTCTTCGGATCCGCCGTTTGTTTTTGGGTTGAGCGTTGAGCGTTGGGCGCTGTACGCTGAACACTCAACGCTGAACGCTCAACCCCCATGCGTTACGCCCTCGCCCTCGAATACGACGGCCGCGGCTTCTGCGGCTTCCAGTCGCAGCGGTCGCGCTGCGGCGTGCAGGACGCCCTCGCGCAGGCACTGTCGTCGGTCGCCGGCGAGCGGATCGAGGTCGTCGCGGCCGGCCGCACCGATGCCGGCGTGCACGCCACCTCGCAGATCGCGCATTTCGACGCTTCCGCGACGCGGCCGATGACCGCCTGGGTCCGGGGCGTCAACACCAGCCTGCCGACGGCAGCC
This sequence comes from Casimicrobiaceae bacterium, assembly GCA_046714435.1. Taxonomy (GTDB): domain Bacteria; phylum Pseudomonadota; class Gammaproteobacteria; order Burkholderiales; family Casimicrobiaceae; genus VBCG01. Next base: position 1,925 of record JBKKAZ010000015.1, read on the forward strand.
GCGGTCCTGTGGGCGCAGGCAGTCGACGATTCCTTTCACGCCCGCTTCGCGGCGCAGGCGCGGCACTACAGCTACCTGCTGATGAACCGAACGCAACGGCCGGCGCTCTGCGCGGGACGGGTGGGCTGGTACCATCGTCCGCTCGACGTCGCCGCGATGCAGCGCGCTTGTGCCCGGCTGGTCGGCGAGCACGATTTTTCGTCGTTCCGCGCCGCCGGGTGCCAGGCGAAATCGCCGGTCAAGACGCTCCACGAGCTGCGCGTCGACGCCCTGCAGGGCATGATCCGCTTCGACTTCTCGGCCGATGCCTTCCTGCATCACATGATCCGCAATCTGGTGGGCGCGCTGGTCCACGTCGGCGCCGGCCGATGCGACGAGGCGTGGGTCGGCGAGCTTCTCGCTGCCCGCGATCGCCGGCTCGCGCCGCCCACGTTTGCCGCCGACGGGCTCTACTTCACCGGGGCCGACTACGACGCGCGGCACGCGCTGCCGCCGACCCGGCGCGAGGTAACGCTGACGGCATGAATCCGCGCGCGCGCACCCGCGTCAAGATCTGCGGCATCACGCGCGTCGAGGATGGCGTCGCGGCGGCGCGCGCGGGCGCGGACGCGATCGGTCTCGTGTTCTGGAACGGCACGCCTCGCGTCGTGTCGCATGCCGCAGCCCGGGCGATCGTGTCGGCGCTGCCGCCGTTTATCACCGTGGTGGCGCTGTTCGTCGACCCCGAACCGGCGGAGGTGCGCGCCGCGCTCGACGCGGTGGCAATCGACGTGCTCCAGTTCCACGGGGCGGAGCCCGCGGCGCTGTGTCGCAGTTTCGGGCGTCCCTACCTCAAGGCGATCGCGGTGGACCCAAGCCGCGATTTGCTAGAATCACTGTCGCCATTCGACGACGCTGCGGGATTGCTGTTCGATGCGCCGCCCGCCGAAGGCCGGCCGGGGGGGACGGGCCGCACTTTCGATTGGTCGCGCCTGCCTGCGGTACTGCCGCGGCCGCTGGTGCTGTCGGGGGGACTGCGCCCCGACAACGTGGCACGGGCGATTCGCATGCTGCGGCCCTGGGCCGTGGATGTATCGAGTGGCGTCGAAGCGAGCGGACCGGACGGCCGGCCGCGCGCCGGCATCAAGGACGCGACGAAAATCGCCGCGTTCATCGAGGAAGTGCGCGATGCAGATGTCTGATCTCCCGTACAACCTGCCGGACGCGCGCGGGCACTTCGGCCGGTACGGGGGCGTGTTCGTCGCCGAGACGCTGATCCAGGCGCTCGACGACTTGAACGAGCAGTATGCGAAATACCGCAGCGACCCGGCGTTTATCGCCGAATTCGAGCGCGAGCTCAAGCACTACGTCGGGCGTCCGACTCCCGTCTATCACGCCGAGCGCTGGTCGCGCGAACTCGGCGGCGCGCAGCTCTGGCTCAAACGCGAAGACCTCAACCACACCGGCGCGCACAAGATCAACAACTGCATCGGTCAGGCGCTGCTCGCGCGGCGGCTCGGCAAGCCGCGCGTGATCGCCGAGACCGGCGCCGGCCAGCATGGCGTCGCGACCGCGACCGTCGCCGCGCGCTACGGCATGCAGTGCGTCGTCTACATGGGCTCGGAGGATATCCGGCGCCAGGCGCAGAACGTGTTCCGCATGAAGCTGCTCGGCGCGACGGTGGTGCCCGTCGAGTCGGGCAGCAAGACGCTCAAGGACGCGCTCAACGAGGCGATGCGCGACTGGGTGACCAACGTCGACAACACCTTCTACATCATCGGAACGGTCGCGGGTCCGCACCCCTACCCGATGATGGTGCGCGATTTTCAGTGCGTGATCGGCCGCGAGTGCCTGTGGCAGATGCCTGAGGCGGCGGGACGCCAGCCGGATGTCGTCATCGCGTGCGTTGGCGGCGGCAGCAACGCAATGGGCGTGTTTCATCCCTACCTCGCGCACGACAAGGTGAAGCTGGTGGGGGTCGAGGCGGCCGGCGAGGGAATCGCAACGGGCCGTCACTCGGCGTCGCTGACCGCGGGACGCCCCGGTGTGCTGCACGGCAACCGCACTTACCTGCTGCAGGACGCCAACGGCCAGATCATCGAGACCCATTCGGTGTCGGCGGGCCTCGACTACCCCGGGGTCGGCCCCGAGCACGCGTATCTCAAGGACAGCGGGCGCGCGAGCTATGTCTCAATCACCGACGACGAAGCGCTCTCCGCGTTCCACGACTGCTGCAGGATCGAGGGCATCATCCCGGCGCTCGAGTCGGCGCACGCGCTCGCGTACGCAGCCAAGCTCGCGCCGACGCTGCCGCGCGAAACCATCCTGCTGGTCAACCTTTCCGGTCGCGGCGACAAGGACATGAACACTGTCGCCGAACGCACCGGCCTCGACTTCGGGCGCACTTGAACCGGATCGACTCGACGTTCGCAGCGCTCAAGGCCGCGCGCCGCACCGCACTCGTGCCTTACGTCACCGCCGGGGACCCGTCGCTCGCCGCAACGCGCGCAATCATGGACGCGTTGGTCGCCGCCGGCGCCGACATCATCGAACTCGGCGTTCCATTCTCGGACCCGATGGCCGACGGGCCGGTGATCCAGCGCGCGTCGGAGCGCGCGCTGCGTAACGGCGTATCGCTGCGTGACGTGCTGGCGCTGGTCCGCGGTTTTCGCGCCCGCAACGACTCGACACCAGTTGTGCTGATGGGCTACGCGAACCCGATCGAGGCGATGGGAACGCTGCGCTTCGCCGACGAGGCGAAGGCCGCCGGTGTCGACGGTGTGCTGGTCGTCGACTATCCGCCGGAAGAGGCGACGGAATTCGCGGCACTGATGACGGTTCGCGGCATCGCCCCGATCTTCCTGCTGTCGCCGACCACGCCGGAAGCGCGTATGGCCGCCGTAGCGAGAGTTGCGCGCGGCTATGTCTACTACGTGTCGCTCAAGGGCGTCACCGGCGCCGGGCATCTGGACACGGCCGACGTCGTGCGAAAGCTGGCCGAGATTCGCCGGCATCTCTCCATACCGGTTGGCGTGGGCTTCGGCATTCGCGATGCGGCCAGCGCGAGGGCGATCGCGGCGCACGCCGACGCGGTCGTCATCGGCAGCCGCATCATCCAGGAAATCGAATCGGGCGCGGCCGAGGATGCGCCGGCGCGCGCCGGCGCCTGGCTCGCGGGCATCCGCGCCGCGCTGGATAAATCGGGGTCAGACCACGATTCCGATCCGGCCCCGAGACTTGTCCCCGGCAACGCAGGAATCGTGGTCTGACCCCATGAGCTGGCTGCAAAAACTCCTGCCGCCGCGCATCAAGAGCACACCCGGCGCGAAGAAGCAGGCGGTTCCGGAAGGCCTGTGGGTCAAATGCGTCGCGTGCGAGGCGGTGCTCTACCGCACCGATCTCGAGAAGAACCTCCACGTCTGCCCCAAGTGCAGTTACCACGCGAGGATCTCGGCGCGTGCGCGGGTCGAGCAGTTGCTGGATCCCGAAGGCCGCTTCGAGATCGGCTCGGAAGTGGTTCCGATCGACAGCCTCAAGTTCAAGGACAGCAGGAAGTATCCCGACCGGCTCGCCGCCGCGCTCGAGGAGACCGGTGAAACCGATGCGCTGGTGGTGATGCAGGGCGGCATCAAGAGCGTGCCGCTGGTGCTCGCTGCCTTCGAGTTCGGGTTCATGGGTGGCTCGATGGGGTCGGTCGTTGGCGAGCGTTTCGTGCGCGGCGTGCGAGTCGCCTACGAGAACCGCGTGCCGTTCGTGTGCGTGGCGGCCTCCGGCGGCGCGCGCATGCAGGAGGGCGTGAGCTCGCTGTTCCAGATGGCGAAGACCACCGCGGTGCTGCAGGAACTCAACAAGGCGCGGCTGCCGTTCGTGTCGATCCTCACCGATCCGACCATGGGTGGCGTGTCGGCGAGCTTCGCGTTCGTCGCCGACCTGTGTATCGCCGAACCGGGTGCGCTGATCGGATTCGCGGGACCGCGCGTCATCGAACAGACCGTGCGCGAGAAGCTCCCCGAGGGCTTCCAGCGCGCCGAGTTCCTGCGCGAGAAGGGCGCGCTCGACATGATCGTCGACCGCCGGCAACTGCGCGACGAACTCGCCAGGCTGCTCGCGCAACTGACGCGCGCGCCCGCGCCCGCCGGCTGACGCGCACCCGAACGTGACGCCGCTCGCAAGCGACGGGCGGATCGCCCTCAGGCGGTACGATGCCGGCGACGTGGACGCGCTCTACGCGGCCGTCGACGAATCGCGGAGCGTCATCGGTCGCTGGATGCCGTGGTGCCATGCGGCTTATGGTCGCGAGGACGCCGCCAACTGGGTGAACACGCGCGAGCAGGCCTGGGCGGAGGGCAGCGAACTTTCGATGCTCATCGTCGACGCCGCGAGCGGCTCGCTGCTCGGCTCGAGCGGACTCAACCAGTTCAACCGCATCAACGGCTTCGCCAATCTCGGCTACTGGGTGCGCGCCTCCGCGCAACGGCAAGGCGTGGCGAGCGCGGCAGCACGGCTGGTCGCCGGCTATGCGTTTGGCAGCGTGGGACTGGACCGCGTCGAGATCCTCGCCGCGGTCGACAATGTCGCGAGCCGGCGCACCGCCGAGCGCGTGGGTGCGCGCTTCGAAGGCATATGCCGCAACCGCCTGAAGCAGTTCGGTGGCATGGCGGATGCGGCGCTGTACGGGCTGGTTCCGGTGGACCTTGTGTGACGGCCGCGCCTTCTTGAACGGAGGCTAGGCGCGTTCTCGGCGGACGATGAGGCCGAGCCTCCGTGCATATCGTCGTTGGCGCGCATATCCCGCACCCGAATCCGTGTCGACTCAGACAGTTGGCCGTTGACCTCCCCCGATTATCCGGCGCAGACTAACTGCATACACATCATCCAAGCGACCTACTTTTCGGTTGGGCGTCAGAAACGCTGCAGCGTCGACGTAGGCACCGGAGTAGGCTAGGGTCATCGCCCCGTATCGATCGACACACCAAGGAGACGCATCTTGAGCACGGAGAAGACATATTCGGGTAGCTGCTTTTGCGGCGGAGTGCAGTTCAGCGTCAGCGGAGACCCAGTCGCTATGGGCTATTGCCATTGCGAGTCATGCCGGCACTGGTCGGCTGGGCCAGTGAACGCCTTCACCTTGTGGAAGCCGGACGCCGTAAAGGTCACTCGCGGCGCAGACAGCATCGGCACCTACAACAAGACGCCGAATAGCTATCGGAAGTGGTGCAAGAACTGCGGTGGCCACATCTTCACCGAACATCCGGGAATGGGCCTCACGGACGTGTACGCAGCGATCATTCCCGACCTTCCCTTTCAACCTGGTGTGCATGTGCACTACCAAGAAACGGTGTTGCACATCCATGACGGAATGCCTAAGATGAAGGATGTCCCGAAGGAAATGGGTGGCTCCGGTATCAGCTTAGCGGAATAGAAGTACGGGCTGCACGGACCGCAAGTTAGTGCTTGCAGAACTGACGCCCAACCTCCGCTCAACCGGACGGGCCAACACGCGGCTTCTCCTTGGCGAGAGTCGGCGCGGCCCGCCGGTTAGCTTGATACGTTGGGTCTCTCCCGGCCATGGCCGCGGCGGGCGTCGACTGGCTCGAGAATCCAACCGGTCGTCGTTGGCGCGTTGCGCAACCGATCGCTCCGGTTCAGCATTCCGCGATGAATACAAGGCCCAACCCCGCGTTCGAGCGGGCCCCCGGTTCGCAGCTTCTTCTTCCGAGCGACGGCGCTGCGGGCCGCTCACCTTGCACGTTGGGCGTCGGAGAGGGACGCATTAGGGGGCTGTCTTCAGCCCTCGGCGGATCGAGCTTAGGGTTCACCGCCTTCGTGCAGTGCAACCGATCAGGCTCTCAAGAGCCCGCGCTGTCACGGCATCGTGCTCCGGCCGTGCTGATCGGTCGCGTGGTACGCCACATCAGCCAGCGGCCGGCTCACGCCCACCTGCTCGCCCGCCCCGAGGCACTCAGGCTCACCCGCGGCAAACGTGCGAACCTGGACCCCTTCCACATACACGGAATGGAATCGTTCGACCGCGGCCAGGAGCTGCTTTGTGGACCCATTGCCGCAGCTGTCAAGCCAGAGCGTGCGGATGCGGATCGGTTTCGCCCACGCTTCCAGCGCCGCGAGGTCGGAGAACGGCTTCCCGGCAGCGACGTAGCGGTCGGAAAAGACCTTTACGTTCAAGGCTTCCGGGGGCACGGAATCCAGCCCGAGTGCAGTAACCGGATGAATAAGGATGAGACCTCCTGCAGAAAGGATCCAGCGACAGCGTGAAACAAAAGAGTGCGCGTTCATGTCAGCCTCCTAGAATCTCCCGGCGAGAGCAGGCAATCTGCTCTAATACCGGCACCGATTGTTCGCCCGCAAGGCGCGCCTCTCAAACGACCTTTTCTCATTGCTGAAATGAGCTAATGGAATGGTTAAGCGTCGACACCCGATATCCCTTGATCTGCTGCGCGGCTTTCGGGTTGCCGCGCGCTACTTGAGCTTTACTCGCGCGGCGCAAGAGCTGTTTGTCACCCAATCCGCAATTAGCCGCGAGATCAAAACGCTGGAAGAGCAAATTGGGAAGCCGCTCTTTCGCCGCGTTCACCGCGCGCTGCAACTGACCCGCGCGGGCGAAGACCTCTACCGCGCGGCAGACGAGGCATTCGCGCTGCTCGACGCGGCTGTAGATCAGGTTGCCGAGTCTGGAAAGACCCTCGCAGTCACGACGACCACTGCGCTCGCGTCGCTCTGGCTCGTCCCGAGGCTGCCCCGGTTCTACCACCTGCATCCCGGGATTGATGTGCGCATCGCCGCGAGCAACGACAAACCCGATCTCGAGCGCGAGCACATGGACATCGCGATCCGGGCTGTGCCTCGTGGGGCCGACACGCCAAACGGCGAGCGGCTACTCGACTGTGACATCTTCCCGGTCTGTTCACCGGCGCTCGCGCGGGATGGAGCGCACCCACTTCGGAATCCCGCCGATCTCGCGCACCACGTGCGACTGGATTACGAGACCATCCGCGATGGGCGGCCGTGGTCGGAATGGGATATCTGGTTCGACGCGATGAAGATCCCCGCAATCGAGCCGGCGAGCACGCTGCGATTTTTTTCGCATTACGACCAACTGATCCCGGCGGCAATCGGAGGCAACGGCGTCGCAATGGGCGCGCGGCCGCACCTTACGCACTACCTCCGCGATGGGGTCCTGTGCGCTCCTTTCGGCCTCGACATGGCAGTGAACCTTAGCACCTTCTTCATCGTCCTAAGGCACGAGGTTGCCGGAAGCGATGCCGTCCAGGCGTTCGTCGCGTGGCTGCGGAGCGAGGTGCGCCGGGATGGCGAGCTGACGCTCGCACCGCTTCGACCCCAAGCGTCGGGCACTCGCACGCGAGCACGCCGCCCTTGAGCAGCGTGCCACGCACGGCGATCGAGCTATTTGAGAACGACATTTAGCTACTGCCAGACGACGGTGGCTAAACAATGTGGCCCAACCCGGCGGTCAACCGGACGCCGATCTGCGTTACGTCTTCGGCACACGGTGGCGCCGGCGCCGGTTACCTTATCGTTTTAGGCCACCGCGACTTCAGCACAGGAAAATTGTGGAATTTCGCGAACTTGCCCCGGCGGACGTCCCACCGCTGTTCTACGTTCGTACAAGAACTCGTGAAAATGGGTATACGTTGGAGGAGTTGGCAGGACTTGGCATCACCGAGAAAGCCGTGATTGAGAAATTGTCCTCGTCCTTTAAGGGCTGGGTATGCCGATTCGATGATTCGGTGGTTGGGTTCTGCATGGCTGATCGCGACACTGGAGAACTGTGGGTAATCGCTGTTCTTCCCGATTTCGAGCGGAAGGGCATTGGAAATAGGTTGATGGCTTTGGCGGAGGAATGGCTTGGGGCATCTGGCTGTAATAGGGCTTGGCTTACTACGGATGTGGACACGATGCTGAGAGCGTATGGCTTTTACCGCAATCGTGGCTGGGTTGACTGGAAAGTCGAGAATGGTCTCAGATGGATGCAATTGTTCCCGCCGAGAACAACTTCGTCCTGAGCCGACGTGGCCCCTGGTTTAGTAGCAAGTCGGTTTAGAGTCCGCGTCGGCAGACGTTGGCCCGCGTCCAAACGCAGCGACTGCACGTGACGACCGTGCCCGCACCGCGCCCCGCCAACCTCGCGAGTTGGCTCGACTATCTCGAGACGCTGCATCCCAAGGCGATCGCGATGGGGCTGGATCGCGTGCATGCAGTGTACGAGCGCATGCACGTGGCGATCACCTGTCCGGCAATTACGGTCACCGGGACCAACGGCAAAGGCTCGACCTGCGCCTTGCTGGAGGCAGTGCTTCGGTGCGCAGGATTCCGAACGGGTCTTTACTCGTCGCCGCATCTCCAGCGCTACAACGAGCGGGTGGCCATCGATGGCCGACCGGTCGAGGACGGTTCGTTGATCGAAGCGTTCAACGCGGTCGAGGACTCGCGGCGCGCCGCCGAACCGCCGACATCGCTCACCTACTTCGAATACGGGACATTGGCCGCACTCTGGCTCTTTTCGCGGGCGAACCTGGACGTGGTGATCCTCGAAGTCGGACTTGGTGGTCGTCTCGACGCGGTGAACATCGTCGATGCCGACGTCGCGGTGCTGACCGCGGTAGCCATCGATCACGTCGAATACCTCGGCTCCTCCCGTGAGGACATCGGCCGCGAGAAAGCGGGCGTGTTCCGCGCCGGCCGCACGGCGATCTGCGGCGACCTCGACCCTCCGCAAAGCGTGGTCGATCATGCGCGGAATGCAGGGGTCACGCTGCTGCGCAGGGGTGTCGATTACGGGGCGATCGCGGAGGGGTCGCAATGGCGCTACTACGGCCCTGGCGGACCTCGCTATGGCTTGCCGCATCCCGCGTTACGTGGCGAGTATCAGCTCGCCAACGCGGCGAGCGCACTCGCCGCACTCGGTTGTCTGCGCGAGCGTTTGCCCGTGCCGGCCGGCGCGATTCGCGACGGCTTGCTGAAAGTCGAGCTCGCGGGAAGGTTCATGGTGCTGCCGGGCCGGCCGGTGATCGTGCTCGATGTTGCGCACAATCCCCAGGCCGCAGGCGCACTCGGCGACGCGCTGGGCTCGATGGGCTTTCATCCGGTGACGATCGCGGTCCTCGGCATGCTCGCCGACAAGGATATCGACGGCGTGATTGCAGGAGTGAGGCGTCGCATCGACTATTGGCACGTTGTTTCCTTGCCCGGCCCGCGGGGCGCGTCCGCTGCGACGCTCGGCGAGCGCCTTATCGCTGGCGGGGTCGATGC
>JBKKAZ010000016.1:0-8684 GCA_046714435.1 Casimicrobiaceae bacterium
TCACGATCGGCGCCGCGGTACCAGCGGGGGTAGTACTGGCGCACCACCTCGCTCGTTGTCTCGAGAGCGTGGCAGCGGTCGAGCTGGAACGGCTTGTGCCCGCCATCGTCTTCCCGCCGTTTCATGCCCGCAAACATCTGCACCGCCGCGGTCGGCAGGCAACCGATGAGCTCGGTCAGATGGCTGCAGCCCGCGACACCGCCCATCGTATCGTGCAGCCGCTTGCGAAACCCCTGCATCAGGTTCGCACCGACCAGCTTGCCGTACGCGGCCTCGATGGAATCGCACCCGCCCGGATAGGGCACCGCGTCGGATTTCGCCTCGATCGCGCGGATCGTGAAGTCGTGGTCGATCGTGACGCGGACCGACATCTGGTGGACCGGGACCCCGGCGCGTCGCAGGCCGGTCTGCAACATGAAATCGTGATCCTTCACGTCGAGCAATTGGCCTTCGACATCGAACAGACCGTCGTCGCGGGCGAAGCCCTCATAGTGCGCGGTACGCCGATGCAGGCACTTGCGAGGAACGGAGGGAGACAGCGGCATGCGGGATCTTGGCGGGAGCGAAGCGATCGTCGAGGTGTGCGGTGCTCGAGCGTTCGCGTTCGTCGCTGGGACCCGGCGCTCGGCTGGGCGATCCCCGCGACTACAATGGACTCGAAGTCCACGATTCTAGGGGTTGGCGCACGGCCGCCTCAACCCGCGCTTAACGGAGCAGCCCCGATGTCGTTCGTCCTCGCGCTCGACCAGGGCACGACCAGTTCGCGCGCAATGGTATTCGACCACGCCGGTATGGTGCGTGGCGTCGCGCAGGCCGAGTTCCGCCAGATCTTTCCCGAGCCCGGCTGGGTCGAGCACGATCCGGACGAGATCTGGTCATCGCAGTCGACGGTGCTGCACGGTGCACTGGCCGACGCCGGGATCGCCGCCAAGGACCTCGTGGCGATCGGCATCACCAACCAGCGCGAAACGACGATCGTGTGGGACCGCGCCACCGGCCGCCCGATCGCCAATGCGATCGTGTGGCAGGACCGGCGTACCGCCGCGGCCTGCGATGCGCTCCGCGAAGCAGGCCACGCCCGGATGTTCGCCGCGAAGACCGGTCTGGTACTCGACGCCTATTTCTCGGGAACCAAGCTCAAGTGGCTCCTGGACACAATCCCCGGCGCGCGAGCGCGCGCCAGGGCCGGCGGACTCGCGTTCGGGACAGTCGACAGCTGGCTGATCTGGCAGCTCAGCGGCGGCGCCGCGCACCTGACCGATGCCTCCAACGCCAGCCGCACCTTGCTGTTCGATATCCACCGCGGCGATTGGGACGACGAGCTGTGCGCGCTGCTCGACGTTCCACGGGCGATCCTGCCGATGGTGGTTGCTTCGTCGGGTGTCTGCGCAACCGCGCGGATCGACAGGTTCGACGTGCCGATCGCGGGCATCGCCGGCGATCAGCAAGCTGCGCTGTTCGGGCAGGCCTGCCATCAACCGGGCCTGGCCAAGAATACTTACGGCACCGGCTGTTTTCTGCTGCTGAACACCGGGACAAAGGCCGTCGCCTCCGGCAACAACCTGATCACGACCATCGCCTGGAAGCGCGACGGCGTCACCGACTACGCGCTCGAAGGCAGCGTGTTCATCGGCGGCGCGGTCGTGCAATGGCTGCGCGACGGACTCAAGATCATCCGCAACGCGGCGGAGGTCGAAGCGCTCGCGCGGAGCGTGCCCGACAATGGCGGTGTGTACTTCGTCCCGGCGTTCGCCGGACTCGGCGCGCCCCACTGGGATGCCTACGCGCGAGGGGCGATCCTCGGACTCACCCGCGGCGCAACCGGCGGTCATCTCGCACGCGCCGCGCTGGAGTCGATCGCCTACCAGAGCGCGGATCTGGTGTCGGCGATGGAACGCGACGCCGGAATCACGCTGACCGAGCTGCGCGTCGATGGCGGCGCCACCGCCAGCGACCTCCTGATGCAGTTCCAGGCGGACCTGCTCGGTGTGCCGGTGGTACGGCCCAGGGTCAAGGAAACCACGGCGCTGGGCGCCGCGTATCTCGCCGGGATCGGGGTCGGCTTCTGGAAGGGCGCCGACGAAGTGAAGCGCAGCTGGCAGGTCGACCGAAGCTTCGAGCCGTCGATGTCGCGCGATCAGGCGGTTACGCTGCGCGCCAGTTGGAACAAGGCGGTAGCACGCGCCAAAGGTTGGGCCTGAAGCCTGCCTTTCGGTGTCATCCCGAGCGCAGCGCGGGATCTGCTGTTGCATCAGCGCGGCATTGCGGAAACAGCAGATTCCTCGTCCCTCGGAATGACACCGTAGAAAAGTTGCTACACAGCTATGAGCGCGCGAACGTTTCGGTCGTCCATTTCGCTCGCGGGCCCGGAGGCGATGATCTCGCCGCGGCTCATGACGGCGTAGCAATCGGCGACGCGCTTCGCGAAATCGTAATACTGCTCGACGAGCAGGATCGCCAGGCCCTGTTCCTTCGCGAGCTTCACGACGATGCGGCCGATCTCGGCAATGATCGAAGGCTGGATCCCCTCGGTCGGCTCGTCCAGGATCAGGAGCTTCGGCTGGCTCATCAGCGCGCGTCCGATCGCGAGCTGCTGCTGCTGGCCTCCGGAAAGATCGCCGCCGCGCCGACCCCTCATGTCTCTCAGGATCGGAAACAGTTCATGCAGGTAGCCTGGGATTGCATCGCTGCGCCGGCAAGCCGCGCCGACACGCAGATTCTCCTCGACGGTGAGGCGTGGAAAGATTTCGCGTCCCTGCGGCACGTAGGCGAGACCTTGCGCCACGCGCTCGCAGGGCGGGAGCCCGTCGAGTCGCGTGCCGTTCCATTCGATGTGGCCGCTGCGCGGCGGCACGAGCCCCATCAGGCAGCGCAGCAGCGTGGTCTTGCCGACGCCGTTGCGGCCGAGCACTGCTGTCACCTCGCCCGGCCTGACGCCGATCGACACGCCACGCAAGATGTGGCTGCCGCCGTAGTACTGTTGAAGATCGCGGATCGAGAGCATTTCAGTTGTCGTTCCCGCGAAGGCGGGAACCCAGTGGCTTTCGCGTCTCTCGGGTCAACGACGCTGGGTCCCCGCCTTCGCGGGGACGACGATCCGGTCGAATCGTCACCTGCGAGAAGGCGACGACAATTCGGTCATCGCCCAAGATAGACCTCGACCACGGCCTGGTTGGCCTTCACCTCGTCCAGCGTCCCCTCGGCGAGCACGCGGCCTTCGTGCAATACGGTGACGCGCCGCGCAATCCGCGCGACGAACTCCATGTCGTGCTCGACCACAACGATCGAGTGGCGTCCGCGCAGCGTCTCCAGCAGCTCGGCAAGGCGCTCGGTTTCATCGTCGGTCATGCCGGCGACGGGTTCGTCGAGCAGCAGCAATCGTGGCTCCTGCGCGAGCAGGATTCCGATCTCGAGCCGCTGCTTCTGGCCGTGCGCAAGCAGGCCCGCGGGCCGCGCGGCCGCGTCCTCCAGGCGAATCGTCGCGAGCAGCTCGTCGATGCGGCGGCGCGTAGCGTGCGGCGTGCGTAGCGTCAGCCCGCGCCACCAGCGGCGATCCGCCTTCACTGCCAGCTCGAGGTTTTCCCACACCGTGTGCTGCTCGAACACCGTTGGCTTCTGGAACTTCCGACCGATGCCGGCCTGCGCGATCTCGGGCTCGTTGAGTCGGGTCAGATCGATCGACTGGCCGAAGTAAACGCGACCTGCATCGGGCCGGGTCTTGCCGGTGATCACATCCATCATCGTGGTCTTGCCGGCGCCATTCGGGCCGATCACGCAGCGCAGCTCGCCGTCGTCGATCGCGAGCGACAGCGCGTTCAGCGCGCGGAAGCCATCGAAACTGACGCTGACGTCCTCCAGATAGAGGATGACGCCATGCGAAACGTCGACACGGCCTTCGACGATAACGCGCCCGAAGGCCGCGGCTCCGCCGGTGGGGTCGGACCCCATCTTCATGGCCGACAGTACGTTCATCGCTGCGAAGGGGTCTGACCCCACAGGCCGGCGATGCCTTTCGGCAGGAACAGGGTCACGGCGATGAACAGTGCACCCAGAAAGAACAGCCAGTACTCGGCGAATGCAGCAGTGAGGACACTTTTCGCCCCATTGACCAGCGCAGCACCGGCGATCGGTCCAAACAACGTGCCGCGACCGCCGACTGCAACCCAGATCACCATTTCGATCGAGTTCGACGGTGCCATCTCGCTGGGATTGATGATGCCGACCTGGGGAACGAACAACGCGCCCGCGATGCCGCACAGCACCGCGGAGAAAGTCCACACCGCGAGCTTGTACGGTGTCGGATCGTAACCGGTGAACATGACTCGCGACTCGGCATCGCGTATCGCCGTGACCACCCGCCCCAGCTTCGAGCGCACGACCCAGCGGCACGCCAGGAAACCGCCGGTCAGCACGAGTCCGGTGAGCACGAACAGCACCACCCGGGTTTCGATCGCCGCGATTGGAAATCCCAGGATCCGCTTGAAATCGGTGAATCCGTTATTGCCTCCGAAACCGGTGGCGTTGCGAAAGAACAGCAGCATCGCGGCGTAGGTCAATGCCTGGGTAATGATCGACAGATACACACCCTTGATGCGCGAGCGGAACGCGAACCAGCCGAACACGAACGCCACCACACCGGGAACCAGCACGACCATCGCCGCCGCCCACAGGAACGAGTCGCTCCCCTGCCAGAACCACGGCAGCGCCTTCCAGTCGAGAAACACCATGAAGTCGGGCAGGTCGCTCTGATAGACACCATCGCGGCCGATCTGACGCATCAGGTACATGCCCATCGCGTAGCCGCCCAGCGCGAAGAACAGCCCGTGTCCCAGCGAAAGGATGCCGCAGTAACCCCACACCAGATCGAGCGCGACCGCCACCAGCGCGTAGCACATGATCTTGCCGGTAAGCGTCAGTCCGTACGCGGTAACTGCGAACGGTGAGTCTGCGGGAACGGCCAGTACGGCGAGCGGAACCAGCACGCAGTTCACGATCAGCGCGACGCCGACGACGGTCCAGCCGGCCGGCGATAGCAGCGGCGCGCGCTCGGGGATCGAAACGCTCGGCGCAGGCACGGCGAGCACTTCGACAGGCGCGCTCATGTTCACCTGGCGTTCGCGCGCGGGGACGACGATCGAAGTCGCGGCCCAATCATCACTAGGCCTCTGCTGCACGTCCGCGCAGTGCGAACAGGCCCTGCGGGCGCCGCTGGATGAACAGCACGATCAGCACCAGCACGGCGATCTTGGCAAGCACTGCACCGGTGAACGGCTCGAGAAACTTGTTCAGGATGCCGAGCCCGAACGAGCCGACGACCGTGCCGGCGAGTTGTCCCACCCCCCCCAGCACGACGGCCATGAATGAATCGACGATGTAGGCCTGGCCGAGATCGGGACCCACATTGCCGATCTGCGACAACGCCACGCCGCCCAGGCCGGCAACTCCGGCACCCAGCCCGAAGGCGACCGTGTCCACGCTGGTCGTGCGCACGCCGACGCAGCCGGCCATGGCCCGGTTCTGCGTGACAGCGCGCACGAACAGGCCAAGCCGCGTCAGGTTGAGCAGCGCCCACAGCGTCGCCACGACGACCAATGCGAACGCGATGATGGTGATTCGGTTCCAGGGCAGGATCAGGTTCGGCAGCAACTGGATGCCCCCGCTCATCCACGACGGATTTGCCACCTCGACGTTCTGCGCGCCGAACAGCGTGCGCGTCGCCTGGATCAGCAGCAGGCTGACGCCGAACGTCGCGAGCAGGGTCTCCAGCGGGCGACCGTAGAGAAAGCGCACGACGGTCCGCTCGATCACGACGCCAACCACAAAGGTGCTCGCGAACGCAGCGGGAAGTGCTGCCAGCAGATACCAGTCGAAGGCGCCGGGCAGGTGCGCGCGAAACAGGTTCTGCACGACGAACGTCGTGTACGCGCCGATCATCAGAAACTCGCCGTGCGCCATGTTGATGACGCCCATCAGCCCGTAGCTGATGGCGAGCCCGAGCGCGGTGAGCAGCAGCACGCTGCCGAGGCTCACGCCGGTGAACACCGCGCCGGCGAGTTCCCCCTTGCGCTGTCCGGCGTCGATCGACCGGATGGCGCGTTCGGCCGCGCTACGCAGTTCCGGATCGGCTTCACGGAACGAACCATCGGCATTCTTTTCCAGCAGTGGTAGCAGCAGCAGGCGCGTCGCCGCGTCTTCGCTGGCGGCAAGCTGCGCGATGGCCTCGAGCTTCGCCGCGCGATCCTCGCCCGCGAGCCGAAGCGCCGCGCGGATCAGACCGAGCTGCGCCGCCAGCTGGGGCACCGTTTCCCTGGCCAGAGCGGCGTCGATGAGCGGCCCGAGCGCCAGGTTCGGCGATTTCTCCAGCGCGGCAACGGCCTTCCTGCGCACTTCCACATTGGCGGAAAGCAGGTCGAACGCGGCAAGCGCTCCGTCAAGGCGAGCCCTCACGCGGTTATTGATCGTCACCGCCTCGAGCTTGGCGACCTCGGGCGTTGCCTTCGCGCCGGTGAGCGCATCGACATGCCCGTCCGCGACGACGATGAAGAACTCACCGTCCGGGGAAACGACCAGCGCATCGTCACGCAGCGCTTTCAGCAGGACCGCGGCGCGTGGCTCGCCGCTGGCGACCAGCCGATCGACCGCCGCCAACTTTTCGCTGGTTGCTTCGTCCACCAGCGGCTTCAGGTCGTCGGCGGAGAGTGCCGCGAGTGCGACCCCGCACGATAGCGCGAGCCAAAGCGCAACGAGCGCACGCGAAAGTCGGAGTAGACGCATCGCCATGGGCGCGCGGTCGACCCCCGCCTGCCGTCGCCCCCGCGCAGGTGACGATCCGGCCGGATCGTCATCCCCGCGCAGGTGGGACCCAATGTCGTTGGACCGATCGAAGCCGAAGACGCTGGGTCCCCACCTGTGCGGGGACGACAACCACTTCCCCTCGCGGGAACGACGAAAGCGGGGTTACCGCAACGCTCTGCGTCAGGCGCTGACCTTGTCGGGCTTGCCCTGGTTGCCGTCGATGAACGGGCTCCATGGCTTGGCGCGAATCGGTCCCTTGGTCTTCCACACTACGTTGAACTGGCCGTCGCCTTTCACTTCGCCGATCAGCACCGGCTTGGTGAGATGGTGGTTGTCGGCCATCTCCAGCGTGAAGCCGCACGGCGCGGCGAAGCTCTGGCCCCACATCGCCTTGCGCACGGCGTCGACATTGGTGGACTTGGCCTTTTCGACCGCCTGCTTCCACATGTTGATGCCGACGTAGGTGGCCTCCATCGGATCATTGGTGATCGCCTTGTCGGCGCCGGCGAGCTTCTTCGCCTTCGCGTAATCGGCCCACTTCTTCTTGAATGCGTCGTTCGCCGGGTTCTTGAGCGACATGAAGTAGTTCCACGCCGCAAGGTGGCCAACCAGCGGCTTGGTGTCGATGCCCTTGAGCTCCTCTTCGCCCACCGAGAAAGCGACCACCGGCACGTCGGTTGCCTTGAGCCCCTGGTTGCCGAGCTCCTTGTAGAAGGGAACATTGCTGTCGCCGTTGATCGTCGAGACGACCGCGGTCTTGCCGCCGGTCGAGAACTTCTTGATGTTGCCGACGATGGTCTGGTAGTCGCTGTGCCCGAACGGCGTGTAGATCTCCTCGATGTCCGATTCCTTGACGCCCTTCGACTTCAGGAACGCGCGCAGGATCTTGTTGGTCGTGCGCGGATACACGTAGTCGGTGCCGAGCAGGAACCAGCGCTTCGCACCGCCGCCGTCGGCGCTCATCAGGTACTCGACCGCGGGGATGGCCTGCTGATTCGGCGCCGCGCCAGTGTAGAAGACGTTCTTGCTCATCTCCTCACCCTCGTACTGCACCGGATAGAACAGCAGTCCGTTGAGCTCCTCGAAAACGGGCAGCACGGACTTGCGCGACACGCTGGTCCAGCAGCCGAACGTCGCGACGACCTTGTCCTGGGTCAGCAAGCCGCGCGCCTTTTCGGCGAACAGCGGCCAGTTCGACGCCGGATCGACGACCACCGGCTCGAGCTTGCGGCCGAGCACGCCGCCCTTGGCATTGATCTCCTCGAACGCCATCAGCGCAACGTCCTTGAGCGAGGTCTCGGAGATCGCCATGGTTCCGGACAACGAGTGCAGCACGCCGACCTTGATGGTCGCGCTGCCTTGTGCGAACAGCGAGCTGCCGGGGACCGCGGACAGCAGCGCGGTGCCGGCGGCCGCCTTGAAGAGCGAGCGGCGAGACGGATTCATGGTGTCGATTTCCCCCGGAACGGGTGCACGGGCGTCGCACGATGCGACGCCTCCGCGGAGGACATTCGCAAGCGTCATGCCAAGCGGCAGGTGCGCGGATACTTCGTGCAATATCATCCGCTTGGCTCAACAATCCACGCCCACCTGCTATGCTTCGCCGATTCGGTCGGCACCGCATTGGAGCGTCGCACGGGTTTCGTTGCGCCGTTACGGTGCATTGGATTCGCGCCGGGCCCGTTCTTCCTGACCAATACGAAGAGATGACTGCTACCACCACCGACACCAGCTGGCGCACACCCACTGTCGTGCTCGTTTGCGCGGGATTGGTGTTGATGCTGGCGATGGGCATCCGCCATGGCTTCGGGCTGTTCCTGCAGCCGATGTCCGGCGAGCTTGGCTGGGGCCGCGAGACGTTCGCGCTGGCGATGGCGGTGCAGAACCTG
>JBKKAZ010000017.1:0-3674 GCA_046714435.1 Casimicrobiaceae bacterium
GCCCGATTCGAGTGAGCGCATCGGTCAGCCCCACGGTGGTCGTGGTCTTGCCTTCGCCCGCGGGTGTCGGGCTGATCGCCGAGACCAGGATCAGCTTGCCATCAGCGCGTTTCGGCTGCGCGGCGAGCCAGTCGAGCGACAGCTTCGCCTTGTGCCGCCCGTAGGTTTCCAGCGCTTCGTCGGGCACGCCCAGCGACGCAGCGATCGAGCCGATCGGCCGCAGCTTTGCGGCCTGGGCAATCTCGATATCGGATTTCATGTTGCTTCTCCCGATGTGCCAACCAACCGCGGAACGTCAAATGCCGCCGGCGCCTCGCCGCGCGACTGACGCTGCCACATCGACTCGTACGCGAACTCGATGTGACGGCAAAAGCGCTGGGTGTCAAACAGCGCGCAATGATCGCGGTTCGCGGCGAGACGTTCGCGTAGCTGCGCCAGCCGGTCCGGCGACGTCGCAAGCTGCAGCGCCAGCGCTTCGTACTCGTCCAAGTCTGCCGTCACCAATTCGGGCAGTCCCGCGGCGCAGAGCAGGCTTGCGGCCACGCGGCCCGGAAACGTCGTTCCGCCGACCGTGACCACCGGCAGGCCGGCCCACAGCGAATCGCTGGCTGTGGTGTGCGCATTGTACGGAAGCGTGTCGACGAACAGGTCGGCCAGACGGTGACGCGCCAGATGCTGGTCGGGCGGCAGCCTTGGCGCGAACACGATGCGGTCGGGCGCGACACCCCGCCGCCCGACCTCGCGCTTGAGATTGGAGGTCGCGTCGGCATTGTCGGCGAACAACCAAAGGACGCTCCCCTCGACCGCGCGCAGCAGCCGCATCCAGACATCGAAGACCGCCGGCGTGATCTTGTAGTTGTTGTTGAAGCAGCAGAACACGAAGCCGGACTCGGGCAGGACCGCCTGCGCGCGCGACGGAGTCTCTCCAGCGATCGCGCGCCGCGAATCGTTCGCCTGGTAGCTGTCGGGAAGGCGAACGATGCGCTCGACGTAGTGCCGATCCTCGCCGTGCGGAATCACGCACGCGTCGGCGATCAGGTAGTCGATGTAACCCGCGCCAAGGGTGCCGGGAAAACCGAGATAGTTGACCTGGATCGGCGCCGGCCGCAGTGCGAACACGCCCTGGCGCAGCCTGCCGAAGTAGCCGTTGAGATTGACCAGGATGTCGATCTCCCGCTCGCGGATCATCGCCGCCGCCTGGTGGTCTGAAGCGCGGGTGATGTCGACGGTGCCGCGAAAGGCCTGCTCGATGCGATGGCGGATCGGCGAGTCATCCCTTGCGCTGTTGTCGAACGCAACGAGCTCGAAGCGGTCGCGATCGTGCCGCTCGAACAGTTCCACCATCAGCATCGACGTTGCCTGCTGCCGGAACTCGCCGGAAACGTAGCCGATGCGGATCCGGGCATGGTCGTAGCGCTCGCCGCGCCAGACGGGAGTTCCGGCGGGATAGCGCGCGTCCGCATAGAGCTCCGCGCAGCGTCTGAGATCGGCCGGCGAGCTTGCAATCGCCTGGTAGCCGAACGGTTCCGCGGACTGGCGCCCTGCGCGGACATCGGCCGCAACGTCGTTGGCGAGGCTCTCGAGCGCTTCCCAGTCGCAGGCGAGCATTTTCGCGTGCAGCCATTGTCCCTTGGCGAACGGATGATCCGGCGCTTGGCGTACCAGCGCGGCGAATGCGCCTGCCGCCGCCTGGTACTGCTTGCGATCCAGCAACGAGCCGCCGAGGTTGAAGCGCGCCTCGGTAAACCCGGGCGCAATTGCGAGCGCACGCTCGAAGCTCTCGGCCGCCTGGTCGAAGCGTCCTAGCTCGCCGAGGGCGATGCCACGGAGGTTCCAAGCCTGCGCATCCTGCGCATTGAGCGCAAGCACGCGGTCGAAGGACGCAAGCGCCTCGTCGAACCGGTTCAGGTCCAGCAATGTGTCTCCGTAGTTGCGGATCGCGACGACATGATCGGTCTTAAGTGCCGTTGCGCGACGGTAGCTGTCCAGCGCCGCTTCGGACCGGCCCAGCGCGCGCAGGATATTGCCTCGATTGTTCAGCGCCGGCACATGGTCCGAACGGATCGCCAGCGCGCGATCCACGCTGGCGAGCGCCTCGTCGAGCCGGCCGAGGTTGCGCAAAGCCAACGCCAGGTTCGAGTGTGCCGCGGGGTCGCGCGGATCGATCGCGAGTGCGCGGCTGATCGACGCGACTGCCTCCCCGTCGCGGCCCTGCTGATGCAACGTCACGCCGAGCAGATGAAGCGCATCGAACTGCCCGGGTGCGCCCGCCAGGATCTCGCGATAGGCCGCTTCCGCCTGCGCCAGCTCGCCTCGCTGTTGGAGCGAAATCGCGTGCTCCAGCAGCTCTCGGCTAGCGCCCAAGCATCTCGCGCAGGAACGCGTCCACTTTGCGATTCGCGTCGTCGCGCGTCGCGGGGTCCGCGCCGACGTGCACGCCCTTGCCGGGAGCGACGCCGTTGGGTACGTCAGCACGCAGCCGGACCTTGCCACGCGGCGCATCGAAGCCGTGGTACGCGCCCGGATAGACCGTTACCTCGAGCGGCCAGCCGCGCTCGCGCCCACGCACGCCGAGGCGTTCGCAGGGCTCGGCCGGCGTCCAGTCGTCGGCCGCACCGATCAAAATTCGCGTCGGTACCGACGGACGCCAGCCCTCGCTGCGCGAAGATGGCGTACACCCGGGGTAGTACGCCACCGCTGCGCGAAAGTACGGCGTGTCGCTCGCCCCGCGGAACGCCTCCACTTCGGCATCGCTTGCGTCGATCGTGGCCAGCAGCGTGCTTGCGCCGTGCGACCAGCCGAGCAACGCGATCCGATCCTTCGCGACGCCGGCTTGCGTGCCGAGCCAGCGCAGCGCGCCCAGCACGTCGAGTCGCCGGCGCGCGGCGTCGATTGTGCGATCGCCGCCGCGGATCGTGCAGATTTCGCGCACGCCGCGCGACCCGAAGCTGTCCGGAAACAGGACGACGTAGCCCGCGGCCAGCATCGCATCGGCCCGCGCCGCATGGCGTTCACTCAGCTTGTCGTGCTTCCCGTCCACTGCGCTGAAGGCGCCGCCGCAACCGTGCAGCGCGATCACCGCTGCCGCGCCGCCCGGCGGAACCGGCCCGGGGGGACGATATAGCAGCGCTTCGATCTCCACCGGACGTCCACCGGCACTGTCCAGCGACGAGAAGCGCACCCGTTCCGGCGCAGAGAGCGCCAACACATTCAGCGATGTCCCGAATATCAGCGCCGATGCGATCGCCCGTACCAAGACGCGAGGTCTCATGGCAACCACGGCTCCAAGGCCCGCCAGGCGTGCAGCTTTTCCGCGACCGGGCGCGTGTGCGCGGGACTTGTCGACGGCATCTTCAATGTTGCGTATCCAGCGTCGCGCCAGATTGTTTCCGCGCTCGCCGCCATCGCGCCATTGAAGCAGACCACTTCGAGGTTGCGCGCGGTTCGCGCGACTCGCCCGACCGCGCCGCGCTCGGCGTCACGGATCGCGCCGTCGCTCGAACCGGGGCGATGACAGGCCACGATGATGTCCCAGAGTCCGATGCCACGCTCGCGCATCCGGGCAAGTCGTTTCGCATAGGGCAGCGTGACCACCGTCTCGCCCAGCAATGCCTCCATGATCGGCCAGAAATGGTTGCGTGGATGCGCATAGTACTGGCGCGCGGCGAGCGAAG
>JBKKAZ010000018.1:0-7699 GCA_046714435.1 Casimicrobiaceae bacterium
TCGTCGCCGTAGGCCTCGACGACTTCGCGCGCGACCGCGCCGAATGATCCCTGCGCCATCGTGTACAGGAACACATAATCGGTTTGCTTGAGCTTGACCCGCAGCGTGTAGCGGTCGAGCGCCTGCAGCCCGGCGACGCGGGCGTCGTAATCGAACCGGCCGTGGCGCTTGGCCGCCTCGACCAGTTCGTCGAGGCCTTCGACCTTGCCTTCGAGCATGAACGCCCAGGGCGAGCGCAGCTTGGGGTCGACGAAGCGCTTAAACGAGTAGACAAAGTCGTCCGCGGTCAGTTCGCGCCGCCTGCCCTTGAACGCCGGGTCAGGGGTGAAATGGATGCCCTTGCGGATGCGGAACGTGTAGGTGCGTCCGCTGTCGGTGACTTCCGGCATCGCCTCGGCCGCCTCGGCGACAAGCTTCGCGGGCCGCGCAAGGTAGTCATAGCTCAACAGCCGCTCGAAAATCGCCTCGTTGACGACGTTCGAGTAACTGTCGGAGACACGCGCCGGATCGAACCCCGTCTCGGCGGCGGGGAAGACGATGCGCAGCACCTTGTTCGGGTCGGCCGCGCCAGCCAACGGGGCAACCGCAGCGAACAGCCAAACGCAGAGCCAGCCAGCGGTCCGGCCAAAAACTTGGAGCGTATCGGCCCGAAACCAACCCATTTGTCGCCGCACCCCCGAAAAATAAAGCCGCGCAATGTACCATGACCCACCCCGGTTGCCATGGCCCGCGCCCTTCTCCGGCGACTGACCCGTCGCCTCGAGCCCTTCGTCGATCAGGTCACCGAGCATCCCTGGGTGAAGCGGTACACACCCTGGCTCGGCGACCCCGACCTGTGGCACCTCAACCGGCGCTCGAGCGCACGCGCCGTCGCGATCGGCTTGTTCAGCGGATTGGTGCCCGGACCGCTGCAGGTGCTGACCGCGATCGGCTTGTCGCTGCTGATGCGCGCGCATTTTCCGCTCGCGTGCATCACCACGCTCTACACCAATCCGTTCACGATCGTTCCGTTGTACGTCATTGCCTACCAGTACGGCAACCTGTTCATTCCGGGCCCCGCCGGTCCGATGCACATGCCCCCGGACTTCAACTGGTCCCCCGACTATCTGATGGCCGTGGTCGCGTGGGCCGGGAAGCTCGGCAAGCCCTTGCTGATCGGGCTGGTGCTGCTCGCGCTGACCCTTGCCGCGCTCGGCTGGATCGTGATGCGGCTGTGGTGGCGATGGCACGTCGTAACGGCCTGGCGGCGTCGCGCACGGACGCGGCTGGGGCCGACGGATTGACCAAGCCCGCCTACTGGGACACCGCGACGGCGTCGCTCGCCGGCGCCGATCCGGTGCTGGCGCGCTTGATCGCCGGATTTCCCGGGATCCATCTGAGCCGACGCAGCGATGCGTTCACCGCGTTGTGCCGTGCGATCGTCGGCCAGCAGATCTCGGTCAAGGCGGCGGACGCCGTCTGGCGGCGATTCACTGTCGAAGTCGCGCCGGCGCTGGCGGCGGCGTCGTTTCCCTCGCTTGATCCGGAACAGGTCTTTGCCCGTACGCACGAGCGTCTGCGCGCCTGCGGCCTTTCGCAGAGCAAGGCCCGCTACCTTCGCGACCTCGCCGAGCACTTTCGCTCGCGCCGCCTTGACGCGGCGCGCTTCGGCGAACTCGACGACGAGGCGCTGATCGACGCCCTGTGCGAGGTGAGGGGCGTCGGACGCTGGACTGCCGAGATGTTCCTGATCTTCCACGAGCAAAGGCCCGACGTTTTTCCCGTCGACGATATCGGCCTGCAGAAGGCGATCGCGTTGCACTATCATCGTGGCCGGCGCGTCGCACCATCCACGCTGCGGCGCCACGGCGCGCGCTGGCGGCCATGGCGAAGCGTCGCCACCTGGTATCTGTGGCGATCGCTGGATCCCCTGCCGGTCGAGTACTGAGGAACGATGATGTCCGCCTCGCCCCGCTACGTTGGCCCGCTCGCGCTCGCCGATGCGCTTTCCGCGCTCGCGCTTGCCGACGCCGGGAACCTGAACTTCACGCGCGAGGGTCTGCGCGACGACGTCGAATACCGCGACCTCGGGCTGGCGGCGGCAAGGGGTGGCCGCGTCGGCGCCAAGCACATCCGTGCGGTCAAGCCATTGCCCGCGGCGACTGGCTGGCACTGGCACGATATGTCCGCTCATTTCGTCTACGTACTGCGCGGCACGCTGACGTTCCGCTTTGCGGGCGTCGAAGGCGAAGTCGTCGTGCACGCCGGATCGGGACTCTCGCAGCCGGCCGGCGTCGCGCACAACGTGATCGCGCGTTCCGACGACGTCGAGGTGCTGGAGATCAACATGCCCGCCGAATACGGCACCTACGACCTTTCGGCGCCGCCCCCGCCCTGGGATCGAAACTGACTCGGGACACTAATGTCCGATCCGTCCGCCGTCAGCACGTTCCTATTCACCGACATCGAGGGCAGCTCCCGAATGTGGGAGCAGGATCCGGAGCGGATGCAGCCCGCGCTGAAGTGCCACGATGCACTGGCCCACGCGGCGGTCAAGGAGCACCGCGGCCGGGTCGTGAAGAGCACCGGCGACGGAATCCTCGCCGCGTTCGACGATCCGGTCGACGCAGTGCGCGCGGTCCTGCAGTTGCAACTCGCCATTGCCGATCCCGGCGCAACGCAGGGCGTTGCGCTTCGGCTGCGCTGCGGGCTGCATGCCGGGACGGTCGAGCGCCGCGACGGCGATGTTTTCGGCAACGCCGTCAATCGGGCGGCGCGGATCATGAGCACGGCGCACGGCGGTCAGATCCTGCTGTCGCAGCCGGTGGCCGCGCTGGTCCGGGACCGGCTGCCCCAGGGCGCCGGACTGCACGATCTGGGCAGCGTTCGGCTGCGCGATCTCGCGAGTTCCGAGCAGGTGTTCCAGCTCACGCACCCAAATCTGCGGCGCGAGTTTCCCGCACTCCGTTCGCTGGACGCGACGCCGAACAACCTCCCGCAGCAGACGACCTCGTTCGTCGGACGGGAGCGCGAGTTGGCCGAGGTCAAGGCGCTGTTATCGCGAACGCGGCTGCTGACACTGGTCGGGGCAGGCGGCATCGGCAAGACCCGACTGTCGCTGCAGGTCGCCGCCGACTTGATCGACGAGTTTCCCGACGGCATCTGGTTCGTCGAACTCGCGCTGCTCACCGACCGTAATGTGGTGCCGCAGGCGGTGGCCACGGTGCTCGGTGTCCGGGAGGAAGCAGGGCTTCCGGCAGCCGAAGCGCTCACACGATCCATTGGCGACCGCCGCCAGCTGATCATCCTGGACAACTGCGAGCACGTCGTGCTGGCCTGCGCGGAACTGGTCGAAACCCTGCTGCAAGCCGGACCGAACCTCAAGATCCTCGCGTCGAGCCGCGAACACCTCCACGTCGCCTCCGAAGCGACGTACTCGGTCCCGGCGCTGGCGGTTCCCGGGACGGCGCTACCGGCCACGCCCGAGGCGATGGCGAGCGTCGAGGCCGTGCGACTGTTCACCGAGCGCGCGGTCGCCGCGAATTCCGGGTTCGTTCTGGAGAGCCGGAACGCGGCGGCCGTCGCGGAAATCTGCCAGCGGCTGGACGGCATTCCGCTGGCGCTTGAACTCGCCGCTGCGCGCGTGCGCGCGATGTCGGTGGAGAACATCGCCGCCCGGCTTCACGACCGGTTTCACCTGCTGACGGGCGGCCGTCGCACCGACCTGCCCCGCCGCCAGACGCTGCGCGCGCTGATCGACTGGAGCCATGACCTGCTCACCGAACCCGAACGCATCCTGTTCCGGCGCCTGTCGGTGTTCGCGGCGGGATGGACGCTCGAAGCCGCCGAGGCCGTCGGCGCCGGCGGCGAGCTGCCGACGGCCAGCGTGCTGGACGTCTTGACCGGCCTCGTCGACAAGTCGCTGGTGACCTCTGACGTCGCGGGTGGCCGCTATCGAATGCTCGAGACCATGCGCCAGTACGCCGAGGAGCGTCTCGCCGCATCGGGCGAGGCGGACGCGGTCCGCGCCCGCTTTCTCGGCTACTTCGTGGCACTGGCGGAACAAGCGCAGCCAAGTCTTTCCGGCCCCGATCAGGCGACGTGGCTGAAGCGACTCGATCTCGAGCGCGAGAACCTGCTGGCCGCGCACGTCTGCGCCGACCAGTCGGACGAGCAGGCAGAACTCGATTTGCGCATGCTGACTTCGGCAAAGCGTTACCTGATCACTCGCGGCTTCATCGGCCTGGGCTATCGCCTGATCGTGGAGGCGCTGGCGCGCCCGGGCGCGCAACGGCGCAACCTCGCGCGAAACCGCGCGCTGCTGGCCGCCGGGCAGTTCGGCTATCTGGTGGGCAGCCACGACGAGGCTCGCATCCATCTCGAGGAAAGCCTCGCGATCGCCCGCGAACTCGGCGACCCGCATCGGGTCGCCGTGGTGCTGCAGCCGTTGGGGCAGGCCTACCTCGGACAAGGCGACATCGCGAAGGCTCGCGAGTGCCTGGACGAAGCGCTCGCGCTGGCGCGCGCGTCGGGAGACCCGCGTGAGATTGCCACAGCGACCGCGGCGCTTGCGCAGTTGCACCGTGTCGAAGGCGCGCTGGATCTGGCGGAGCCGCTCTACGAGCAGGCGTTGGCGCTGGCTCGCAAGCTGGAAGACGGAGATACGATCGCCCTCGCGCTGCTCAATCTCGCCATGGTGTCGATCATGCGGGGCACGCATGCGCGTGGGCGCGCGATGCTACTCGAGGCGCAGGCCATCGCTGAAGAAATCGGTTCGGAGCGCGCCGGGCAAAGCGCGTTGGAGGTCGCCGCGGGACTGGCCTCGTCGCGCAGGGACTGGGGGCGCGCGGCGCGCTGGTACGGTGCTGCCGAGGCCCATTCCGCACTGACGGGCATTCGCGCCGACCCCGCGGACCGGGCCTACCTCGACCCGCTGATCGAGCAGGCGCGCCAGGCGCTTG
This sequence comes from Casimicrobiaceae bacterium, assembly GCA_046714435.1. Taxonomy (GTDB): domain Bacteria; phylum Pseudomonadota; class Gammaproteobacteria; order Burkholderiales; family Casimicrobiaceae; genus VBCG01. Next base: position 4,941 of record JBKKAZ010000018.1, read on the forward strand.
GCGTGCGGGCTTTCGCCGCCGACGAGGCGGCAGGCCGCACGCTAACCTACGACCAGGCGATGGGCGAAACGCGCGCCTGGCTGGAAGTCCCTGGCTGATCGCCCCGCGCGCGCCTTCCCGACCTCAGTCGTTGATGAGGATCGGGTCTTTCGACAGTGGCGCCGGCCCATGCAGGTTGACGTCGTACTTGTATTCGCCCGAAAACTTGTGGATGTTGAAGCAGGCGAATCTCACTCCTCGAGCTTGCCAGTGGCAATTGACGATGTCGCCTGTGGGAGTTCTGATGAATATGCCCGGCTTGGGGTCGCTGTGATGGTTGAATCTCCATCCCGACGCCGGGTCACGTATCTCCCAGATGACCCAGACGTTCTTCTTGTCTATCGGGAACCTGATGGGATCCGGTTGGGGGTCGATCGCCCCGTTTACCACCGACACCAGAACGTCCGGACCGGAAGTGCGCATGATCGCGAATGGTTCAAGGCCAATCTGACTGGCGCAGGCCGTCAGGACGAGAACACATACCGCGGCAATCCAGGCACGCTTGTTCATTGGTCTTCTCCCCTCGTGGAATGGCATCCGCCCGACCGCGTCGGCACCGTGCAGCGCTCGTACACTACACCTTCGCACGCTAGCCTAGCCTGGTCGAGGCCGCGATTCAACTGGCGAAGCGCCGGCGTCTACTCGGCCAGCCTGCCATCCACCAGATGCAACGTGCGATCCGCGCGCGCCGCCAGCTCAGGATCGTGGGTGACGATCACCAACGCGGTGCCGACGACGCGGTTGAGGTCCAGCATCAGGTCGAACACCTTCGCGGCAGTGTGGCGGTCGAGATTGCCGGATGGCTCGTCGGCGAGCACGCAGCGCGGCTGAGTGACGAGCGCGCGGGCGAGTGCGACGCGCTGGCGCTCGCCGCCGGACAGCTCGCCGGGAAGATGCCGCAGACGGTGCGCGAGACCCACGCTTTCGAGCATGGTCGACGCGGCGTCTTTCGCCTCTTCCGACCGCATCCGCCGCACGAACAGAGGCATCGCGACATTCTCGACCGCAGTGAATTCGGGCAGCAGGTGGTGAAACTGGTAGATGAAGCCAAGCGCGCTATTGCGCACGCGGCCCCGTTCCGCCTCGGATAGCGAAGCGAACGACCGTCCCTCGACGACGACTTCGCCCGCGGTCGGCGCATCGAGCCCGCCGAGCAGATGCAGCAGCGTGCTCTTGCCGGATCCCGACTGGCCCACAATGGCAACGCGCTCGCCGGGCGCGACTTCGAGATCGACGCCCATCAGCACCGGCACGTCGAGCGGGCCGCCGGTGTAGGTCTTGCGCAGCCCCCGGCACGCGAGCACCGGTATCTGGCTATTCATAGCGCAGCGCGTCGGCCGGATTGACGCGCGCGGCCCGCCACGCGGGATAGAGCGTCGCAATCAGCGCGAGTACCAGCGCGATCGCGGCGACCGCGATCACGTCGGCGCGCTGCAGGTCGGATGGCAGGTCGCTGATGTAGTAGACCGACTTGTCCAGGAACTGCACCCCGAGCGCGCGTTCGATCGCCGGAACGACGACGTCGACGTTGAGGGCGAGCAGCATTCCGCCGGCCACACCGATCAGGGTGCCGATGACGCCGATCAACGCCCCCTGGATCACGAAGATCGCGAGGATCGAAGCCGGCGACGCGCCCAGCGTCCTCAATATCGCGATGTCCGCCTGCTTGTCGGTCACCACCATGACCTGCGCGGAGACGATGTTGAATGCCGCGACGGCGACGATCAGCGTAAGGATGATGAACATCACGCGCTTCTCGATGGCCACCGCGCGGAAGAAGTTGGCGTGGCTCATCGACCAGTCGCGCACCTCGGCGTCGACGCCGAGCGTGCGCACCAGCTCCCGGGCGACGGCAGGCGCCGCGAACAGGTCGTCGAGCTTGAGCCGCACGCCGGACACGCCGTCGAGGCGGTACAGCCGCCGCGCGTCGTCGATGTGCAACAGCGCGAGCCCGCTGTCGAATTCGAACATGCCGATCTCGAATACGCCGACGACCATGAACCGGCGCACCCTCGGGAGCGTGCCCGCGGGCGTCACGGTTCCCTGCGGCGTGATCAGCACGACGCTCTCACCGACCCTTACGCCGAGCGCGCGCGCCAACTCGCCGCCCAGCACGATGCCGAATTCGCCCGGTACGAGGTCGGAAAGCCTGCCCTGACGCATGTGCGCGCCGATGTCGGCGACGCTGTCCTCGAGCGCCGGATCGATGCCGCGCACCAGCACGCCGCGGTTGCTGTCGCCCGCCGAGAGCATTGCCTGTCCGTTGACGTACGGTGCCGCGGCCTTGACGCGCGGATTGGCTCGCGCGGCGCGCGCCACGCCCTGCCAGTCGGCGAGTTGCGGCACGCCCCGGATCTCGATGTGCGACGCGACCGAAAGGATCCGGCTGCGCAGTTCGTGCTGGAAGCCGTTCATGACCGACAGCACGACGATCAGCGCAGCGACGCCAAGCACGATGCCCGCCATCGAGACCAGCGCGATGAACGAGATGAAGCGGTTGCGGCCCGAGCCCTTGCGCGCACGCGTGTAGCGCAAGCCGACGGCTAATTCGTAGGGGGACACGGGGCGGAGAGCGGTACGCCACGGCCGGTGCGCCGCGCGTTGCGAGAATTATCGCACGCGAGTGTTACCTTCGACCGATCGGCGAAGGCGCGCAGGCTCTGGCACAATGGAAATAGGGGACCGACCACGTTTTCCGCCAGCGGCGATGCTGGACCCGA
>JBKKAZ010000019.1:0-1239 GCA_046714435.1 Casimicrobiaceae bacterium
GACTCCTCGTACGGCGACACACGGTCGCGCGGGGAATCGCGCAACAGGTCGACCACCGTCGCAGCGCTCACTTCGTCGAGCTCGGCGCCGAGTTCCTCGACGTAGGCATTGGCGAGCAAGCGTGCCAACGGAACGTCGAGTCCGCCGGGGACCCGCGACGCCAGCCACTCGCGCGCGTTCATCCGGTCGAGCGTGGCCTGCATCGGCGTGAACCGCGCGAAGGTGGGCAGCTCGTCGCCGAGGCGCTTCGCGTCCTGCGCAAGCGCCGGCCAAAGATTCGCGAAGTCCGCGACGGCTTGCTGTTCTGCGTAGCGCCTTCCGGCCATCCAGTAGACGCTCTGCGTTCCCTTCGGCGTTGCCGCGTGCAAATCGTCGAGGACGAGCTCGAGCGCGATCGCGAGATCGATGAGGTCGTCGTGCGCGGTGTCGATGAGTTCGCCGCCGCGCTCGGCGATCTGGCCGGCCGTGAACGCGCCCCGTTCGGTGAGGCAACGGCCGCCGACCCGAGGCGCGGCCTCAATCAGGTCGGCTGCGATACCGTGTTGTTTCAGCCGCCAACCCGCTGCGAGGCCGGCCAGACCGGCTCCAACGATGACGACGCGCGCATCGCGGCCGGCAGCGAGGGCGGATGCGCCCGGGACGAGACTGCCGGCCGCGGTCAGCGCGAGGCCGCGCCGCAGCAGTTCGCGGCGCTCTTCACGGAATTCACGGGCACGCGCCGCAGCGTGCCGGTGACGCAGCGCCCAGGCCGCTTCTTCGGGCGTCGACGGTCCGGGCCGCGCGCGCGCGGCGAGGGTGCACAAAAGTCGCATCAGCGCGCTTCTCGGCATGGGCGAACTCCAGGTCAGCTTCCTCGCAGCAGCACGAGTACCGCGCCGCCCCCACCGGCATGCGGCGGCGCTTCGCAGAACGCGAGCACATCGTCCCAGTTGGCGAGCCAGCGCCGTACCTTGCCCTTGAGCACCGGTTGCTTGTTCGGTGAAGTGAGGCCCTTGCCGTGGATCACGCGCACGCACCGCGAGCCGTGGGCGCGCGCATCGAGCAGGAAATCGGCGAGTCGGTCGCGCGCCTCGTCGCTGTTGAGTCCGTGCAGGTCGATCTCGCCTTGCAACGACCAGTGGCCGCGCCGAAGCTTCGTGAGCACATCGATGCCAAGGCCCGGCCGCAGGAACGTCTGCTCGCCTTCCTGCTCCTGGCCGACGTCCCAGCGATCCGGCGAGGGTTCGGCGCCGTATTTCG
>JBKKAZ010000020.1:0-21754 GCA_046714435.1 Casimicrobiaceae bacterium
CCGGGGCAGGTGCCATCGCCGGGGCAGGTGCCATCGCCGGGGCAGGTGCCATCGCGGCCGCGGGTGCGGGGGTTTCCATCTTCATGAAGTCGGCAAACGTGTAGCTCTTGCCGCCCTGCACGACGCCGACGGGCACGACCTTGCCGTCCTTCAGCGTGAAGATGGTGATTTCGGCATTCTTGCGATCGCCTTTTTCGTCGAACGCGATCGGACCGGTAGCGCCCTTCATGCTGATCTTCTGCAGTTCCGGCAGGTACTTCGCAGGATCTGCCGAATTGGCCTTCTGCATCGACGCGATAATGAGATTCGCAGCATCGTACGTGAACGGCGCGTACTGCTTGATCTCGCCGTACTTGCCGTTGAACGCGGTGACGAATTCCTTGCTCGCCGCCTCGACCGGGAGGCCGGCCTGCGAGCAGACCAGGCCTTCGGCCGCCGCACCGGCGAGCTTCGCCATCTCGGACGTGCACGCGCCATCGCCAAACGCGAACACGCTCTTGATGCCGAGTTCGCGGGCTTGCTTCAGCATTGGGCCGCCGGTGGCGTCCATGCCGCCGTAGAACACGGCATCCGGCGCGCGACCCTTCATCTTGGTGAGAATCGCCTTGAAGTCGGTGGCCTTGTCGTTGGTCTTCTCGCGGGCGACGATCGCCACCTTGGCATCCTTCAGCGTCTTCTCGACCTCGTTCGCGAGACCTTCGCCGTACGCAGTGGCGTCGTCGGCGATCGCGACCTTCTTGGCCTTGAGTTCGCTCGCGATGTAGGTGGCGATGGCGGGACCCTGCTGGTCGTCGCGGCCGACGGTGCGGAACACGACCTTGAAGCCCTGTTCGGTCAGCTTCGGGTTCGTGGCCGAACCGGAGATCACCGGTATGCCGGCCTGGTTGTATACCGCGGACGCGGGAATCGTGACCCCGGAGTTGAGGTGGCCGACCACGCCGGCGACCTTCGCGTCGGCGAATTTCTGCGCGATCGTCGGCCCGAGCTTGGGATCGGCCTGGTCATCCTCCGGCATCATCTCGAACTTGACCGACTTACCGCCGATCTTCATCTTCTTGGCGTTGGCTTCGTCGAGCGCAAGGCGAACGCCGTTTTCGTTGTCCTTGCCGAGGTGGGCGATGCCGCCGGTCAGCGGACCGGCATGGCCGATCTTGATCGTGACGGTTTCCTCGACGGGGGGTGCTGCCACGGCCGGCGCTGCCTTGGGCGCTTCAGCCTTCTTCGGTTCTTCCTTGCCGCAACCGTAGGCGGTGACCAGGGCGGCCGCGACCAGCGCGATGCCGAACTTATTAAGGTTCATTCGAAATTCTCCAGGACCAGAAAAGGGGGGCGGGCAACAGGCAATTATCAGGCTTCGGCTGGCGTTGTGTCAATCACCTTGACCGCGGAAGGTCGCGGACCGCTTGAGCGGGCGCTCCAACAAACGTAAGCTTCGTCGCCCCCCAGTTTCGAATCCGGAAGGCCGGATTCCCGCATCCAATCTGCCAATCCGGGGCAGGTGGTTCCGGCCACAAGCCGCAACCCGCCGCGAACGTACGCTGGGCGTCGAGGGTTACCGACCCGTCGCCGCCAAGGGAGACTCGATGGGCATTCGTTTCACGCGACGGCGCTTGATCGCCGGACTGGCGATCCTGGTCGCCGCAGGCGCCATTGGCGGGGCGGTCGCGCTGCTGGCCGCCAAGAAGTCCGCCGCGCGCAGCGCCGAGGCCAGAGCCAAGGCGACCCCGACGCTCGAGTTCGCGCGAGCCGACCTGGCCTACGTGGAGGCGAAGCCACTGGCTCGCTGGCTGCCGGTCTCCGGGACGCTGCAACCGGTGCACCAGGCGACGGTCAAGGCGAAGGTGCAAGGCGAGGTGAAGCAGATCGGCGTGCGCGAAGGGGAGGCCGTGAAAGCGGGGCAGAAGATCGCCCGCCTCGACACCGCCGACCTGGAGGCCCGGCTGGTCGAGCGGATGGGCGCGCTCGAAAGCGCGAAGGCGCAGCTGGCGCTCGCCGACAAGACGCGCGCGATGAACAACCGGCTGCTGCGCGAGAAATTCATCTCCCAGAACGCCTTCGACGGCAGCGAGTCGAGCTTCAACGTCGCGCAGGGCGGCGTGAAGTCCTCGGAAGCCCAGGTGCGTCTCGCGCAGAACGCGCTGAAGGACGCGCTGGTGATCGCGCCGCTGTCCGGAATTGTCGCCAGGCGCCACGTGCAGCAGGGCGACAAGGTGGCGTTCGACTCGCCGATCGTCACCATCGTCGATCTGTCCCAGCTCGAGCTGGCGGCGCTGGTGCCGGCGATGGATGTGCCGGAACTGCGAGCGGGCATGGCGGTGGAGCTCGCGGTCGACGGCTTCGGCGAGCGCCGCTTTTCCGGACGCGTCGAGCGCATTAATCCGTCGACGGAACCGGGAACGCGCTCCATCCACGTCTACGTCGGACTGGGCAACGCGGAAGCGACGTTGAAAAGCGGCATGTTCTCCACCGGCCGGATCGAACTGTCGACCTCGGTGCCAGTGCCGACGCTGCCGCTCGGGGCGGTGCGCGTCGAGGCCGGGCAGAGCTTCGTCTGGACCATCGACAACGGCAAGCTGACGCGCCGCACCGTACTCACCGGCCGGCGCGACGAGCAGGCGGGAATCATCGAAATCAGGACTTTGCTTCCTCCGGGAACGCCAGTGCTGGCGGCGCGGTTCGACAATCTGAAGGAGGGCGCGCCGGCGATCGTCAGGGCGCCTTCGCCGTCGTCTTCAGCCGGTTCGGTGCCGTCCACCGCCAAGACCGGACCGTCGAGCTAGGCACAAGGGATTCACTCCATGTGGATGACGAGGGTCTCGATCGCCAACCCGGTCTTCGCCACGATGGTGATGATCGGGCTCGCCGTGCTGGGCCTGTTCAGCTACCAGCGGCTGAAGATCGAGCAGATGCCCGAGGTCGACCTGCCGTTCGTCGTGGTCGTCACCAGCTACCCGGGGGCGGCACCCGAAGCGGTCGAGACCGACGTCACCAAGCCGCTCGAGTTCGCGATCAACCAGATCGCGGGGATCCGGCTGATACGCAGCAACTCGCTCGAGGGGCAGAGCGTGGTGTTCGCCGAGTTCCGGCTCGACACCGACGTCAATCGCGCGATGCAGGACGTGCGCGACAAAGTTTCCCTTACGCGACCGGGATTCCCCCGTGACGTCAGGGAGTCGCTGATCGTTCGCGCCGACAACGACAACCAGCGGCCGATCGCGTCGCTGGCGGTGACCTCGCCGACGGTCGATCTGCGCGATCTCACCTCGCTCACCGACCAGACCATCGTCAAGGCGCTGGAAAGCCTCCCCGGGGTGGCGAAGATCGACGTCAACGGCCGCGTAACCCGGCAGGTGCTGATCCAGATCAAGCCGGACGCCCTCACCGCGCTGGGCATCGGCGTCGACCAGGTAATCGGCGCGATCCGCGCCGCCAACCAGGACGTTCCGGCCGGGCGCATCACCCGCGGACAGAGCGATGCCGTGGTCCGCGTGGACGGCAAGCTGAGGGAGCCGGCGATGTTCGGCCGCATCATCGTCGCCCAGCAGGGCGGCGGGGCGATCTACCTCGCCCAGGTTGCCGACGTGATCGACGGGGAGAAGGAGGAGACCTCGCTCGCGCGCATCAACGGGCGCCGCGCGATCACCATCGACATCCGCAAGGCCCAGGACGCGAACATCGTCGAGACCGGCCGCTACGTCGCCGAGGCGGTCCGCGCGCTCAAGGACCGGCTTCCTCCGGATGTCGACGTCGCCGTCGTCGCCTCGGCGGCGGAGGAGGTCGAGAAGAGCGTCAACCGGGTCAAACGGACCATCGTCGAAGGCGCGCTGCTGACCGTGCTGATCGTGTTCCTGTTCCTGCACAGCTGGAGGAGCACGGTGATCACCGGGCTCACGCTGCCGATCACCGTGATCGCGACCTTCATCGCGATTTACGCGTTCGGGTTCACGCTGAACTTCCTCACGCTGATGGCGTTGTCGCTGTGCATCGGGCTGTTGATCGACGACGCCATCGTGGTGCGCGAAAACATCGTGCGCCACCTCGCGATGGGCAAGACGCACCGGCAGGCGGCGCAGGAGGCGACCGACGAGATCGGACTGGCGGTGATGGCGACCACCTTCGCGATCGTGGCCGTGTTCGTGCCGATCGCGTTCATGCAGGGCGTCATCGGGCGCTTCTTCTTCCAGTTCGGCGTGACCGTGACCGTCGCCGTGATGGTGAGCCTGTTCGTGAGCTTCACGCTCGACCCGATGCTCTCGGCGGTGTGGCGCGACCCGGTCGAGGGCCGCTTCCGGCGGTTGCCGTGGCTCGGCAGGCTGATGGAGACCGTCGAGCACGGCGTGGTGTGGCTGCACGCTATCTACGGCTCGGTCCTCGAGTGGTCGCTCGGCCATCGCAAGTCGGTGCTCGCGATCGCGCTGGCGCTGTTCGCCGGCAGCTTCGCGATTCCGCCGCTGGTCGGCACCGAGTTCGTGCCCGAGTCCGACAACGGTTTCGTCGCGTTGCGGCTCAACACGCCGGTAGGGTCGAGCCTCGAGTACACCGACGGCAAAGTGAAGCAGGTCGAGGAAGTGCTGAAAGGATTTCCCGAAATCGTCCTCGCGATGACCACGGTCGGCACCAGCGAAGGCCGCAACTACGCGCGCATCAACATGAAGCTGACCGACCGCGAGCGGCGCAAGCGCACCAAGGCCGATATGGAGCGCGACATCCGCGAGGCGCTGCGGCCGGTGGCCGGCATCGAGATGGCGCTCGGGTTCAATCGCCCGATCTTCGTCAGCCTGCTCGGGCCGGAACCGGATACGCTGGCCTCGCTGATCCGCGAGTTCCAGGCGCGGGTCGCAAAGGTGCCGGGTATCGTCGACATGGAGTCGACTTCCCGGCCAGCGAATCCCGCCTTGTCGATCCGGCTCAACAACGCCGCCGCCGCGGAACTCGGCATCACCGTGCAGCAGGTCGGGGCGACGTTGCGGCCGCTGCTCGCCGGCGACACGGTCAGCTACTGGCTGGCCTCCGACGGCAACAACTACGAGGTGAACGTGCAGCTGGGCCAGGACCGCCGCCGGCTCGCCTCCGACATCGGCAACCTGTCGATATCGACCGACAAGCGCGGACCCGCCGGCGAACAGCGGATGGTGCCGTTGCGCCAGGTCGCCGAAGTCGTGGAGTCGACCAGTCCGCAGATAATCCAGCGCCAGGACATGCAGCGCCGCGTGTCGATTTTCGCCAACGTGGTCGGCCGACCTTCGGGGGACGCCGGAACCGACATCGAGAAGGTCATCGAGGAGATGAAGGCGGAGCTGCCGCCAGGCTATCGCTTCGACTTCGGCGGCCAGCAGAAGAACATGCGCGAGTCGTTTGCTGCGGCACTGGCGGCGCTCGGACTCGCGGTCATCTTCATCTACCTCATCCTGGCATCGCAGTTCGGCAGTTTCCTGCAGCCGGTCGCGATCATGGCGAGCCTGCCGTTCTCGCTGATCGGCGTGTTCCTGGCGCTGCTGCTTACCGGAACCACGCTCAACATCTTCTCGATCATCGGCGTGATCATGCTGATGGGGCTGGTCACCAAGAACGCGATCCTGCTGGTCGACTTCGCCAATCGCGCGCGCCAGCGCGGCGCCACCGTCGAAGCGGCGCTGATTGAGGCCGGCCAGGTTCGCCTGCGTCCTATCATGATGACTACGGCCGCGATGATCGCCGGCATGCTGCCGCTGGCGCTGGGCCTCGGCGAGGGCGGGGAGACCCAGGGGCCGATGGGGCGGGCCATCATCGGCGGGGTGATCACGTCCACGCTGCTGACACTGGTCGTCGTTCCGGTGCTGTACGCCTACATCGCAGAAGGCGAGGAACGCCGGCGGGCGCGGCGCGCCGCAAAGCACGGGGCCACCGCAACGGCGCCGGCCGGCGCGAACGACTAGGTCGAGCGAGGAAGGTTGGGCGTTGAGTGTTGAGCGTCCCCTCACCCCCGGCCCCTCTCCCCACTGACGCGGGGAGAGGGGAGCCGCGTCACGCTCAACGCCGAACGCTGACGCTCAACCGTCCTTTACTGGTTGACTGTGTAATTAAACGGTCGTACAGTAATCCGCATGGCCCGACCCTCCCGCAACATTGACGCCCAGCTGCTGGCGGCCGGACGCGAGCTTTATCCGCAGACCGGCGCCGCAGGGCTGTCGGTCCGCAAGGTTGTAGAACGCGCCGGCGTCAACCTCGGGATGTTCCACTACCACTTCCGCACCAAGGACGCGTTCGTGCGGGAACTGCTGCAGGCGCTCTACGAAACGATGTTCGCCGAGCTCCAAGTCGCTGCCTTGGCGCCGGCCGCCCCGGTGCTGGCGCTGCGGCGCGCAGTGCAAGTGATCGCTCGCTTCGGACGCGACAACCGGCGGCTCTTAAGACGCCTGTTGGCGGACGCTGTGGCCGGCGAACCGCCGGCTCTGGAGTTCGTCCGCGAGAATTTTCCCCGCCATTTCGGGGTCATGGTGGGACTGGTTGGTGCGGGCCAGCAAGCCGGCCTGCTAAAGCCGGTGCCGCTGGCGCAGGCCGTGACGTTCTTGGCCGGCGCGGTGGTGGCGCCGATCCTGCTTGGCAGCGCGATCGTCGACGCCGGCCTCGCGCCGCCGACGCTCGCTGAGCGCTTCGACGCCGAGGTCCTTTCCGACACCGCGCTCGACGAACGCATCGACTTGGCACTTGCCGGCCTAACCATCGTGGCGGAGCCGCTCCAATGAGACCGCTCCCTGTCGCTGCTGCTGCAGTGCTGGCCACGCTCGCGATGGTCGCGTGCACGACTGAACCCCCGCCCGGCTATGGCGGCTATGTCGAAGGTGAGTATGTCCGCATCGCCGCGCCGCTCGCAGGGACGCTGGTGCGATTGGACGTGCGACGCGGCGACACGGTGGCGGTGAACGCACCTTTGTTTGTGCTGGAGAGCGAGCAGGAACGCGCGGCTCGTGCCGAGGCCAGTGCGCGCCTCGACCGGGCCGCGGCGGTGCTCGCCAACCTCGAGAAGGGCCGACGCCCCGCCGAGATCGACGCCGTGCGCGCGCAACTCGCGCAGGCGCAGGCGGCGGTGACCGCCAGCGAGGCCGAGCTGGAGCGGGCGAGGAAGCTGGTTGCCGAACGCTTCCTTCCCCCACAGCAGCTCGACGAGGCGACGGCCCGCCGCGATCGCGATCGCGCGCGGGTCGCCGAACTCGTCGCGCAGGTGAACGTGGCGAAGCTGCCGGCTCGCAGCGACGAGATCGCCGCAGCCCGCGCCGAAGTGAAGGTCGCCTCGGACGCGCTCGCGCAAGCGCAGTGGCGACTCGATCAGAAGTCGCGCTCCGCGCCGGTCGGCGGGCTGGTCGCCGATACGCTGTACCGGCCCGGCGAGTTCGTCGCGGCCGGCGCACCGGTGGTGTCGCTGCTGCCGCCGGGCAACGTGAAGCTGCGCTTCTACGTCCCGGAACCGCAGCTGGCGAACCTGCGGCCCGGCGACGCCGCGAGCGTGCGCTGCGACGGCTGTGGCGCGCCGATCGAGGTTCGCATCGATTTCGTCGCCCGCGAGGCCGAGTTCACGCCGCCGGTGATCTACAGCCGTGAGAACCGCGCGAAGCTCGTGTTCCTGGTCGAGGCCCGGCCCGCGCAGCCGGCGGGGGTGCTGAAGCCGGGACTGCCGGTCGAAGTCACGCTCGTGAACCGCCGATGAACGCGGTGATCGACGTGAAGGGGCTCACCAAGCGCTACGGCGATCGGGTGGTCGTCGACCAGGTCGACATCAGGGTGCCGCGCGGCCAGATCCACGGCTTCCTGGGTCCCAACGGCAGCGGCAAGACGACGACGATGCGCATGCTCTGCGGGCTGGTCCGGCCCGACGCCGGCGAAGGCACCTGCCTCGGTTACGACATTCACCGCGAGGCCGCGAGGATCAAGCGCGAAGTCGGTTACATGACCCAGAAGTTCAGCCTCTACGAGGACCTGTCGATCGCCGAGAACCTCGAGTTCGTCGCCCGCGTCTACGCGGTGCCGGAGCGTCGCCGCGCGGTTGACGCTGCGCTCGCGCGGCTGGGACTGGAGAGTCGGCGCGGGCAGCTCGCAGGCGCACTGTCGGGCGGCTGGAAGCAGCGCCTTGCGCTCGCGGCCTGCCTGCTGCATGCGCCGAAGCTGCTGCTGCTCGACGAGCCGACCGCGGGCGTGGATCCCGGTGCGCGGCGCGATTTCTGGGCCGAGATCCACGGGCTCGCGGCCGACGGCATGACCGTCCTGGTGTCGACGCATTACATGGACGAAGCCGAGCGCTGCCACGCGCTCACCTATATCGCCTACGGCAAGCTGCTGGTCACCGGCAGCGCCGCCGACGTGATCGCGCATTCGGCGCTGGCGACTTTTGTGGTCAGCGTGCCGAAGGGGGACGAGCGAACGCTCGCGAGACTCGCGCGCGATCTCGAAGGCGAGCCCGGTGTGGACACGGTGGTGCCGTTCGGCACCACGCTGCACGTGTCCGGCGTCGACCGGGCCGCGCTGGCGCGAACGCGCGAGGCACACGCTCGGACGGGCCTCGAGTGGACGCCCGCGGAGCCGTCGCTCGACGACGTGTTCGTCAGGCTGACCCAGCAGGCGAAGGACAACTACGGATGAACGGATTCTCGTTCGCCCGCTTTCTCGCCATCGCGCAGAAGGAACTGGTCCAGATCCGGCGCGACCGGCTGACCTTCGCAATGATCGTCGGTATCCCGATCCTGCAGCTGGTGCTGTTCGGCTACGCGATCAACACCGACCCCAGGGGCCTGCCGACGGCGATCGTCGATCACGACCGCAGCGTGTTCTCGCGCAGCCTCATTCGCGCCGTCGAGAACACCGGCTACTTCGCCGTCGCTGCGGTACCTGCAAGCGACGCCGAGGCTGACCGCCTGCTGGCGCGCGGCGACGTGCAGTTCGCGCTCTCGATCCCGTCCGATTTTTCCACCCGGTTGCTGCGCGGCGAGCGGCCGCGGCTCGCCGTCGCGGCCGACGCAACCGATCCCGCGGCGACCGGCAACGCGCTCGCGGCGCTTGCGGCGCTCGGCGCGTCGGCGCTGCGGCACGACCTCACCGGAGCGCTGGCGTCGCTCGCGCCGACGCCGCCACCGTTCGAGGTGACCCTGCAGCGGCGCTACAACGCCGAAGGCATCACCCAGTACAACATCGTGCCCGGCCTGCTCGGCGTGATCCTGCAGATGACGATGGTGATGATGACCGCGTTCGCGGTGACCCGGGAGCGGGAGCGCGGGACCTTCGAGAGCCTGCTCGCGACGCCGGCGACACCGCTCGAGGTGATGGCCGGCAAGATCGTCCCGTACATCGCCGTGGGCTTCGCGCAGGCGGCGATCATCCTACTCGCCGCACGAGCGCTGTTCGACGTGCCGATGTTGGGTGGCGTCGTGCTGCTGCTCGCCTCGATGACGCTATACATCGCCGCGCTGCTGGCACTCGGCTTCACCATCTCGACCGTGGCCCGGACCCAGCTTCAGGCCATGCAGATGACGTTCTTCTTCTTCCTGCCCGCGCTGCTGCTGTCCGGCTTCATGTTCCCGTTCCGCGGCATGCCGGGCTGGGCGCAGGCGCTGGGCGAGGTCTTTCCGATCACCCATTTTCTGCGGATCGTGCGCGGCGTGCTGCTGAAGGGCAACGGCGTGGCCGAAACGCTGCCCCATCTGTGGCCGATCGCCGCGTTCCTGGCCGCGGCGGCGACGCTGGCGATGATTCGCTATCGCAAGACGCTGGACTGACACCATGCACTACGAATCGGTTGTTGCTCTCCGCGGCCGGAACCGGGCCGCTTTGTTAGAATGACCAGCGGTCATTTAGCGGGTTCCGTGACCCGTCCATCGTCCCCAACTACCTTAGCCATGAGCTTCGACATCGAGCGTGCCCGCTTCAACATGGTCGAGAAGCAGATTCGCCCCTGCGAGGTGCTGGATCCGCGCGTGCTCGAACTGCTGTTCAAGGTGAAACGCGAGGGATTTGTGCCGCCGGCCCACCGCGCGCTGGCTTTTGCGGACTTGGAGCTGCCGCTGGGCGCAGGGCAGACGATGTGGTCACCGAAAATGGAAGCGCGGGTGCTGCAGGAGCTCGCCATGGAGCACGGCGATTCGGTGCTCGAAATCGGCACCGGCACCGGGTATTTCACGGCGCTGCTCGCGGCGCGCGGCGCACCCGTGCTCAGCGTCGAGATCGACCCGACTCGCGCGGCCGCCGCGCGCGCGAAGCTCGCCCGCCACGGATTCTCGCGCGTACGCGTGGAAACGGGCGACGGCGCCCGGGGATTTGGACGCGAGGCCTACGACGTGATCGTGCTCACCGGCTCGACGCCGGTGCTCGCCGACGGATTCACCGCGCAGCTCAAGCCCGGCGGGCGGCTGTTCGCGGTCGTCGGCGAGGCGCCGGTAATGAAGGCGCGGCTGTTGCACTGGAACGCGCCGGGGGCCCCGACTGCAGTCGACTTGTTCGAGACCGTCACGGCACCGCTCATCAACGCGCCAACGCCGGCGAGGTTCACGTTTTGATTCCCGAAGTCGGTCCCGCCGAGCTCGATCGCTGGCGGCACGACGCCGACGCTGCACCGCCGGTCCTCGTCGACGTCCGCGAGCCCTGGGAGTTCGAATACTGCCACATCAGCGACTCGCAGTCGGTGCCGCTCGGAGCATTGCCGGTCGCTTTGGGCACGCTTCCGCGCGATCGCGACCTGGTCGTGGTTTGCCACACCGGCATGCGCAGCTATCACGCCGCGGCGTGGCTCCGGAGTGCGGGCTTCCAGCGTGTGTTCAACCTGCGCGGCGGCGTCGCCGCCTGGGCCGCGGAAGTCGATCCCGCGATGAAACGGTATTGAGTGCAACCCGATCCGCGAATTGCGCGGTGACGGATTCAACCCGAAACGGACCCACTCCATGAACGTTCGCCTGCTCGCCGCCGTCCCGCTCGCGCTCGCCGTACTGCTCGGCCCGGACCGCGCGGCCCGGGCCGAGGACCTGGTGCAGATCTATCGCGAAGCGCAGCAGCACGATCCCACGCTTGCGGGCGCGCGCGCGACCTGGCTCGCCACCCAGGAGCGCGTTCCGCAGGCGCGCTCGGCGCTGCTGCCCAACGTCTCGCTCTCGGGCAGCGCCAACGTCAACGACGGGCGCACCAGCGTCCAGGGCGCTGGAGGATCGGTCACCGCGAACAACTATGGCAATGCCGCTTTCACAGTCTCCGCGTCGCAGCCACTGTACCGGCAGCAGAACACGCTGGCCTTCGACCAGTCACGACGGCTGGTCGAGCAGGCCGACTTCACGCTCGCCGCGTCCCAGCAGGAGCTGATCATCCGCGTCACCGTGGTCTACTTCGACGTGCTCCTCGCGCTGATCAACGTCGAACTTTCCGAGGCGCAAAAGGCCGCGGTCTCGGAGCAACTGGCGCAGGCCAAGCGCAACTTCGAGGTCGGCGTGGCGACCATCACCGATACCAACGAGGCCCAGGCGCGCTTCGACTCGATCGTCGCGCAGGAGATCGCGGCGCGCAATGATCTCGACAACCGGCGCTCCGCGCTGCGCGCCATCATCGGCCGCATGCCGCGCGAGCTCGCGCGCCTCGGCCCGGGGTTCGAGCCGGGGTTGCCGACGCCGAACTTTCTCGACCACTGGCTCGATCGCGCGCTGACCGATAATCTGGCCGTGCGCATCGCCGGTTACAACGTCGACGTCGCTTCGCTGGAGATCGACCGCGCGCGCGCCGGCCATCTGCCGACCCTCGACTTGGTCGCGAGCGCCGGCCAGAACTTTGGCACCGGGTCGCTCGCCAGCGACCTTACGCTGAACTCGCGCTCGGCGCAGATCGGCGTCGCGCTGATCGTGCCGATCTACCAGGGGGGCTTCACCGATTCCAGGGTTCGCGAAACCATCGCGTTGCGCGACACCGCGCGCCAGAATCTCGAGACCGCGCGGCGCAACGCGCTGTTCAACGCCCAGGTCGGCTTCACCGGGGTCAACAGCGCCGTGGCGTCGGTCAAGGCATTCGAGCAGGCGCTGCGTTCGGCACAGTCCGCACTCGAGTCGAACCGGCTCGGCCAGGAAGTCGGCGTGCGGACCAACCTCGACGTGCTCAATGTCACCCAGCAGGTGTTCCAGACCCGTCGCGACCTCGCGCAGGCTTACTTCAACTACCTGATCAGCGTGTTGCGCCTCAAAGCCTCGGTCGGCGCGCTGACCGAGGAGGATCTCGAAGACATCAACCGCCGCCTGCGGGGATAGTTTCTACCCGACGCGGCTCGCGAGCCAATCCCACAGCCGTTCGGTTGCCCCGCGGTGCGCGGCGTGTGCCCCGCTTGCAATGCGCGGCGCATGGTGGCGACGGCGGCGCATCTCACCGATCACGTCTTGCCACCGTTGCCGGTGCGGCAGTGGGTGCTCGCGGTGCCCAAGCGCCTGTGTTCGACGCTGCCACCACGGGCGGAGTCATCTTCAGTGCCGCCACCGGTCTCGAGGCCAACGCCATCGCCCAGGTACATGCGCAGGTGCGCCGGCGCTGGCTGCGCGTCTTCGTGCGCCGGGGCCTGCTGCCGAGCGATGACGCACGGTCGATGGCGCAATGGCAACACGGCGGCGGGTTCTCGCTCGACGCCTCGGTGCGCATCGAGGTCGCTGACCGTGCCGGGCGTGAGCGCCTGTTGCGCTACTGCGCCCGGCCGCCGTTCGCCCTGGATCGGCTACGCGAGCTCGATGCCGAACGCTTGCTCTATGAGGGCACCAAGCCCGGTCCGTGCGGGGGCGGCCCGCTGCTCCTCACCCCCCCTGGAGTTGATCGAGCGCATCGCCGCCCTGGTGCCGCCGCCGCGGATCCACCGCCACCGCTACTTCGGCGTGCTTGCCCCCCACTCATCGCTGCGCGCTGCAGTCACCGCCCTCGCGCTGGCCGCGACGACCCCGCCGCGCGCACCCAACCCGCAATCCGGGGCCGAACCGGCCCATCCCCGGGCTGCCCGCTACGCCTGGGCGCTGCTGCTCGCCCGCATCGATGAGGTCTTCCCACTCCGCTGCTCGCGCTGCGGCGCCGAGATGCGCATCATCGCCTTCATCACCGACGCATCCACGATACGCAACATCCTCGTCCACCTCGGCGAGCCGTCGGCACCACCCCGCATCGCACCCGCTCGCGGTCCGCCACTATGGGAGGCCGCCGGCGCCGAGCACGATCCCTCCGCCGATCCGCTGCTCCCGTGCGCCCCGGCCTTCGCGTTCGACCAGCGCATCGTCGGGTAGCCACCCCCGTCGACGCTCGTCTCGGCGCGACGCCGGGCGGGCTCACGCCGGCGAGCGCGCGGCAACCGCGCATCGCGGAAAAACGCCCCCACAGCGGCGCGCAACCACCCCATCTCCCCGTCGGCTCGGTCGCGTCCACCCGTGATAGCCTGATCCGCCGGAGCTTGGTGCGGTTGAAATCACTATCCTTTGGTGGGAATGGCCGCGATGCCTGGAATGGTGCGCAGGCCGGGTCCGCCCGATGCCGAGGTCGTTCCCGGGGAATCCTGCATGACCGTCGACAACACGCTGATCGTCAGGCGCCGCGAGGCAACCTCGCCGGTGCGGGTCGACTGCGACGTCTGCATCGTCGGCTCCGGCGCGGCGGGCGCCTCTGCGGCAATCGAGGCAGGGCGGCTGGGCTTGCGTGTCGTGTTGCTCGACGGCGCGCCCGCGGTGGGCGGCCAGGCCACCGGCGCGATCATCGACACGTTCTGCGGCTTCTACTCGAACGGACCGCAGCCCGAACTGCTGACGTTCGGCATCGCCGAGGAGATCGTCCGCGACCTCACCGCCGCAGGCGGCATGGCGCGCATCGAAGGCCGGCGCAACACGATCATCCTCTACTACCGGCACACGGTGCTGCAGCGCTGGATCGAGGACGCGCTGGTCGCGGCGGGCGTGCAGGTGATCACCAGCGCGTTCGTCCAGTCCGTCGAGCGCGATGGCAGGCGCATCCGCAGCGTGGTGGCGATGACCCGCTACGGCCAGGTCGACGTGCGGGCGAGCGCGTTCGTCGACGCGTCGGGCGACGCCGCGCTCGCCTGGATGGCCGGGCTCGCCGTGCAGGAGCCGGCCACGGAAACCGTCTACGGCTCGCAGAACGGCATCGTCCGCGGCGTCGACGTGGCCGCGCTCGCGGCGGCCGGCGGCCCGGAGGCGATCAAGGAGCGCGTCGTCGCGAAGGCCGTCGCGGCCGGCCTCGACCGTCATGACGCGTTCATCTACGTGCTGCCCGACAGCGACCAGGTGCTCGTCAACATGACGCACATTGCCACGCCGCTCGATCCGGTGGGCGCGTCGCGGATGGTCATCGACGGGCACCGCCAGTTCGACCGCGCTTTCGCGTTCCTGCAGGCCGAGTTTCCCGTGGTGTTCGGCGCCGCCTCGATCGACCGCTATGGCCAGCCGGGCGTACGCCAGACGCGCTGGATCAAGGGCCGCTACCAGCTTAGCGTGGACGACGTGCGCGGCGGCGTGCGCTTCGACGACGCGGTCGCGCGCTGCGCATGGGGCATCGAGCTGCACAACCGCGCCTCCGTCGTCCACTGGGAAGGATTCCCCGACGGCCACGTCCACTATGTGCCCTTCCGCAGCATGGTGCACGCGGAGGTCGACAACCTGCTGGCAGCGGGCCGGTGCATCGATGCCGACCTGCTTGCGCTATCCTCGGTCCGCGTGATGGGACCGTGCATCGCCATGGGGATCGCCGCCGCGCACGCGGTGGATCTCGCCGGCACGAAGGCGGTGGCGGACGTCGACGCCGCCGCGCTGCGCCGCCGGCTCGCCAAGAACCTCGGAGATGCCTGACTCGCCCAAAGAGCCGGTCGCCCGACCGGCCGCCTGATCGGAGACGCCACCATGAATCGCCGCCACCTCATCGTCGCTTTCGCCGCGCTGACTTGCCTTGCCGGGACCCCAGGCGCGCTCGGCCAGGCCTGGCCCGACAAGCCGCTGCGCATCGTCGTGGCGTCGGGGGCGGGCAGCTCGCTCGACGCGCTCGCCCGCGCAATCAGCGAGCCCCTGCGCGAGCGACTCGGCCAGCCGGTGATCGTCGAGAACAAGCCCGCCGCGGGCGGCACCGTGGCAACCGCCGAGGTCGCGAAGTCGACACCGGACGGCACGATGATGGTGCTGGGCTTCCCAGGCCCGTTCGCGTTCGGGCCTCTGCTGCAGAAGCTCCCCTACGACGTGAACAAGGATCTGGCGCCGCTGATCATTACGTCGAACCAGCCGCTGATCCTCGCCGTGAACGCCGAGCTGCCCGTGCGCACCGTGACGGAGCTCATCGCGTACGCAAAGGCGAACCCGGGCAAGCTCTCCTACGCTTCGGTCGGCAACGGCAGCTCGTCCCACCTCGGCGTCGAGCTCCTGAAGACGCTCACCGGCATCGACGTCGTGCACGTGCCGTTCAACGGCTCGCCGCCCGCCGTGCTTGCCACCGTGCAGGGCGAGACCAAGTTCCTGCTCTCGGTGATGCAGCCGTTGCAGGCGCAGATCCAGGCCGGCAAGCTGCGTGCCATCGCGGTCACCACGAGCAAGCGCTTTTTCCTGTTCCCGGACCTGCCGACCATCGCGGAGGCCGGCTACCCGGGCTTCGAGCTGCAGGGGTGGAACGGCCTGATGGTGCCCGCGGGCACGCCGCCGGCGATCGTCGCGAAGCTCAACGCCGAGATCAACGCCGTGCTGAAGCGGCCCGACATCGTGCAGAAGATGCAGGGACTGGGGTTCGAACTGATCGGCGGCACGCCGGAACAATTCCGCGCACTGATCCGCGCCGACGTCGAGCGGCTGACGCCCGTCGTGAAGGCGGTGGGACTGAAGGTCGACTGACGCGGGGCGCCGGCGCGGTCACTCCGCGCCGAATTCGTCGTCGAGCCGTTTGTAGGCGTCGAGGTCGACGAGCGTGCAGAACTCGGCATAGCTCGTCATCGCGCGTTCGCGCGAGCGCGGCGTGCTCTCGGCACGCAGCACGGCGAG
The DNA here is from genome assembly GCA_046714435.1 of Casimicrobiaceae bacterium. Taxonomy (GTDB): domain Bacteria; phylum Pseudomonadota; class Gammaproteobacteria; order Burkholderiales; family Casimicrobiaceae; genus VBCG01. The sequence continues at coordinate 15,990 of JBKKAZ010000020.1, forward strand.
CGCGTCGGCGATCGCCTTCATCGCCGAGAACAGCGCCGACACGGCGTAGAGCACGATCGCGAATCCCATCTGCTGCAGCTCGGGCGCCAGCCGTCACGTCAGGCGGTTCGCGAGCCAGGTCCACAAGCGTTCGGCGGCACCGCGGTGCGCGTCGACGAACGCCAGCGCCGCATCGCGCATCTGCGCGCGCGCTTGCGCGTCACGAAGCAGGGTGTCGACTTCGCCGATCAACGCGTCGGCAGTCGCCACGCGCCGCGCCGCGCCGGCCTCGATCGCGCGCTCGGTGACCTCGGCAAAGTTGTAGGTGTGCGGCCCCACCAGCGCCGGCACGCCGAGCGCGATCGGCTCGATCAGGTTCTGGCCGCCGAGCGGCAGCAGGCTGCCGCCGACAAACGCGAGGTCGGCGGCCGCGCAATAAGCGAGCATCTCGCCCATGCTGTCGCCCAGCACGACGCGCGCGTCACTCGGCACTGGCGCATCGCCTGAACGCCGCACACAGGCCAAGCCGCGTTCGCGCACCAGCGCCTCGACCGCGTCGAAGCGCTGCGGATGGCGCGGCACCAGCAGCAGCAACGTGCCTTCAGGCAGCGAGCGAGCTGCCATCGCGTCGAGCAGCAATGCCTCCTCGCCTTCGCGTGTCGACGCGGCGAGCCAGACCGGACGGTCGCGGCCGAATCGCTGCCGCAGCTTTGCGCCGAGAATGCGCATCGATTCGGGCACCTCGAGGTCGAACTTGAGGCTGCCGGTCACCGCAACAGCGGGAGCGCCCAGCGCCTCGAGCCGCGTGGCATCGGCAGGCGTCTGCGCTGCGACACCGGCCAGCGCGGCGAACATCGGCCGGGTCAGTGCGCTCCAGCGCGCGTAGTCCGTTGCGGATCGCGCGGACATCCTGGCGTTGATGAGGAACAGCGGCACGCCGTGCGAATGGCAGCCGTGCACCAGGTTCGGCCAAAGCTCGGTTTCCATCAACAGGCCCGCGCGCGGGCGGAAGTGCGCGACGAAGGCCTCGACCGCGAACGGCAGGTCGTAGGGCAGCCAGGCCTGCACGACGCGATCGCCAAACAGCGCGCGGCCGGTTTCGCGGCCCGTCGCGGTCATGCAGGTGACGAGTACGCTCGCACCGGGCTTTTCGCGCAGCAGCCGCTCGACCAGCGGAGCCGCCGCGCGAGTCTCGCCGACCGAGACCGCGTGGATCCAGTACAGGTCGCCTGGGGGTCGCGGGGCCACGTAGCGCCCGAAGCGCTCGCCGATGCATTCGCGGTAGCCCGGCTCGTGGCGGCCTCGCCACCACAGCCGCAGCGGCAGCAGCGGGACCGCGAACCACCACAGCAGCGAATAGAGTTTGCGTGCCATCAGCAACGCGGCGACGTGCGCAGCAAGCTGCCCACAGCAGCCTGAACGTCGTCCAGCTCGGGCACATCGCCCCGTCCGCCGAAATCGCGCGCGTGCGAGCCGGCGATTGCCACGCCCGCGCCGGCGGGGTCGGTGTCGGTGAACAACGCGAGGGTCGGCGTGCCCAGCGCCGCCGCGAGGTGGGTGAGTCCGGTGTCGACGCCGATCGCAAGCTCGGCCCGCTGGAGCAAAGCGGCGAGCGATGAAACCGGCTGTCGCGCCGGAACGATCGCCGAATCGACGCCATCGGCCAGCCGGACGCTCCGCGCCCACTCGAACTCGTTGCCCCAGGGCAGCAGCACCGCGAGTCCTGCGTCCGCGAGGCACCGGAGCAGCGCGCGCCAGCGCTCCTCGGGCCACAGCTTGCTCTCGCGCGAGGTGGCGTGAAGCACCACGGCGTAGCGTCGATCGGGGATCGCATCGAGTTGCGCGGGCGGAGTGAGATTCCAGCACGGTGCTCCGCGGACCACGTAACCCAGCGCGGCAGCCGCGAGTTCGCGGCAGCGTGTCGCGAAGTGTGCGTCAGGATCGACGCGATGATGCACGTTGTCGAGCCAGCTCGCGATCGGTTCGCGGATGCTGTTTCGATCGAAGCCGTGGCGCACGCCGCGCGCGGTGCGCGCGACGATCGCGCCTTTCAGCTGCTCCTGCAAGTCGAGGATCGCGTCGTAGCGGGATTCTCGAAGCGCGCGCGCGAACTCCCGCGCCTCACGCCAGGTCGCGGCGGCGAGCGGCGCGTGGCGCCAGCGCCGCAGGGCGAGCGGAATCACGCGGCGCAAGTCCGGACACATCGCGGGCAGCTCGGTGAAGGCTTCTTCGGCGACCCAGTCGATCGCGGTGCCGGGGCGCTCGCGCATCACGTCGGCGACCAGCGCGAGCGCGTGCACGACGTCGCCGAGCGAGCTGGGGCGGACGACGAGCAGGCTGTTCACAGTGTGAGGCGGCGGGAAACGACGTAGAATCCATCGCGAACACGAGACGGGATCCCGTGGCGCGCTCGCGCTGCTGCGGCCGATCGCATGGCGAAGCCGCTTCCTCTTTCCCTGGTGGTGATCACGCGCGATGCCGCGACCGAGATCGCGGCGTGCCTCGCGTCGGCGGCGTTCGTCGCGGAAACCCTCGTTGTCGATTCGGGCAGCCGCGATGATACCGTGGAAATCGCGCGCGCCCGCGGCGCCCGCGTCCTGAGCCACCCGTGGCAGGGATTCGGGCCGCAAAAGCGCTTCGCGGTGGCGCAGGCGAGCCACGACTGGGTGCTCTGCCTGGATGCCGACGAGCGCGTCTCGCCGGAGCTTGAATATGCGATCCGGGCGCGATTTGCCTCCGGCACCCCGGCCGCCGCGGCGTTTGCGATCGCCCGGCGCAACCGCTTCCTCGGCCGCTGGCTCGCGCACGGCGAGGGCTATCCGGACTGGATCGTGCGGTTGTTCGATCGCCGCCGCGCGCGCTGGACCGACGACGCGGTCCACGAGCACGTTGTCGCGGACGGGCCGGTCGAGCGGCTCGAAGGCGACCTGTTGCATGCGTCCGCGGAATCGATCGACGACTACATCGCCAAGCAGAATCGCTATACCACGCTCCAGGCGCAGGCGATGCACGAGCGGGGCGAACGGGCGAGCTTCGCGCGCCTCGCGCTGTCGCCACTGGCGCGCTTTGTCCGCTTCTACATCGTCAAGGGCGGGTTCCTGGATGGCGCCGCGGGCTTCGCACACGTGGCGATCGGCGCCTTCGCCAGCTTTCTCAAGTATGCGAAGCTTCGCGCGATGCAGCAGCATTCGTCCCCGCCGGAGCGCGACGCGTGAAGGGCTCGCGCGTGCTCGTCACCGGCGCTGCCGGGTTCATCGGCATGCATACCGCGCGGGCGCTGCTCGACGGCGGCGCCGAAGTGGTCGGCGTGGACAATCTCGACCCGTACTACGACGTCCGATTGAAGGAGGCACGGCTGGCGGTGCTCGCATCGCGGCCGGGTTTCCGCTTCGAGCGTGTCGACCTCGCGGAAGCCGGCGAGACCGCGCAACTGTTCGCTGGCGATCGATTCAAGCAGGTGATTCATCTCGCGGCGCAGGCCGGCGTACGCCATTCGCTGACCCATCCCGAGGCCTACTATCGCAACAACGTCGTCGCGTTCGGCCACGTCCTCGAGGGCAGCCGCAAGTCGGGCGTCGGGCACCTCGTCTATGCGTCCTCGTCGTCGGTGTACGGCGCCAATCACACGCTGCCGTTCTCCGAGGACCAGCCGGTCGACCAGCCGGTGAGCCTCTACGCAGCGACCAAAAAGGCGAACGAACTCGCGGCGCACGTTTACAGCCACATGTACCGGCTGCCGACGACCGGCTTGCGCTTCTTCACCGTGTACGGACCGTGGGGGCGTCCCGACATGGCAGCGATGCTGTTCACGCGCGCGATCCTCGCCGGCGAGCCGATCAAGGTCTTCAATCACGGTCGCATGCGGCGCGACTTCACCTACATCGACGACATCGTTGAGGGCATCCTCCGCCTGCTGGTCCGGCCGCCCGCGCCGGCCGGGCCGTCCGCTGTGCCCTACGCCATCTTCAATATCGGCAACCATGATGCGGTGGCGTTGACCGATTTCATCGCCACGCTGGAACGGCTGCTGGGGAGGAGCGCCCGGATGGAAATGCTGCCGATGCAGCCGGGCGATGTCGAGGCGACCTACGCGTCGATCGACGCGCTGCGACGCGCGACCGGCTTCGCACCCTCGACGCCGCTTTCGACCGGACTCGCCCGATTCGTCGACTGGTACCGCAGCTATTACGGCGCCGCGCCGCAGGCCGATGCTAAAATCACCAATTAACATCCGGCGACGCGATTGCGCGCCCCCCACTGGGTCGTTGCCATGATTCTGATTACCGGCGGCGCCGGTTTCATCGGCGCCAATTTTGTGCTCGACTGGCTCGCCGCCGGGGACGAGCCGGTCGTCAACCTCGACAAGCTCACCTACGCCGGCAACCTGGGCAATCTCGCGTCGGCGAAGGACGATCCGCGCCACGTTTTCGTGCGCGGCGACATCGGCGATGGCGCGCTGGTCGACGAGCTGCTCGCGCGCCACCGTCCGCGCGCGCTCATGAACTTTGCCGCCGAGTCGCACGTGGATCGCTCGATCCACGGTCCGGCGGCGTTCATCGACACCAACGTTGTCGGCACGTTCAGCCTGCTGGAATCGATGCGCGGCTACGTCGCGAAGCTGCCGAATGCCGCCCGCGAGGCGTTCCGGTTCGTGCACGTCTCCACCGACGAGGTCTACGGCTCGCTCGAACCGGGCGCGCCGGGTTTCAGCGAGACCACGCGCTACGCGCCTAACAGCCCGTACTCCGCGTCGAAAGCGGCGTCCGACCACCTGGTCCGGGCCTGGCACCACACCTACGGCCTGCCGGCGATCATCACCCACTGCTCGAACAACTACGGGCCGCGGCAGTTCCCCGAGAAGCTGATCCCGCTGATGATCGTCAACGCGCTCGCGGGCAAGCCGCTGCCGGTGTACGGCGACGGCCAGAACGTGCGCGACTGGCTCTACGTCGGCGACCATTGCGCCGCGCTGCGCGCGGTGCTCGCCGGCGGCCGGCCCGGCGAGACCTACAACGTGGGCGGCAATGCGGAAATGTCCAATCTCGACGTCGTGCGAACGCTGTGCGCGACGCTGGCCGAAGCCAGACCGGGCCACGATTACGCCGCGCAGATCAGCTTCGTCACCGATCGCCCGGGACACGATCGTCGCTACGCGATCGATGCGACCAGGATACGGGAAGAACTGGACTGGGTGCCGAAGGAGACTTTCGCCAGCGGACTCGCGAAAACCGTCCGCTGGTATCTCGACCATCCCGAATGGCTCGCATCGGTGACCAGCGGCGACTACCAGCGCTGGGTTTCGTTGCAGTACGCGCCGGCGAGCGCCCATGCCTGATCGCCGTATGCCGATCACTTCGATTCAGGGCGCCAGCTGATGCGCAAGGGCATCATCCTCGCCGGCGGTTCGGGTACGCGGCTCTACCCGGTGACGCAGGTTGTCAGCAAGCAGCTGCTGCCGGTGTACGACAAGCCGATGATCTACTACCCGTTGAGCGTGCTGATGCTGGCCGGCATCCGTGACGTGCTGGTGATCAATACACCGCACGAGCAGCCGCTGTTCCAGGCGCTGCTCGGCGATGGCGCGCGTTGGGGAATGGACATCCGGTACGCCGCGCAGCCGAGCCCGGACGGCTTGGCGCAGGCCCTGCTGATCGGGCGCGAATTCCTGGATGGCGCGCCGAGCTGCCTGGTGCTCGGCGACAATATCTTCCACGGACAGGGATTGAGCGAGCTGCTGCAGCGCGCGGATGCACGCGACCACGGCGCGACCGTCTTCGGCTACTGGG
>JBKKAZ010000021.1:0-26808 GCA_046714435.1 Casimicrobiaceae bacterium
GCGTGGTCGGAAGGCCTCTCGCCCTTGCGCTCGTTGCGGTCGATGCGTGACGCCGTGCAACGTTTCGCGAGCGGCGCCGAAAGCAGAAGGTGGTCGATCCTCAGGCCGCGATTCTTCGGGAACGCCAGCATCCGGTAGTCCCACCAGCTGAAGCTGTTCGCCGGCTGCTCGAACAGGCGGAAGCTGTCGAGCAGGCCCAGGGCCAGCCAGGCGCGGAACGCTTGCCGCTCCGGCTCGGAGACCAGCACGCTGCCCTCCCAGGCGAGCGGATCGTGGACGTCGCGCGCTTCGGGCGCGATGTTCATGTCGCCGACGAACGCGAGCTCGGAGTAGCGCGCGAGTGCGTCGCGCAATGCCTCAGTCATCGCTTCGCACCAGGCGAGCTTGTAGACGTACTTGTCGCTCTCGAGCGACTGGCCGTTGGGTACGTAGGCGCAGACGACGCGCACCCCGCTCACCGTGGCCGCGATCAGCCGCTTTTGCTCGTCGAATCCGTGCAGTCCCACGGTCACGTCGTCGGCCACCAGCCCGTTGCGTACCAGGATCGCGACCCCGTTGTAGGTGCGCTGGCCGGACACGTGCGCGCTGTATCCGGCTGCCGCGATCTCGGTGTGCGGAAACTTCGCGTCTTCGACCTTGGTTTCCTGCAGGCAGACGACATCGGGGGCGTTTGCCGCGAGCCAGGCAAGGAGGCGGGGCAGCCTCACGTTCAGTGAGTTGACGTTCCAGCTGACGAGCTTCACGCCGCGCTTTCGCCGACCGAACGGCAACGGCCCCCCTGTCGCGATGCGACGAGAGCGTTCACCGGGATCAGCTGTCGATTGCGACTACTGTTTCGGATAGCCGCCGCCCGCCGTGGGCGCGGTGACGGGCTGCGCAATCGCCGCGGCCTTGGTGGCCGGATCCGCCGCAGGATCGGTGAGCGGGCGCTGCGACTGCGCGAGCCGGCGCGCGGGTGACTTGGGGTAGCCCGCCTGGTCGAGCAGCGCGTTCCACTTCGCTTCGTTGAAGCCCTTGCCGATCAGCTTGTCGCCGACCTGCAGTACCGGCGCCGAAAGCTCGCCGGTGAGCTGCTGCAGCTTCTGCGCGCCGTCGCCTTCTTCGACGTTCACCTGCGCGTACGGCACGCCGCGGCGATTCAGCAGCGCGGTAGCGTTGTCGCAGGCGAGGCCGCATGTGAACGTGAACAACGTCACCGGAAAGCGCTCGGTCGCCTGCTGGACCGCGATCGGTAGCTCGCTGGTTTCGATGGTGTTGCCCGACACGCGCTTGGTCTGGATATCCGTCGCGCCGGAGGTCGGCGCCCGGTCGGAATAGACGACACGGCCCGTCGAGTCGATATAGCGATAGACGTGTCGCTCCTGGGCGGCCGCCGGGTCGCCGGCGAGCAACGAGAGCAGCAACAGCCCGGCTGCGATTGGAAGCTTTTCGCTGACCATCGTCGCCTCCTGTCAGGATGACGTTGTCATTGCATTATGACGCAAAAGCGCGTCGAGTTGCGGCGCCCGCCCGCGAAAGGCGACGAACGATTCCAGCGCCGGCCGGCTGCCGCCCCGGGCCAGCACCTCGTCGCGGAACCGCGCCCCGGCCGCCGGCGACAGGACGCCTTCCTCCTCGAACAGGCTGAAAGCGTCGGCGGAGAGCACTTCCGCCCACTGGTAGCTGTAGTAGCCGGCCGCGTAGCCGCCGGCGAAGATGTGGCCGAACGTGTGCAGGGGCCGGTCGTAATCCGGGCGTGGCACAACCGCAACTTCCCGACGAACGGCAGCCAGCACCGAACCGGCGTCGGCGTGGTGTCCCAACCGGCGCGGCAGGTATTCGCTGTGCAGCAGCAGGTCCAAAAGCGCGAACTCCACCTCTCGCATCATCGCGAGCCCGCTCTGGAAATTCCTGGCAGCAAGCAGGCGCTCGAACAGCGCACGCGGCAGCTTCGCCCCGGTGTCGACGTGCGAGCTCATCCGCTCGACGACGTCCCATTCCCAGGTCCAGTTCTCCATGATCTGCGAGGGCAACTCGATCGCGTCCCATTCGACGCCCTCGATGCCCGACACGCCGGGCACGTCGACGCGCGTGAGCAGCAAGTGCAGGCCGTGGCCGAACTCGTGGAACAGGGTCACCACCTCGCGGTGGGTGAGCAACGCGGGGCGCCGCCGGCGGTCGACCTCGGTCGGCGGCGTGAAGTTGCAGGTGAGGAAGGCGACCGGGTGCTGCGTGCGTCCGTTTTCGCGGCGGCGATTGATTGCGTCGTCCATCCAGGCGCCACTCTGCTTGTCCTCGCGCGCGTACAGGTCCAGGTAGAACTGACCGATCAGCGTTGCGTCGCGGTCGCGGACGTCGAAAAAACGGACGTCGGGATGCCAGGTGGCCGCCGAGGCCGCGTCGATCGAGACCTGGTAGAGGGTCGCGACCATTTCGAACAGGCCCCGGAGCACGCCCTCCACGGGAAAGTACTGCTTCACCTCCTGCTCGGAGTACGCATAGCGCCGCTCGCGAAGTTTTTCAGACGCGTACGAAAGATCCCAGGCCTGCGGTTGCGCGCACCCGAGCTCGTCACGCGCGAACGCGATCAGTTCGGCGTAGTCGCGATCGGCAAACGGGCGCGCGCGCCTGCCAAGATCGCGGACGAACGCCAGCGCCTCCGCGGGCGTCCCCGCCATCTTCGGGACCAGCGAGAGGTCGGCGAAGCTCGCGTAGCCCAGCAGCGCCGCCTGTTCCCGCCGCAACGCCAGAATCTTCTCGATGATCGCCGTGTTGTCGTACTCGGGGTCGTCGCCAAGATCGGAGGCGAGCGTCGCGTAAGCGCGATGCATGAGCGCCCGGAGGCTGCGGTCGTCCGCGTACTGCATCACCGGGATGTAGCAGGGACCACGGAGGGTCAGCTTGAATCCGGACCGGCCTTCGGCCTCGGCCTCGGCACGCGCCTGCGCGACGACGTCGTCCGGCACGCCGGCGAGCGCAAGGGCATCGTCGACGTAGTGCGCCCAGGCGTCGGTGGCGTCGAGCGAATGGTCGTCGAACGCCGCCGACAGGCTCGCGAGTTCCTCCTCGATTGCCTTGAAGCGCAGTTTCCCGGCGGCAGGCAACTCGGCACCGCCCAGCCGGAAGTCGCGCAGTTCATTCTCGACGACCTTGCGCTGTGCGGGCGACAGTCGCGCGTAATCCGCGGCACCGGCGAAGGCCTTGTATTTCGCGTATAGGCGCTCGTCCTGGGCCAGTTCGGCGTACAGCGCCGTGACCTTCGGCAGGCTGCCGTTGTAGGCGTCGCGGAGTGCGGGGGTGCTGACAACGGCGTTGAGGTGGCGCACCGTGCCCCACGCACGCTCCAGCCGGTCGAGCACAGCTGCGACCGGTTCGACGACGCTGTCCCAACCCGGCGTCGCAGTCGATCGTGCGACCTCTTCGATCGTCGCGCGGGCCTCAAAGATCAAGCGGTCCACGGCCGGTGCGGCGTGCTCCGGTGCGAACCGATCGAAGCGGGTCAGTCCGCCGAAGTCGAGCAGCGGATTGTCGGAAAAGCTCATCGTGATGATCCTTGCGCCTTGCGGGCCAGCCGGCTATCGAGGCGGCGAAGGTCGGCTGGCGTTCCAACGTTCTCCCATGGACCTTCGTACAGCTCGCCGGTAACCGTCGCAAGCGCAATCCACCCGAGCAGCAACGGCAGCAGCGGCTGCCGGATCTTCGCGGGGAGCGCGCGGAACAGCGCGCTGTCGTACACGCCGATGTTGCCATAGGTGCGCCGGGCGTCGTCGCCGATAGCGATGCGCGATGATCCATGCAGCTGCGGAACCAGCGAGAAATCGCCGAGCGGATGATAGGATGGATTGGGCACCATCACCAGATGCACGCGAGGCGATTTCGCGTCGCGCATCATCGTCGCGGCCACCGGAAGCAGCCGCGCGTAGTCGTAGCCGGTCCAGACATCGCCGGATACCACGAGCACCGGCCCTGCGGGCAGCAGCGGCATCGCGGTGGCGATTCCGCCCGCGGCCTCGAGCGGGACGTCCTCGACCGACCAGCGGATCGAAACGCCGAATGCGCGGCCATCGCCGACGGCGTCGATCAGACGATCGGCGAGGTGTGATGCGTTGATGGCGATGTCGCGGATCCCGGCGCGCGCGAGCGCTTCGATCTGCCAGACGATCAGCGGCCTGCCGCCGACCGCGAGCAGCGGCTTGGGCGTTGTGTCGGTAAGCGGGCGCATGCGCTCGCCGCGCCCGGCCGCGAGGATCATCGCGCCGGGCGTCATGGGGGCGCGCAGCCAACGCCTGCGGCGCGCGCTTCCAGCCGGTCGAACAGGCGCACCAGCGGCGCAAATTCGCGATAGCGCGCCGCGACCGGCCTTGCGTAACCTAGGAAGCGCGGCGCGTCGTCGATGTATCCGGGCTTGCCGTCGCGATGCTGGATGCGGGCGAAAATGCCCAGCACCTTGAGGTGCCGCTGCAGCCCCATCCACTCGAACGCGCGGAAGAATGCGTGGAAGTCCGCATCGACGGGCAGACCGGCTCGCCGGGCCTTCTCCCAATAGCGGATGGCGAGGTCGAGGACCTGGTCCTCGGGCCAGCTTACGAACGCGTCCTTGACCAGCGACACGACGTCGTACTGGATCGGGCCGACGACCGCGTCCTGAAAGTCGAGCACGCCGGGATTGGGTTCGCACACCATCAGGTTGCGCGGCATGTAGTCGCGATGCACGAAGACCTGACCCTGCGCGAGGTGATCGGCAATCAGTGTCTCGAACACCAGGTCGAGCGACGCCCTCTCGTCCGCGGTGAGCGTCAGGCCGAGATGGCGCCCGAGGTACCACTCCGAGAACAGTTCGAGTTCGCGGCGCAGCGACTCGGCGTCATAGCGCGGCAGCTCGCCGTCGCGCGTCGCGAGCTGCCACTTCACTAGCGCGTCGGTGGCATCCGAGAACAGCGTTCGCGCGTTGCCTTCATTCAGTGCCGCGAGGTAGCTCGCCGAACCGAGGTCGCTCACCAGCAGGAAGCCGCGCTCGAAATCCTGCGCGAGGATGCGCGGCGCGTTGACTCCGGCCTGACGAAGCAAGCCCGCGACATGGACGAACGGACGGCAGTCTTCGTGCGGAGGCGGGGCGTCCATCGCGATCAGCGTGGCCTCGCCGAGCGCGGTGCCGGGCGTTACACGGAAGTAGCGGCGAAAGCTCGCGTCCGCAGAGGCCGGCGCGAGGTCGAACCCGCGCGTGCCGAGCGTGGCCGCGATCCACTTCGACAACAGGGCCGCTCGCACGTCGGCGGTGTTCACGCGTTCCGGGGTCGGCATCGAATCGAAGGGAGGCGGGCGGCGGATGCGGCCCGCACGACGTGAATTGCTCGCGTCCGGCGCGCAAATTTACGCGGGTCTTGGCGAACGGCGCGAAGAACGTTTAGCGAAGCAACTACTCGGGACGCTAGAATGGGGCCCCATTCTAGCAAATCACCGCAGCGAACTCCCCCGCATGTTCACGCCGTCACGGCTTTGCATTGCGCTCAGTACTGCGCTGGCGACCAGCGCCGCTGCGGCGCCCGCACAGGCACAGTCTGCGACGCCGGGGCTTCGCATGGCGCGCGAACTCGCGCCGTCGGCCGCACAGGTCGACTCGTCGACGGGGCGGCGCGCACCACTGTCGCTGGACAGCCCGGATCGCGGCGCGCTGTTCCTTCGCGCCGATCGACTCGACGGTTCGCCGTCGATGGTCGAGGCTCGTGGTCGCGTCGAACTGCGCACCCGCCGCGAGACCGTGCTCGCGGATTTCCTGACCTACGATTTGGCCACCGAGGAGATCCACGGCCGCGGCAACGTCGCCCTGCGGCAGGGTAACGACTGGGTGACCGGTCCGGAGCTTCGCTTTCGCCGCGGCAGCGAGACCGGCGCGTTCGAATCACCGTCCTTTCAGGTCGGGCAGATCGGTGCGCGCGGCGATGCCGAACGGGTCACCTTCGCCGGACCCGAGCACTACGAGATCCTGCGCGGGCGGATAACCACCTGCGCTGCGCCGCGCGACGACTGGTTCCTGCGCGCGGAGCGCATCGACATCGACACCTCCAAGAACATCGGCACCGCCCACGATGGCTGGTTCGACTTCATGGGCGTTCCACTGCTCTACTCGCCCTGGCTGGAGTTTCCGCTGTCGAGCGATCGCAAGTCCGGCCTGCTCACCCCGATCTTCGGCTCGTCGGGGACCCGCGGCATCGACATCACCGCGCCCTATTACTTCAACCTCGCTCCAAATTACGATGCGACGCTTACCCCGCGCATCATGACCAAGCGCGGTCTGCAGCTCGGCGGCCAGTTTCGCTACCTGTTCGACGCGCCCCAACCGAGCCAGGGCGAGGCCTACGCGGAAGTGCTGGCCGAAGATCGTCAGACCAATACCACCCGCTGGTTGTATTCGTGGCGGCACAACCAGGCGATTGCTCCGTGGTTGTCCGGCTACCTGAGCCTCAACCAGGTGTCCGACGACAAGTATTTCGCCGACCTTGCCGAACGCGTCGCGGTGACCTCCCAGTCGACGCTGGCACGCGAAGCCGGACTCTCGGCGGTGTTCGGACCGCTGAGCGTGCTTGCGCGCGCACAGAAGTTCCAGACGCTGCAGGATCCCAGCGCGCCGATCACGCCGCCCTACGATCGCGTGCCGCAGGTGCTCGCCACGCTGAGCGAAATCGAGCGTGGCGGCTTCATGTTTTCCGGGGTGGGCGAGTACGCGCGATTCAGGCGTGCGGGGTCGGACGTCGAGGATGGCAGCCGGGCGTTGCTGTATCCGGTGGTCGAGTGGCGGCGCGAGTCGTCGGCGTGGTTCTTCACCGCGCGCGGCAGCCTGCAAGCGCGGCAATACGACATCAGCAATCCGGCGCCCGGCAGCGACGCCTCGCCGAACGTATTGGTGCCGATCGCAAGTCTCGACGGAGGCATCGTGCTGGAACGCAACTGGCGGGCGTTCGGCACCGACTTCATCCAGACGCTGGAGCCGCGCGCGTTCTACACCTACATACCGTACCGAAACCAGGACCAGCTGCCGGTGTTCGACACCGCGGTCGACGACTTCAACTTCTCGCAGCTGTTCACCGAGAACCGCTATCTCGGCAACGACCGCGTCGGCGACGCGAACCAGCTGACCATCGCGGTCACCTCGAGGCTCCTTGATCCTGCAAACGGCAGCGAGCGGCTGCGCGTCGCGCTCGGACAACGCCTGTACTTCGAGGACCAGCGGGTAACGCTTCCGAACGAGACGCCGCGGTCCGGATCGAGTTCCGACGTCCTGCTGGGCGTCGAGGGCCGCTTGTCCGATGCCTGGCTGATGAACGGGCTGGTGCAGTGGAACCTGGATTCCGGTACCACCGATCGCTTCAATGTCGGCCTGCGCTGGGCTCCCGAGCCGGGCAAGGTCATCGGCGCAAGCTACCGTTACACCAGACAGCTCGTCGATCCGGCCGGTACGGTCTCCACGCTAAAGCAATTCGACATCGCTACGCAGTGGCCGGTCACGCCGCAATGGACCTTCCTTGGCCGCTGGAACTACTCGTTCGAGCAAAGCCGGACGCTGGAAGCCCTCGCCGGCATTGAGTACAATGCGGATTGCTGGGCGCTGCGGGCGGTGCTGCATCGCTTGCAGACGACCACCGAGCAGGCGTCGACGTCGGTATACGTGCAGCTCGAGCTTTCCGGACTTGCTCGTCTGGGCACCAGTCCGCTGGATCTGCTGCGGCGCAGTATCCCGGGCTTCCTGCGGTCGAACGATCCCGGACGGCAAACGCGGGGCGCCGGCCTCGATCCCTATCCCGAATTCTGAGTATCGCCATGGCGCAACGTCCGATCGTCGATTCCTGCGCCGCGCTTGCCGTCGCGCTGGTCACCCTCATCGTGCCGCCGGCGGTCGCGCAGCTCGCGCCGCAGCGGCCAGTGCCGCCGATGCAGTTGCGGACGACGCCACCGGCGCCCGCTGCTGCGCAATCGAGCGAGGGGCTACTCGATCGCGTCGTGGCGGTGGTCAACGACGAAGCGATCACGCTGCACGAACTCAACGAGAGCCGACGTCTGGTGCTGGCCCAGATGCGCGACGCGAAAGTGACACCACCCTCGCCCGACGTGCTGGAGCGGCAGGTGCTCGAGCGGATCATCACCGAACGTTCGCTGATGCAGTTCGCGAAGGAATCGGGTGTGCGCATCGACGACACCGCCGTCGAACGCGCGGTTCTGCGCGTGGCCCAGGACAACAAGCTTTCGCTCGACGAGTTTCGGAACCTGCTGCAACGCGAGGGAGTCCCCTACGCCAGGTACCGCGAGGACGTTCGCCGCGAGATCACCCTGCAGCGGCTGCGGGAGCGCGAGGTCGAGAGCCGGGTGAGCGTCAACGACGCGGAGGTCGACATCTACCTCGCGACGCTGGCATCCCGCGACGCCGGCGACGCCGAGTACCTGCTGTCGCATATCCTGGTTGTCGTTCCCGACCAGTCCTCGCCCGAGCAGATCGAAGGGCGGCGCCGCAAGGCCGACGACGCGCTGGCGCAGATCAAGGCGGGCGCCGAATTCGCGCAGGTCGCGGCGGCGACCTCAGACGCCCCCGACGCCCTCCAGGGTGCCAGCCTCGGCTGGCGCAATCCGGCGCGTCTGCCGACGCGCTTTGCCGAAGTCGTGAAAGGCATGAACAAGGGCGAGGTATCAGCCGTGCTGCGCAGTCCCGCCGGGTTTCATATCGTGAAGCTGGTGGACCGGCGCGACCGCGGGGCGCCGACGGTCGTCGAACAGACGCGCGCACGGCACATCCTGATTCGCGTGAACGAGACGACGTCGGAGTCTGAAGGCAAGGTGCGCATCGACCGCGTCAAGGACCGCCTCGACGCGGGCGCGAAGTTCGAAGACATGGCGCGGATCAATTCGGAGGATCCGTCGTCGGCGAAGGGCGGCGACCTGGGCTGGATCAATCCAGGCGACACCGTTCCGGCGTTCGAGGAGGCGATGTCGAAGCTCGCGGCCGGCGAGACATCGCTGCCGATACGCTCCCCTTTCGGCTGGCACATCGTAAAGGTCGAGGAGCGACGCACGCAGGACGTGACGCAGGACCGGCAGCGCGAACAGGCGCGGCAGGCGCTGCGGCAGCGCAAGTCGGACGAACTGTTCCAGGACTTCGTGCGGCAGACCCGCGATCGCGCCTACGTCGAGCTCAAGACGGACGAGCGGTAGTGGCCGGTCAACAACAAGGAAGTGTCATTCCGAGGTACGAGGAATCTCCAGAGCGCAGTGCGGGATCTGCTTCTTCATTGAGCAGCACGGCAACATCAGATCCCACGCTTCGCTCTGGATGACACCCTCAAGCAGATCCCACGCTTCGCTCTGGATGACACCGGGGGGCTTGGCGGCCCGCGCGGCGCGCTACTCGTCGTGGTAGACGTAGGGTTTCTGCGAGACCTTGCCTGCGGCCATCTCGCGTTCGGCGTCGAGGACGCGCGGATCCTTGTCCCACCAGATCGCGCGCGCCTCGCGCTGCTGCTCCGGCAGATCGCGCCGGCGCTCCATCAGCTCCCGCATGAAGCGGGTGTGATCGGACTCGTAGTGACGCGCGGGCAGCATCGGCATGGCGTGGACTAGCAACAAGGGTTGATGTGGAGTCGCGATCTTATCACCGCGGAGTGGTCGCGGCTTCACGCCGTCCGTGGCGTCCTGCGACCAGCGGGATGCCAAACAGGCGGCATTCGATGGCTCCGTTGTACAGCGGGATGCGGCGCTCGACCTTGAGCCGGATCAGTTTTGCCAGCCGCAGGTCGCCCGTGAACAGCCAGGCGTGCCAGCCGGAGAATTGCCGCTTCAGCGCATCGCCGAGCAGCGGATAGAAAACGGCAAGCCGTTCGGCATCGGCGAGGCGAACGCCGTAGGGCGGATTGGCGACGATGGTTCCGGCGGGTGCGGGCGCGGCGCGCTGCAAGACATCGGCACGCTCGATGGTGAGCCAGCGCTCGACTCGGGCGGCACGGGCGTGGGCCTCGCACTTCGCAACGGCTGCCGGCGAGATGTCGCTCGCGAACAGCAACGGCGCTGCCGGCTCGGGCGCGACCCGGTCCTGCGCCTGCTGGCGGATGCGCTGCCAGGCCGGGCCGTCGTACCAGGCGAGCTTCTGGAATCCGAACCTGCGTCCGAGTCCTGGCGCGCGCCGCGAGGCGATCAGCGCCGCCTCGATGGCAATCGTCCCGGTGCCGCACATTGGATCGAGGAACGGCGTTCCCGGTCGCCATCCCGACAGCGCAACCAGACCCGCGGCCAGATTCTCGCGCAGCGGCGCCGCGTCGCCATCGTGCCGCCAGCCGCGCTTGAACAGCGGCTCGCCGGAGGTATCGAGGTAGAACGTCACCTCGTCGCTGGCAAGATAGGCGTGAACGCGCATGTCGGGCGAGCGCTTGTCGATCGAAGGACGCGAGCCGGTGTCCGCGCGGAAGCGATCGACCACCGCGTCCTTGATGGTGAGCGTGGCGAATTCGAGGCTTGCGAGCGGCGATCGGGTGGCCGCGACGTCGACGCGCAGAGTACGGTTGCCGCCGAACAGCCGCGGCCAGTCGATCGACTTCGCCAGCGCATGCACGTCCTTCTCGTCGCGGTAGCCACCACCGCCGACGCGCCAGAGGATGCGGCTCGCGGTCCTCGACTCGAGGTTGGCGCGATAGGCGAGTTCGATCGGCCCGGCGAAGGCGACGCCGCCGTCGGTGGGTGCAATGTCCTGCGCATCGAGCGTCCCGAGCTCGGTGGCGAGCGCGCCTTCGAGGCCGCGGGGGCAGGGGGCGAAGAATCGCTCCGACATGGAGGAGGACATGAAGGAGGAAGTGAACGAGTGAACGAGTGAACGAGTGAATGAAACCGCGCGATGCGCGTGCCGCTGCTCAATTCACCTGTTCACCAGTTCACCTGTTCACCCGTTCACTTCAAGAGCCGACGGCGAGTGAGAACGAGCGCGACGTAATACGCGACGCCGCCGTAGGCGGCCAGCACGCCGAGATGCAAGAGGACATCGTCGGGCAATCGGCCGAGCATCAGCGGCCGCGCGAGATCGATCGCGTGCTTCAACGGCAGGAATCCGGCCACGAGCTGCAGCCCATCGGGCATCTGGTCGACCGGAAAGTAGACGCCGGAGAGCAGCAGCATCGGCGTCAGGAACAGCGTGAAGAAGTAAGTGAAGAAATCGTAGCCCGGCGCCAGCGCGTTCATCACCAGCGCGAACGCCCCCATGGTGAGGCCGATCAGGAAGCCAAGCGGCAGCACCCAGAGCGCGAGCCAGGTATGGCCGAAGCCGAGCGCCATCAGCACCAGCAGGATCGCGATCGTCGACATCAGCGCCTTGCTCCCGCACCACATCCACTCGGCCAGCATCACGTCGTCGAGCGCGATCGGTGCGTTGATGATCGCCTCCCAGGTCCGCTGCACGTGCATGCGCGAAAACGCCGAGTACATGCCCTCGAAGCTCGCCGTGAACATCGCGCTCTGGCAGACCATGCCGGTGCCGATGAAGGCGATGTAGGGCATGCCCCCGATTTCGCCAACCAACGCGCCGATGCCGTAGCCCAGCGCGAGCATGTAGAGCAGCGGGTCGGCGATGTTGCCGAGGATGCTTGCAAACGCGAGCTTGCGCCACACCATGAGGTTGCGGCGCCAGACCGGCAGGAAGCGCAGCGAGAGGCCGGGGATACGCCAGATCCTGCGCAGGGAGAGCGCTGCAGTTTCAGTCACGAAGATCGCGTCCGGTGAGCTTGATGAACAGGTCCTCGAGATTCGCGGGTCGATGCAGGTAGCGCAAACCCGCGCGGCCGGAAAGATCGTCCACCAGCGGCTTCGCATCGTGGGCATAGCAGAAGGCCGTCTCGCCGGTGAGCTCGAGCCGCTTCGCGATGCGCCGCCCGTGGGCCTCCGCCCAGGACTTCGCGTCGTCGCCGTAGACCTCGATGACCTCAGGCTCGACGTGCGTCGCGATCAACGCCCGAGGCGTGTCGCTGGCGATCAGCGTGCCATGGTCGATCACTGCGAGCCGGGTCGCGAGACGCTCCGCCTCGTCCATGAAATGCGTCGTCAGCAGGATCGTCTTGCCTTCCCGCAGCAGCTGCCGCAATCCGTCCCAGATCAGGTGCCGGGCCTGCGGATCGAGGCCGGTGGTGGGCTCGTCGAGGATCAGCAGCTCGGGGTCGTTCACCAGCGCACGCGCGAGCGTCAGCCGCCGTTTCATGCCGCCGGACAGCGTGCGGATCGGCTGCTTCGCCTTGCCGGCGAGTCCCGCGAAATCGAGCAGGCGCGGAATGCGCGCGTTCACCACGGCCTTGGACAGGCCGAAGTAGCGGCCGTACACCGCGAGATTCTCGGTCACTGTGAAGTCGGGGTCGAGATTGTCCATCTGTGGAACGACGCCGACGCGGATGCGCGCGGCACGCGCCGCCTCCGGCACCGGCTCGCCGCACAATGTGATCTCGCCACCGTCCGGATCGATCAGGCCAAGGCAGCAGCGCAGCGTCGTAGTCTTGCCGGCACCATTCGGTCCGAGCAGGCCGAAGCATTCGCCGCGCCGAATGTGAAACGAAAGTCCCCGCACGACCTCGTTCGCGCCATAGCGCTTGCGCAGGCCGCGGACCACCAGCACGCGCTCGTCCGCCGCCTGCGCTTCAGCGCTTTGCTCCAACTCGGGCGCGGCGTCGGGCATCCGGTCAGGCTCCGGGCATTACCGGATGGCGATGCCACATTCCGGCTATCACCTGCGAGAGTTGCGAAAGGCGGCCGTGGAAAAAATGGCCGCAACCGGGAAACACGATGACCGGGAGCGACTGCGGACGCGCCCAGTCGAGCACCGCGGCCAGCGGCACGACGTCGTCCTCCTCGCCGTGGATGACGATCGCGCGCTCAGGTACGCTACCGACGGCGAAGCGTCCGACGGCCGGACCGACCAGCACGAGGCGCTCGCAGGGCACGCGGGCCGCGACTCGCGACGCGACATAGGCGCCGAATGAGAATCCGGCGAGCACCACGGGAAGATCGCCGATGCGCTCGCGCACATGGGCGAGGACCGCAAGCGCGTCGTCGGTCTCGCCCCGACCCTGGTCGAACGCGCCCGCGGAGGCGCCCGCGCCGCGAAAATTGAAGCGCACCGCAGCGTACGAAAGCGCAAAGAAGGTCCGGGCCAGCGTGTGCACGACTTTGTTGTCGAGCGTCCCGCCCTCGACCGGATTGGGATGCGCGATCAACGCCAGCCCCTGCGGCGCGGGGGGCAGGTTGAGTGCAACCTCGAGTGCGCCTGCGGGGCCGGGGATCGTGTAGCGCTCGAGCGTGCGCGGGTTCAAATGCGGAGCCGCTCGACGATCTTGCCGCCCACGATATGGGCGTCGATGATCTCGTCGATGTCGCTGCGATCGACGTACGTGTACCAGACCGCTTCGGGATAAACGACGATCACCGGGCCTTCCTCGCAGCGATCGAGGCAACCGGCCTGGTTGATGCGCACGCGGCCCTTGTCTGCGAGTCCGAGCGCCTTGATCCGGGCTTTCGCGTACTTGTGGAGTTCGCTCGCGCCGGCGTTGCTGCAGCACTTTTCCGGCGGATCGCGCTGGTTCAGGCAAAAGAAAACGTGGTGCTGGTAGTAGCTCATGGACCGGCCGCGCGAGGGGCGGAATTATAGCGGATCGTCGCGCCGCCCGGTTTCGGCATCGCCGTCGGCGCGCCCCCATCCCGGACGTCCCGCCAGCACGAACAACCAGGCCGACGCGACCAGCGGCCAGGCGACCAGCACCAGGTGGGTGAATCCGTTGAAGTTCAGCAGGTGGCCGAAGCGCCAGCTGAACACCGTCAGCGGCGGCGATGCGAACATCAGGTCCGGGACGATCAGCGGCGTCAGCAGCGACGACAGCAGGGCGATCGCGCAGATCGTGACCTGCGCGGGTCGCGGCAGCAGAATCGCAGGCAGCAGCAGCAGCGCGCCGGCGGCGACGCCGAGCAGAACGCCGGGCGAGAGCCAGCTGACAAAGACGGCCGGCTTCAGCAGCAATATCGCCGCACCGCCCTTGGCCACCAGGGCTGCGCCCACCAGCAGCAGAACGGCGCCGCCGGCGTAGCGACGCTCGCGCATCAGCAGCGCGACGAACAGTCCGACGCCGAGCAGCTGAAACGCGCTCTGCGCGGCCTCGATCAACGGCGAGGCGATGTCACGCACATGCCGCACGTCGCCGATCCTGAGCGCGGGCTCCGGATCGAAGGTCAGCGCGAACGGCGGGATGGCCGGATTGAACTGGGCCACCAGCCAGATCAGCAGCAACGCGAGGCCGAAGTCGCCGATCGTGCCCGGCAGCATGAGCCGCGTCCTGGCTTCGCGAAATGCGCTTCGCAGCGAGGATGGCGCGTAGAGCGCGCCGAGCGCGCCGCCGGCAAGCGCGCCGAGGCTGTTGGCGAGGAAGTCGACTGCGTTGGCGTACCGCGGCGGCGTGTACCACTGCAGCGTTTCCATCGCGAACGACACCCCAGCGCCCGCCAGCAGGGCGATCAGGATGCGGCGAAGCGCGCTCGCCCGTTGCGCCATCAGCGAAGCGAACAAGCCCAGCGGAATGTAGGCCAGCGCGTTCGCGATGGTGTCGGATCGGGTCGTGCGCGCCGGCCAGGGGCCGAGCACCCAGAACGGCGTGCCGTCGAGCGGGGGCATCCAGTCGCCGAACGGTTGCAGGCTCGCGTAGGCGATCGCCAGCGCATAGAGGCCGGCCAGCAGGTGCGGCAGCCGCGAACCGCGTGGACCGGCGGTGGTCACGCCAGCGGCCTGCGCATCGTCACCGTGTTTCCGCTGGTGGCGATTCTCGCGAACCCGGCCGACTCGTAGAGTTTCAGCGGGCCGCGATAGTGACCGGCATCGCTGTGGGCGTCGAGCGTCGGAAACGCGTCGATGACCCGCAACCCCCGGCTTGTGAGCGTGACCAGCGCGTGTTCAAGCAACGCGCGGGCCACGCCATGCCTGCGCAGCGCCGGATCGATGACGAAACAGAGCGCCACCGCTGCCTCGTGTGGCTCGCAATCGATCGGGGGCGGTGCGACGCCCAGGTGCGTGAAGCAGTGCGGCAGCTTGTGGCGCGGTTGCGCATTCAGCCAGCCCACGATGCCGTCGTCGGCATCCTGCGCGATGAACCCGTCCATCTCGCCCATCTCGATGCGGGCGCCGATCGCGGTGCGATTGGCGTTGGCGTCGAGCGCTTCCCACGCCTGCCTCGAGTGGGCGTGGAAAAAGTTGCAGTAGCAGCCGGCCCAGTCCGGGTTGTCGACGAAGGCGCGCCCGTGCTCGTGGTCGAAGAAGCGGAGAAACCGGTCAGCGTGCGATGGCGAGAGCGACGCGATGCGCCACGGGCCGTGGGCGTCCATCCCGCAATCTTCGCACGCCCGGCTCGCGCGGTCCCGACGGGCTAAACACGAGCTGTGCCGAACGCGAACGACCTCTTGAAGCAAGTTCGACCCCGGCGCGTCGCGCCGGGGTCGTCTAATCAGTTCGTAGGTTCGTGTTTACAGCCCGTTGGTTCTTGTTTACTACCTGGCCTTTACCTCGGTCCAGAGCTTGCTGCGCAGCCTCCGGTCCTTGGTGCCAAAGTCCTTCTGCTGCTCGAGCTTGGAGAGAATGGCCTGGTCGGGGAACACCGCCTTGTTGGACTTCACATCGGCCTTGATGTACTGCATCGCGTCGGTGTTGGGATTGCCCGAGCCGATCAGGTTCGAGAGCTCCGCCGAGTTCTTGCCGTCCAGCATGAAGTCGATGAACTTGTGGGCGAGGTCGGGGCGCCGTGCCGATTTCAGGATCGCCATGCTGTCGAGCGCCAGCACCGCGCCTTCCTTCGGCAGGCCGTGCAGGATGCGAAACTTCCGGGCGGCGGCCTGCGCGTCCAAGTTGGCCTGGAAGATGTCGTTCGAATAGCCGTGGGCGAGCCAGATGTTGCCCACGGTCAGCTCCTTGATGTACGAGGACGCGTTAAAGGCCGCCCAGTACGGCTTCGCCTTCTTGATAAGGTCGGCCGCCTCGCGAAGCTTCTTCTCGTCGGTCTCGTTGATCGAGTGGCCGAGGTACTTCAGCGCCGCCGCGAACAGCTCGCCGGAGCTGTCCAGCACGGTGACGCGGCCCTTGATCTTCTCGAGCACCTTGGGGTCGAAGATCGCCGCCCAGGAGTCGGGCGTGACGCCGAGCTCCTTCATCTTCTCGTCGTTGTACCCCAGCATGGTGATCGTGTACGCATACGGCACCGAGAACTGGTTGCCGGCGTCGAACGCCGTGTTGAGGTAGGTCGCGCTGATGTTCTTGAGGTTGGGAAGCTGCGCCTTGTCGATCGGGCGCAGCATCTTCTGCTTGATCAGCGACTCCAGCGCATTGCCGGTGGGTACCACGATGTCGTAGCCCTTCGCGCCGGCGGCGAGCTTGGCCAGCATCTCCTCGTTGTCCGAGTAGTAGGTCTGCTTCAGCTCACACTTGCAGGATGCCTCGAAGCGCTTGACGGTCTCCGGCGCGATGTAGTTGTTCCAGTTGTAGAGGTGCAGGACGTCTTTGGATGCGCCCGACGCGGAGCTGACGAAGGCGAGAACGAGGCAGGCGATGAGAGTGCGCATGGCATTTAGCTCCTGGTTCGGAGGCAGTTGGTTGGGTTCAGGTGCTGCGCGTAAACCCCGGCGCGAGCCGGGACGCCACGACGATCAGTACCAACGTCAGCAGCATCAGCAGGGTTGACACGGCGTTGACTTCCGGCGTGACCGCGATCTTGATCATCGAATAGATCTGCAGCGGCAGCGTCTGCGTGCCGGCGCCGGCCGTGAAAAACGTTATCACAAAATCGTCGATCGACAGGGTGAACGCCATCAGCGCGCCGGCGACCACCGCCGGCATGATCAGCGGCAGGGTCACCAGCCGGAACGCCTGCGCGGGGGTGGCGCCGCAGTCGCGCGCCGCCTCGGTGAGGCTCTCGTCCATGCCGGCGAGCCGCGATCGCACCACGATGGCGACGAAGCCGATGCAGAACGCGACGTGGGCCAGCGTCACCGAGACCAGGCCGAGCGTGAAATCGAGCAGCACGAAAAAGATCAGCAGCGAAACGCCCATCAGGATTTCGGGGATCGCGATCGGGGTCATCACCATCACTGCCAGCAGCCTGGAGCCGTGACGATGCAGCGCAAATCCGGCCATCGTCCCCAGTACCGTCGCCAGCAGGCTGGCAACCGTCGCGATGATCAGCGAGTTGACCGCCGCCTCGATCATCTCGCCGTTGCCGGCGAGCTTCCGATACCAGTCGAACGTGAACCCGACCCACTCGGCGTTGAGGCGCGAGTCGTTGAACGAATAGGCGACCACGATCGTGAGCGGCAGGTAGAGGAACAGGTAACCGAACGCGGCGCCGGTCCACATCAGCCAGGGTCGCCGTTGCACGATGGCTCCTAGGTCCCCCGACGCGGCTGCGACACCCACGCGGCCAGGCCGGCGAGTGCGAGCGCGACGAGGGTCAGCACGATCGAGAGCACGCTTCCGAACGGCCAGTCGCGGGTCTCCAGGAACTGCTGCTTGATGACATTGCCGATCAACGCGTCACCGGTGCCGCCGAGGATGTCGGGAATGGCGAAGATGCCGAGCGCCGGAATGAAAACCAGTGCGGACCCGGCCCATACGCCGGGCAGCGACAGCGGGAAGGTGATCCGCCAGAAGCGCTGCCAGGCGTTGGCGCCGAGGTCCTGCGCGGCGTCGAGGATGGCGGGATCGTGCTTTTCGAGGTTCGCGTACAGCGGGAGCACCATGAACGGCAGGTGCACGTAGACCAGGCCGACCAGCACCGCGAAAGAGCTGAACAGCAGCGCCGCCGGCTCGAAGCCGAACTGCGCCGTCAGCGCGTTGAACGCACGGGTAAACACCGACTGCGGACCGAGGATGATCATCCAGGCGTACACGCGGATCAGGAAGTTGCTCCAGAACGGCAGGATCACCAGCAGCATCAGGATGTCGCGATACTTCTTCGGGCTGCGCGCGATCGTAAGCGCCAGCGGGTAGGCGAGCAGCAAGCAGGCGACGGTGGTGATCGCCGCGTACACGACCGACTTGCCGAGCAATTCGGCGTAGATGGGCTCGTCGACGACGCGCTGGTAGGCCTCCAGCGTGAGATTGAGCCCGCCATCCTCGACGATCGGCGCGAGACCGCCGAACTCGCCGGGGAAACGGAACGAGGCCAGCGCCATGATCCCGGCCGGGATCGCGAAAAACACCAGCAGATACACGAGCGGGGGTGCGCCGACCACCCAGCGGCCGAAGCCGCCGGCGCGGGCCTGCCAGCTCGCGACGCGCGGGCGCTTCGGTTCAGCCGGCGACGAAATGTCCGGCATCGTGACGCCAGGCAACTTCGACGGCATCGCCGGCCTCGAAGAACTTGGTGCGGCCCGCGGCGGAATTGGCGAGCAGCGCCTCGACGCGCCGCCCGCCGGCGGTCTCGACGATGTAGACGGTGACGTCGCCCATGTAGAGAAAGTCGCGCACCTGGCCCGCGGCGTGGTTCTCGCCCGGGTCGGGGACGATCGACTTCGCAATGCGGATTCGTTCCGGCCGCACGGCGATCGAGCCCTGGGTCCCGATCGATGCCGATGCCGCGGCGAGCGCGCCGACCCGGCCCAGGCCCGGTACGTCGAGCTCGATCAGCGCCGCGTCGACGCCGGTGGATCGCGCGGCAGCGATCGTGCCATCGAACAGGTTGCAGTGGCCGATGAAATCCGCGACAAAGCGCGTCCGCGGAAAGCTGTACAGGCGCGAAGGCTCGTCGACTTGCTCGACCTTGCCGCGATTCATCACGGCGATGCGGTGCGACAGCGCGAGCGCTTCGGTCTGGTCGTGGGTCACGTAGACGAAGGTGATGCCGACATCGCGTTGCAGATTGATGAGTTCGATCTGCATCTGCTCGCGAAGCTTGGCGTCGAGCGCCGCGAGCGGCTCGTCGAGCAGCAGCAGGCGGGGCTTGGTGACCAGCGCGCGGGCAATGGCGACGCGCTGCTTCTGTCCGCCGGACAGTTCGTGCGGATAGCGGTCCGACTTGCCCGTGAGCTGGACGCTTTCGAGCGCCGTACCGACCTGCCTGCGCAGATCGGCCGCGGGCGTCCGGGTCATTTGCAGCGGAAAGGCGACGTTGCCCGCCACCGTCATGTGCGGGAATAGCGCGTAGCTCTGGAACACGGTCCGCACCGGTCGGCGCTCAGGCGGGTCGCCGGCAAGGTCGTCGCCGTCGAGCACAATCTGCCCCTGGTCGGGCAGGTCGAATCCGGCGATCATCCGGAGCAGGGTGGTCTTGCCGCACCCCGACGGCCCCAGCAGGGTAAAGAATTCGCCTGCGTCGACCGCCAGGCTGACCTGATCGACGGCGGTAAAGTCCCCAAAACGCCGGCTAACGTCGCGGATTTCGAGCAGCGCCATCGGCGCACCGCTCCTTCAGCAACTCGAATGCGGCGGATTGTATAGCAGCCGGCTCGTAGCCCGGCGCTGGGTCAGGGGGGTGGGCACGGCTGTTGCTTGCCCAAAGGGGTCGAATCCGGAAGGATTCGCGTTGCGGCCGAATCGCGCCCTAGACGGACGTCCAGGGCACCTCGAGCCGGTACTGCGCTACGCTCACCGAAAATGCCCGACGAGTCCAAGAAAACCTCGATGCTCGACCGGCTGCGGGTGCAGTCGGATCAGGTCCGTGCGAACGAGGCTCCCCGGCGCTCGACCGAGGAAGTCCTGCTCGACATCGACAAGCGGCTGTGGCGCGCCTACCGCTGGCTCGACGAGGCGCTCGCCCACCTGTCGATCATCAAACCCGAGGTCGCGCATGCCTTCCACGTCGAGTCGTTGTTTACGCTGTCCGGTCTGAAGGTCGAGCAGGGCTTCGTTTCCTACCGCCGCCGCCATCTCGCTGGCCAGGACCTGCTCGACTACGTCGAGTCGTTCTACCGGCTGGTCGGCAGCGAGCCGCTGAAAGTCAAAGTGCCGCCGACCGCGGTCGGCGCGATCGATTCGAGGCTGCGCAACGCGGGCATCCCGTTCCGTTACGAGGCGCAAGCTGACGAGCGCAACGTAATCACCGCGGGCCTGTTCGTCGTGACGCCGGCTGTGACCGCCTCGGTGCGCTTCGATCCCGACTACCGCCGGCATGAAATCGGCGTGAGGCTGACCAACGTCGACCGCTTCGAGACCGTGCAGCTCGAGTTCAAGCCCGAGCGCCTGGACGAAGAAGCGCTCGAGGACCTGGTGCGCCTGATCCTCGGCGAGTCCAACGCGTTCCTGCGCCGCGCACCGCTGTCCGGAATCGGAGCCGCCAAGCGCGGTCCGGCGATCGAGGAGCCGGTGATCTATCGGGTCGAGAAGACCATGCGGCAGCGTTGAAAAATGTGTCATTCCGAGGGACGAGGAATCTGCTGTTCGTAGTTGATTGTTCTCGTCGAAAAGCAGATCCCACGCTTCGCTCTGGATGACACCCGTGGGCAGATCCCACGCTTCGCTCTGGATGACACCGGTAGCGGCAACGGTCTGGATGTTTCGCCTGCGTGTCAGGGACCTCGGGACACCAGCACGCCGATCAGAACTGCCAGCAGCGCCGCGATCAGCGCGAGCCAGCGGTTGCGCGCACGTTGCGCGGCCGACAGTTCCCGGACCGACGAGTCCGTTTGCGCCGACGACCCCAGCAGCCACTGGTGGATGAGGCGCGGCAGTTCGGGGAGCGCGCTGGCGAGGTAGGGAGCTTCCGCCATCGCGCGGCGCCGGAGTGAAGGTGCGCCGACCTGATTCTCCATCCACCGTTCGAGGAACGGCTTGGCGGTCACCCACAGATCGAGCTGAGGGTCGAGCTGGCGTCCCAGACCTTCGACATTGAGCAGCGTCTTCTGCAGCAGCACCAGCTGGGGCTGCACTTCGACACTGAACCGGCGCGACGCGCGGAATAGCTGTATCAGCACCTTGCCCAGCGAGATCTCGGCCAGCGGCCGGTCGAAGATCGGCTCGCAGACGACGCGTATCTCGTTCTCGAGCTCGTCGACGCGCGTGCCCGGCGGTACCCAGCCGGACTCGAGGTGCGCGGTCGCGACCCGCCGGTAGTCGCGGCGGAAGAAGGCGAGGAAGTTCTGCGCGAGGTAGCTCTGGTCCTTCTCCGACAGCGTGCCGACGATGCCGAAGTCGAGCGCGACGTACTTGCCGAAGTGCGGGGCGTCGACCGCCACGAAGATGTTGCCGGGATGCATGTCGGCATGAAAGAAGCCGTCGCGAAAGACCTGGGTGAAGAACACCTCCACGCCGGCGCGCGCCAGCGCCTTCAGGTCTACGCCTGCCTTGCGCAGCTCTTCGACGCGCGCGATCGGTATGCCCGACATGCGTTCCATCACCATCACTTCCGGCGTGCAGTAATCCCAGTGCACCTTGGGGATCAGAAGCAGCGGGGAGTTCTGGAAGTTGCGGCGAAGCTGCGAGCAGTTGGCGGCCTCGCGGGTAAGGTCGAGCTCGTCTTTTAGGTTCTTCTCGAACTCGGCGACGACCTCGCGGGGCCTTAAGCGCTTGCTGTCCGACCACAATCGTTCGGTGAGGGCGGCTCCCGCGTACATCAGCTGGACGTCGTTGGTGATGATGTCGCGGATGGCGGGGCGGAGCACCTTCACCGCGACCGGCGTGCCGTCGGGCAACTCGGCGAAATGCACCTGCGCGACTGAAGCGCTCGCCACCGGTACGTGCTCGAAGGCCCGGAACACCTCGCCCACCTCGCGCCGGAAGGCGCGCTTCAGCGTCGCCTCGACGTCTTCCCAGGCGAACGGTGGCACCCGGTCCTGCAGCATCGCGAGTTCGTCGGCGATGTCGGGCGGGAGGAGATCGCGCCGTGTCGACAGCACTTGGCCGAACTTGACGAAGATCGGGCCGAGGCTCTCCAGCGCGAGCCGTAGGCGCACCGCTCGCGGCGCGTTGAGGTCGCGCCAGAACAGCATCCGGTTGACCAGTGGCCGCAGGCCGCGGACGCGCTCGTGCCCGAGCACGAACTCGTCCAGCCCGTAGCGCTGCGAAACGTAGAGGATGCGGGCCAGGCGCAGGAGGCGCATGGCCGGGATTGTAGAGGACGCCTAATGGGCCGATGCGAAACGCGTCCCGGCGCTCGCATTCTTCATTCCGTCGCCCCCGCGGAGGCGGGGGCCCAGCGTCTCTTGCCACACTGGGACGGATGCTCCAATGACACGACACTGGATTCCCGCCTTCGCGGGAACGTCAAGTGAGTAGGAGCGGGCGTCAGCGCGGTGGCGGAGTGCCGGCGTTCAGCCCTGCTTCAAGGGCTGCGATGCGTTCGGCGAGCGCATTGACGCCGGCCGCAATGTGTGCGCCCTGTTCGGCAAAGGTCCGCGCCTCGTCCCCGCGCGCCAGCGCACCGCTCTCGTCGCGGGCGAAGCTCGCGACACTTGCGGCGACCTGAGAGCCGGCGTACTCCGGGAAGCCCAGCAGTCGCCGTCCGGTATCGGCAAGGCGCTGGCCGGCCACCGGACCGAACGCTTTCGCGAATCCGCGCTCGACAAACCAGGGCAGCGTGACTGCCAACTCGCCAAGCGTGCTTGCCAAAGCCTCGTCACCCGTGCTGGCGACCAGCGTGGCCCAGCGCGCCGGATCGGCGAGCAGCGCAGGAACGTCGAACGGCGAAACGCGAAGTTGCAGTGAGGGTGCGTTGGTTGCCGTGTCAGCGGCATCCAGCGTTCCGTCGTCGCGGATCACGAACGCGGCCACGATCGGGCCACAGGACAACGCGAATCCCCGGCCTGCGTGCGCGCGAAGCTTGTCGCGCGCCCACGCTTCGTCTTCGAGCAGCCGGTTGGCGACCTGCCGGCCGAGGGCGGTGGCGGGATCGGTCGCCCGCCCCCCGCTTGCCAACGGGTCAGGCACCGCCAGCTGGCGTGTCTTCGAGCTGCCGGATTCCCGCCAGCAACCACCCGGACGAGCCGTCGGCGGGTTTCACCAGATTCCACAGTTCGTCGAACGGCTTGGGGAATGGCGCACCGTCTTCGCGCAACAGCCCGCGAAAGCGCACGCTCGCCCAGTGCTGGCCGTCTTCGGTCGAGACTTCGACGATTTCCGGATTGAGCGCAACCACCTCGGTGGCGACGTGGCTCCCGCGCGCCTCGAGTTCCTGCGCCACATCCGCGAACAACTCGGGCGTCATCACGTCAGCCAGCATTTCCCGGTCACCCCGGTCGTAGGCGGCCTGCAGCTGGGTAAACTGGCTCCGAGCCTGCGCAAGGAAGGGCACCGGATCGAATCCCGGCGGAAAGCGCCCGCGCGCGGGCTCGACGGCAGGCGAATTGGCCCGCGAAGCGCCGAACACCGGCTCGAAATCGCGCGTGCCGGTCGATGGCGGGACCGACGTCTGGAACCCGCCCGCGCGGGGGGTGGTTCCGCCTGCGGCGCCCGCCAGCGTGCGGCGTGCCATCAGGAACCGCACCAGCGCAATGCCCGCAACCACCGCCAGCATGACCAGGAGTGCGCTCATCAGCGCCTCCGACATGCCCAGATACCCGGCCAGCGCTGCGAGTCCCAGACCGGCGGCCAGGCCGGCAACCGGACCGAGCCAGCGCGATGCGCCGCTCGCGGCAGGGGCCGCGGCGCCGGGGGCCGCACCGGCCGCCGTGCCCGCTGCCGGCTTGGCCGGCATCACCGGATTCGCGGCTGCACCGGCAGGCGTCGCCGGCGTAGGCGCGACCGATTGGCGCTGTGCGCCCAGATTGCGGCCGCCCCCGAGGCGGCGCGCGTCGGCAATATCGGCGCCGACGAGGGCCGTGGCGGCCAGCGCGGCGAGTGCAACCGTCAGAATTCGCTTCATTTTCTCTCTCCCATGCGTACCCCCGAGGTGGCGCGGGGGCTTAGTAGACGCGACCCACGTGCACGGCGACCACGCCAGCCGACAGGTTACGGTATTCGACCCGGTCGAAGCCGGCATGTTCCATCATTGCCCGCAATGTCTCCTGGTCGGGGTGCATGCGAATCGACTCCGCCAGGTAACGATAGCTCGTTTCGTCCTTGGCGACGACCTGGCCGATGCGCGGCAGCACCGTAAAGCTGTACCAATCGTAGATGGGGGCGATCGGCGCCCATACACGCGAGAATTCCAGCACCAGCGCAACACCGCCCGGCTTCAGCACCCGGCGCATCTCGGCGAGCGCCAGCTCCTTCCGGGTCACGTTGCGAAGTCCGAAACCGATCGATACGGCCTCGAAGGTCCGGTCAGGGAACGGCAGCGACTCGGCGTTGCACTGGACGACGGGAAGCATGACACCGAGGTCGAGCAGCTTGTCGCGGCCTGCAGCCAGCATCGCATGGTTGATGTCGGAGAGCACGACCCGCCCCGCCGGCCCGACCACGTCGGCAAACAGCCGCGCCAGGTCGCCGGTTCCACCCGCGAGATCGAGCACCCGCGCTCCCGGGCGCAGACCGGCCAGATCGACGGTGAAGCGCTTCCAGAGCCGATGCAGCCCCGCCGACATCAGGTCGTTCATCAGGTCGTAACGGCCGGCGACCGAATCAAACACGCCGCGAACGCGCCGCGCCTTGTCGGCGGTGTCGATTTCCTCGAAACCGAAGTGGGTTTTGGGCATCTGAATGCGGATCTAGGGGCTAGGGGCTAGCGAGCGTCGTCGTTTTGCAATGGTGTTGCTGGCAGGCAAGCGTCTACTGCATCACGGATGGTCGAAGAGGCAGGAACGCATGCATGGCACTGCCGACCCCTAGCCCCTAGATCCTAACCCCGCCCCTCGCCCTAGGGTTCGCGGCTCGCCCCCGCCGCGGCGATTCGTTCGAGGTAGCGCTGCCAGAGCTCGTCCTGCTCGTCGCCCAGGCCGTACAGATAATCCCAGGAGTAGATGCCGCTGTCGTGCCCGTCGGAGAACCGCGGCCGGATCGCGTAGTGGCCGACTGCCTCCACCTCGCTGATGGTCACCTCGCGCTTGCCGATCTGCAGCACTTCCTGGCCGCGGCCGTGACCGCGGACTTCCGCGGACGGCGAATAGACGCGCAGGTACTCGTAGGGAAGCTTGTAGCTCCGGCCGTCGGCGAACGCGATCTCGAGAACGCGCGAGGTCTGGTGGAGCTTGATCTCGGTGGGCTGCGGCGTGTTCGCTTCCAGTCCCGCCATGGCGGTGTCGTGCTCGGGCGATGCAGGGCGGCTAGCCTAGCACAGCAACAACCGGAACATTCCCCCGTCATCGATCGGGGATTGTCCCCAATCAGAAGCGGCTGCCCGCGGGCGTCGCCTGCTGGTCCGGTACCAGGTCGAGATTGCCGGTGCCGGCGAAGATGTTGCGGTTCTTGGCTTCCTTGCCATGCAGCTTGATCTCGAGGCGCAGGTCGTTCAGCGAGTCGGCATTGCGCAGCGCATCTTCGTAGCTGATCAGGCCCGCCTCGTAGAGGTCGAACAGCGACTGGTCGAAGGTCTGCATGCCGAGTTCGCGCGACTTCTTCATCAGGTCCTTGATGCCGGACACGTCGCCCTTGAAGATCAGGTCGGAGATCAGCGGCGAGTTCAGCATCACTTCGACCGCCGGCACGCGGCCGCGGCCGTCGCGGCGCGGGACCAGTCGCTGCGCGACGAACGCGCGGCAGTTGAGCGAAAGGTCCATCAGCAGCTGAGGGCGGCGTTCCTCGGGAAAGAAGTTGATGATCCGGTCGAGCGCCTGGTTGGTGCTGTTCGCGTGCAGCGTCGCGAGCAGCAGGTGGCCGGTCTCCGCGAACGTGATCGCGTAGTCCATCGTCTGGCGCTCGCGCACCTCGCCGATCAGGATCACGTCCGGGGCCTGGCGCATCGAGTTGCGCAGCGCGATGTCCCAGTTGTCGGTGTCGACGCCCACTTCGCGCTGCGTGATGACGCAGTTCACGTGCTCGTGGACAAACTCGATCGGGTCCTCGATGGTGATGATGTGGCCGAAGCTGTTCTGGTTGCGGTAGCCGAGCAACGCCGCCATCGAAGTCGACTTGCCGGATCCGGTCGCGCCGACGAACAACATGATGCCGCGCTTGCTCATGATGACGTCCCGCAGCACCGGCGGCAGCCCCAGTTCCTCGAACTTCGGGATGTCGGTGTTGATGGTCCGCAGCACCATGCCGACCCGGCCCTGCTGGACGAAGGCGTTGACGCGGAAGCGGCCGATGCCGGGCGGGCTGATCGCGAAGTTCACTTCCTTCGAGTTCTCGAACTCCGCCGCCTGCTTGTCGTTCATGATCGAGCGCGCCAGCTCGATCGTGTGCGTTGGCGACAGCGTGGTCTTCGACACCGGCATGATGCGGCCGTCGACCTTGATCGCGGGTGGAAAGCTCGCCGTGATGAAGAGGTCGGACGCGTTCTGCTTGACGACCAGCCCGAGCAGGTCGTGGATGAATTTGGTTGCCTGTTCGCGTTCCATGTGACCTTCTTTCTGCTTTCTACTGTGTTGCAGCCGACTGCCGCCTCAGCTGAGGAACAGGTCCTTGTTGACGGCGATGTTGCGCGCCTCATTGACGGGTATCAGGTTGCGCCGGACGAGTTCCTGCAGGTGCTGGTCGAGCGTATGCATGCCGTGCGAATGTCCGGCCTGGATCATCGAGTACATCTGCGCGACCTTCGCCTCGCGAATCAGGTTGCGGATCGCCGGCGTGCCGATCATCAGCTCGTAGGCGCACACGCGGCCGTCGCCGGACTTGTTCTTCAGCAGCGTCTGCGACACCACCGCCCGCAGCGACTCGGACAGCATCGAGCGGACCATGTCCTACTCGGCCGCCGGAAACACCTCGATCACCCGGTCGATCCTTTTCGCCGACCAGCACCTGAGGCCCGTCGCGAATACCAGGAGCCC
>JBKKAZ010000022.1:0-2404 GCA_046714435.1 Casimicrobiaceae bacterium
CGTCGTGATTGAACCGGGGGTTGGTGAGCCGGCCGTGGCCGTCGAAGCTCACCCAGTCGTCGTAGCCGGGCCGCGGCATGCCGTCGTTACCCATGTGCCACTTGCCGATGTGCGCGGTCCGGTAGCCAAGCCGCCTCAATTCGAGGTGGTAGTTCGGCAGCCGGTGGCTCATCGCGTCGCGCGCAACGTTGTCGATGATGCCGTGGCGGCTCGCGTACTGTCCCGACAGGATCGAGGCGCGATTGGGCGAGCAGATCGGCGTGGTATGGAACGCGCGCTCGAACAGCGCGCCCTCGTCCGCCAGCCGGTCGATCTGCGGTGTCTTCAGGTAGGGATGGCCCCCTGCGCCAAACTCGTCGAAGCGCAGGTCGTCGATCAGGATCACCAGGAAGTTGGGCCTCATCATCGCCATCCGAAACCGGGTGTGCCGCGAGTGTACAGCGGCGTGAGCTGTCGTATCATCGGGGTCCCATGCCCGACCGCGTCTTCGGCTTCGACACGCTCTGCCTGCACGCGGGCCAGATTCCGGACGCGCAGACCGGCGCGCGCGCGCTGCCCATCTACCAGACCACGTCGTTCGTTTTCGACAGCGCGGACCACGCCGCCAGCCTGTTCAACCTGCAGACCTTCGGCAACGTCTACTCCCGCATCAGCAATCCGACCGTGGCCGCGCTCGAGGAGCGGATGGCGGCGCTGGAAGGCGGCCGGGCCGCGCTCGCCACCGCCACCGGGATGGCCGCGCAGATGGTCGCGCTGCTGACGCTGGCGCGCGCGGGCGATCACGTGGTCGCGGCGCGTACGCTCTATGGCGGGACGTTCACGCAATTCGCGGTGACCTTCGAGCAGCTCGGCATCGAAACCACGTTCGTCGATCCCGACGATCCGGAGGCGTTCCGGCGCGCTTTGAAGCCCAACACCAAGGCGCTGTACGCGGAGACCATCGGCAATCCGCAGCTCAACGTCTGCGACCTCGCGGCGCTCGCCTCGATCGCGCACGACGCCGGCATTCCGCTGGTGATCGACAACACGCTCGCCTCGCCTTTCCTGTGCCGGCCATTCGAGCACGGCGCCGACATCGTCGTGCACTCGCTCACCAAGTACCTCGGTGGACACGGCACAACCATGGGCGGGATCGTGGTCGAGTCGGGGAAGTTCCCCTGGGACAACGGCAACTTTCCGGGGATGACGGAACCCTCGCGCGGCTATCACGGCGTGCGCTTCTTCGAGACTTTCGGCGATTTTGGTTTCACGATGAGGGCACGGATGGAGACGATGCGCACGCTGGGGCCGACGCTCGCGCCGCTGTCCGCGTTCCTGTTGCTTCAAGGCATCGAGACCTTGCATTTGCGCATGCCGCGGCATTGCGCATCGGCGCTGGCCGTCGCCCAGCACCTCGCCTCGCATCCGCGCGTCGAATGGGTGCAGTACCCGCTGCTGCGGGGTAACCGGCACGCGAGCCTGGCCGCGAAGTACCTGCCCCGCGGGGCCGGCGGCATCCTCACCTTCGGCGTCAAGGGCGGCGCACGAGCCGGCGAGAAGTTCATCGAGGCAGTGCAGTTCCTCTCGCATCTCGCCAACGTCGGTGATGCCAAGACCCTGGTCATCCACCCCGCGTCGACCACCCACCGCCAGCTGTCCGAGGACGAGCAGCGCGCGGCGGGCGTGTCGCCGGAGATGATCCGCCTGTCGATCGGCCTCGAGTCGCTCGACGACATCGTCTGGGACATCGACCAGGCGCTCGAGAAATCGCAGTTATGACGCGTTACCACACCATTCCCTGGCCCTGGGCCGGCTTGCTGGTCACGCTCGCGCTGCTGGTGCAGGAAATGGCGCTGCGCTGGTTCGGGAGCGGGCCGCCGCTCGCCGAGACGGCGTGGCGAGTCGCGGTGCTGACCCTCGGTGTCGTTTCGCTGGCGTTGCTGCTGTTGCCGCCGCGGCGGCTCTCGTTCCTGCTGGGTGCGCTGGTGTGCGCCGGACTGATCGGCTACGCGCTGTATGCGCAGTACGTGCTCGGCCTCGAACCCTGTCCGCTGTGCGTGTTCCAGCGCATCGCGGTGATCGGCTGCGGCGTGGTGTTCGCGGTCGCCGCGCTCCACGGTCCCGGCCACGCGGGGACGACCGCCTACGCCCTGGTCACGCTGCTGGTCGGCGGCGCCGGTGGGCTGGTGTCGATGCGTCATCTGTGGATCCAGTCGCTGCCAGCGAGCGAAGTGCCGGCATGCGGCCCCAGTCTCGGCTACATGATCGAAACGCTGCCGTTCGCGGACATGCTGACCAAAGTTTTCATGGGCAGCGGCGAGTGCGCGGTGGTCGACTGGCGGTTTCTGGGCCTCTCGATGCCCGGCTGGACGCTGGTGTTCTTCGTCACGATGATCGTCGCGGCAATCGCGCTGATCGATCGGGA
>JBKKAZ010000023.1:0-18049 GCA_046714435.1 Casimicrobiaceae bacterium
GGCGGAAAGGTCACAATGATGCGAATCGGCTTGGTCGGCCACGCCTGGGCGGCGGCAAGGCCAGGCATCAGCAGCAGCGCTACGATCGCAACTGCCGCCCAACGAACGAATTTACGCATGACAAGTCCCCTGGCAAGAATCTGATCCCCGATGTGGGGCAACTTGGTGCTCCCGACGCGGCAGCTGCGACCGCAACTCCCATTGGACACCCTTTGCGACCGCCGGCAAAGCTGGGATCGGCACGGACTGCACGGCGGAACGCCGGCCCGGCCCGCGCGAGGGAATCATCGATCGCTGGCGCAGGCGTCGCGGCGCCGGTAAAATGGGCGATTGCCGTCGGCGAAGTGGCGGATACTCCTCCTCCGCCGGCAAGCCGATGAATTGATGTATCCGGAGACGTGGCCGAGTGGTCGAAGGCACTCCCCTGCTAAGGGAGCATATGGGCTAAAACTCGTATCGAGGGTTCGAATCCCTCCGTCTCCGCCAATTCCCTGTTTCACGTCTACTTGCCGGGAAACCTACGATTGCACCAGACGCCGCGCGGGTGCTACGCCCTGGCGCTAGAACTGCTTGGGTAGCCCCGCCTGCTTCAGCACCGCGTTCGTGGTGTGCCGGGACTTGATCCGGCCGTCGACGGTGAAGCAGCGCTTGCTGATCGGGCTGTACCAAATTTCATGGTCGCCCTTGCCGTGACGATGGAAGCGACAGCCTGCGGCGAGGAGCACCCGACGCAGCTCGGGTGCAAAATCGTTCACTGAACCGGGCTAACAGCGCTAGGGCCGTGCCGCGGCATGCTCACGGGCGAGAAGCTCGAACGGCACGTCGTCGGTCAGCTCACCGTCATTGGCCTCGATCAGCTCGGGGATCATGATGCGCAGTTTGGCGAGCAGCGTGTCGAGCGATTCGGCCTCGGTCGCGAGCCCGGGCAGGTCCTCGGATTCGGCCACCCAGACGCGCGCCTCTTCGTCCCAGGTGGCGCGTATCCTCAGGACTTTCGTTGCGGCGACGCTCATGCCGCGATACTACGACAGGTAGCTGCCAGCTACCAACCCGCGCGTCCGGAGCACTCGGTCGAAATCGGCCGCCGTGCCGCCGCAGTGGCGTGATTGCAACCGGTGCTCGCGGGTCGTGGGGGAGACCTGGAGTAACGCTTCCGCTACGATTGTATGCTTTTGATTTCGCATAAGATATAGCGGACTCCCTCTCCGCCAACACCAGAACGGCCCCACGCGGGCCGTTCGCGTTTGCGTACGAGCGCGACGGGTTCCGAGATGTGCGCTAATGCAGCGCGAAAGCAACGATCAGCGTCACGCCGGCGAGAACCAGCGCCAGCCGCAATTTGGCCAGCGCATCGCCATGCACCTCGGAGATCCACCTGAAAATGAGCCACCAGCGCAGCATCGGGCCAGCGTACTCCCGGTGCGCATCGGCAAGAATCGTCCGAACGGCCATGCCTGATGCTGGACGACCGCCGCAATTTGAGGGAATCGGCGGCCTGGACTAGCGCCGGGCTACAAAGGCGATTCTCTTCAGTTCCACCGCGACATTTCCCGAATTGCGGACCCGGAACCAGCGGTTGTGCATGGCCAACGCCGGCAGCTGCACTGCGATGCGACCGGCCGCTGTCGACAATGTCGCGACATCGCGCCACGCGTCCTCGTCGGGATGCCAGTTCTGGAACGGCAGCGCTTCGACGGCGAGCGTTGCCGGGCCGTACGTCTCCGCTTCAACGACCGCCGACGCGTAGGGCGACAGATCGACGCGGAAAGTCCTCTCGCCGGGCCCGAGCGCCGGTCGGGGATGCTCGGCGTAGCCTGCCATCGTGTAGAAGGCGCTGCTGTCCAGCACCACGGCCTTGGCGCAATACGGCGCCGACAGCGCCTCCAGTGCACCGGGCTTGGGAACGCGCAGCAACGACATGGCGAGCGCAGACGGATCGGCGCCGTATTCGCGGTTCATGCCACCCGCGATCCAGAACGCCGCGCCATCGCAGACCAGACCGGTAATCCACTTCATACCGAGCGAGATCTCGCGGAAGCTGGCGCCGCCGTCGCCGGAGAGATAGAGATAGCCGCCGGAGTCCGCCCGGATGGTGTCGCTCACATACGCATAGCTGTCGCTTGCAGCCGCGAGCAGCCCGTCCGCAGTCGCGACCATCGAGCGAAACTGGTGATAATCGTGGCGGTGCTTGCCGAGCACGTACTCGAAGTCACCGAGTCCGATCGATTGCGCGTTGTCGAGAATGCGCAGTGCGCCCCCCGAGAGCGACTCGTTGCCGATGTAGACGTGCTTGCCGTCGCCGGCGAGCCCGACCAGTCGGTAGCCCGGACGCTCGCGCAGCGCGTAGTTCTGTCCGCCGAGCGCGCCGTCTGCGTCGACACTGTCGAAAGTGACCACGCCGCTGCCTCGTCCGGAGGGGTCGTCACCGCCGGAGACCCACAGCCGCGCGTTGCGCTGCAAGGTGGCGCTGCGATGCAGGTAGACCTCGTGCACATGCAGCGCAAACGTCGTTCCGAGTTCCTGGCGGCGCCAGCTCTGCCCGTCGTCGAGGCTGTACCAGAAGTGGGCGGGCGAGGCATACACCGCGAATGCAACCATCGCCCGCGGCGGCGCGCCGATGAAGCCGGCGGTCGCATTGCCGCCCTTGGTCGTGGCCCAGGGCGTGGCGGTGGCGACGATCCGCACGAACGTGCTTGCGCCCGCCCGCTTGCGCCAGACCACGCCCGAGGCGGTTGCGTCGTGGGTGTCGCGTCCGATCAGCAGCACGCTGCCTTCGGGCGTGTCGACGATTGCGTCGATGTGCTGCATGCCCTGCCCATGCAGCACGCCGCTGCTCCCGCGATTCACATCGCCGACTTCATGCCAGTGGCGCCCACCGTCGTCACTCCAGAACACGAACGCATCGGCAACGACGACGTACAATCGTCTGTCGGCGGCGCACCAGGCCAGCGCGTGAATGCGAGTCTCGAACGGCGGACGGGCCGGCGCGTCGAGATAGGCGGGATCGGTCGCCCTGACCGCGTGCGCGAGGTCGATGAATTCGATCGGATCGTGTCGGCTCATCAGATGACGATCAGGCAGGAACGGTTACTGCGACCCGCACGGTACCCACCGGGCGCTCGCCTTCGTAGATGTCGTGAACACTCATGCCATCGCCGCCCTCGCAGGCTGTGAGGGTCGAGCGAATGCGAAAATCCTCTGCGCCGCGGGTGGGCGACCACCACTCGACCTCGAGCGTGCGCGGCTGCGTGCCGCCCGCGATGGCCAACGCGGCGTACACGCCCATGCCTTCCAGCAGCCGCCCGTAGGGATGGTGGCGGCGTCCCAGCGGTTCGCTCGCGCCACCGACCGGGTTGCCGAGCAGCCGCAACAGATCGCGCGGAAAGACCCATTCCCAGACTGCCCCAACGTGGCCACGCGCGCCGGATGCGCGCACGACCCGTGGCGGACGCAGCACCAGCAGGGGATCCTGCAGGTCCTCGGGCGCCTCGCGCAGCGATGGCGCATCTGCGCTCCAAACGGGCAAGTGATTCCATGCCGCGGATTCGCGAGCCTCGGATGCCGGCAACGCAGGTGCCGGTGGGACAACGTCGCGTGGTTTCGCTTCGCCGCGCCCGCTAACCGGCGCATCGGGCCGCCGCCGCGGCTCGATGATGTGCAGACCCAGGGCATCACGCACCACCGAAACAAACTCGAACTCGCCCTCGACCAGGAGATCGCCGCGATCGCGGCTGTGCACGCGGTAGGGAAGCGTTGCAGCGCGCGACAGAGCGGCCAACCGGCAACTGGCGATCAAGGTCTCGTCGGGACGGCAGGCGCGGATCCAGCGCACCACGTTTCGGGTGCCGGTCCAGGCATTGACACCGTCGAAACCCGTCGGTTCGACAGCTGCGTATGCCGCGGTCCCGGCGGCCCCGACCGGTATGGTCCACTCGAACGCGCCCCCTTCGCCGATCGAGGTACTGGAATCGTCGTGCAGCCCGAGGAAGCGCTGCAAGCCCGGGCCGAATTCGATGACCGCTTCGTCGCCGACCGAAAAGGTGCCGAGTTCGACACGCCTGGTCTCGAGAATGCGAGGCCGCGCGACCGTAATCCCGGGCTCGCCTTTGCTCATCGAAGCCCGGTGGCGGCGATGGGCGCGAGCGCTGTCATCAGGCGAGTTCTCCCTTGGCCTTTTCCAGCTCGAAGGCGCGGTGCAGCACGCGCACGGCCAGCTCCAGGTACTTCTCGTCGATGATCACCGAGATCTTGATCTCCGAGGTCGAGATCATCTGCAGGTTGATGTTCTCGTCGGCGAGGACCTTGAACATGCGCGAGGCGATGCCGACGTGCGACTTCATGCCGATCCCCACCAGCGACAGCTTCGCGATGCGGTTGTCGCCGATGATCTCGCGCGCCCGGAAACTCCTGCCGTTCTCGGCGGCGAGCACGTCCAGCGCCTTTTGGTACTCGTTGCGATTGACGGTGAAGGAGAAATCGGCGTGTCCCGAAGCGCCGATGTTCTGGACGATCATGTCCACGTCGATGTTGGCAGCGGCGATCGAGCCCAGGATCGCGTAGGCGATACCCGGCCGGTCGTCGACGCCCATCAGCGAGATCTTGGCCTCGTCGCGCTGGAATGCAATGCCGGAGATGATCGCCTGTTCCATGTGTTCGTCTTCCTCGAAAGTGATCAGCGTGCCTTGCGACGTGACGTCGGGGTCCTCGAACGACGACAGCACGCGCAGCTTGACCTTGTACTTGCCCGCGAACTCGACCGACCGGATCTGCAGCACCTTCGAGCCGAGGCTCGCCATTTCCAGCATTTCCTCGAACGTCAGCTTGTCGAGACGCCGCGCCTCGGGGACGATGCGCGGGTCGGTCGTGTACACGCCATCGACGTCGGTGTAGATCTGGCATTCTTCGGCGCCGAGCGCCGCGGCGAGCGCGACCCCCGAAGTGTCCGAACCGCCGCGTCCGAGTGTCGTGATGTTGCCATCCGCGTCGACGCCCTGGAACCCGGCGACGATCACGATCACACCCGCCGCGAGATCGCGGCGGATGTTCGACTCGTCGATCTCGAGGATGCGTGCCTTGGTGAACGCGTTGTCGGTCAGGATGCGCACCTGGCCGCCGGTGTAACTTCGCGCTTCCAAGCCGACACCCTTCAGGGCGATTGCGAGCAACCCGATCGTCACCTGCTCGCCGGTGGCGGCCACCACGTCGAGTTCGCGGGGATCGGGAGCCGCGGCGAGTTCCCGCGCCAGCCCGAGCAGCCGGTTGGTCTCGCCGGACATCGCCGACACCACGACTACCAGCTGGTGGCCTTCGCGATGGTAGCGCGCGATCCGACGGGCAACGTTCGCGATCCGCTCGGTCGAGCCGACCGAGGTCCCGCCGTACTTCTGGACGATCAGCGCCATGGCTCTTGCTTGCGCACGTCTTTGAAGGAATTCGCCCGGCTAGCCGAACTTGCGAAATACCAGCGTCGCGTTGGTGCCGCCGAAGCCGAACGAGTTGGACAGCGCCGCGCGTATCGGCATCGGGCGCGCTTTCAACGGCGCGAAGTCGAGGTCGCACTGCGGGTCGGCATTGACCAGGTTCGCGGTCGGCGGCGCGATCTGATCGCGGATGGCGAGTACGGTAAACACCGCCTCGATCCCGCCCGCGGCGCCGAGCAGATGCCCGGTCATCGATTTGGTCGAACTGATGACGAGCTTGCCGGCATGCGCGCCGAATGCGCGCTTGACGGCCACGCATTCGGCAACATCGCCCAGTGGCGTTGACGTCCCGTGGGCGTTGATGTAGTCGATGTCCTCAGCAGCAAGCCCGGCATTGCGCAATGCATTGAGCATGCTGCGCCGAGCGCCATCACCATCCTCGGGGGGTGCGGTAACGTGATGCGCGTCGGCACTCATGCCGTAGCCGGCGAGTTCGCAATAGATCTTCGCACCTCTCGCCTTCGCGTGACCGAGTTCCTCCAACACCAGCACACCGGCCCCTTCGCCAAGCACGAAGCCGTCGCGGTCACGGTCCCAGGGCCGGCTGGCCGCTTCGGGTTGATCGTTGCGCGTCGACAGCGCGCGCGAGATGCAGAACCCGCCGATGCCGAGCGCGTTGACCGTGGCTTCGGCCCCGCCCGCGACCATCAAGTCGGCGTCGTCGTACTCGATCATGCGAGCCGCTTCGCCCAGGCTGTGGTTCGACGAGGAACATGCGCTGACCATGCCGAGGTTGGGTCCCTTGTAGCCGTAGTGAATCGACACCAGTCCGGCGATCATGTTGATGATCGAACCCGGCACGAAGAACGGACTGATCTTGCGCGGACCGCCGTCGAAGTAGTGCCTGGCGGTGTCCTCGATCATCGGCAATCCACCGATGCCCGAACCGATGCACACGCCGGCGCGCTCCTTGTCGCCGCTCCAATGGTCCAGCCCGGCGTCGCGGACCGCCTCCATCGTCGCCACCAATCCGTAGTGGATAAAGGTGTCGTAGCGCCGCGCTTCCTTGCCGGACAGAAATTGGGTGACGTCGAAATCCTTGACCTCGCCGGCGATGCGGGAAGGGAACGCGCTGGCGTCGAAGCGTGTGATCGGCGCTATGCCCGAGCGCGCGGCGAGAATCGCCGGCCACGCGGCTCCGACGCCGGTGCCGACGGGCGAAACGATACCGAGGCCGGTGACGACGACGCGACGACGGGACATGGGCGGGGTGGGGTGCGGGTTCCGGCGGGCGCCGCCGTGCGGTGGCAGCGCCGACGCGACGCCCCGCCAGCTTATGCCGGCCGCCGCGCGCGCACCGGCGCGGCGCTCCGGCTACTTCTTGAGATGCGAACCGACGTAGTTGATGGCCTGCTGGACGGTGGTGATCTTCTCCGCTTCCTCGTCGGGAATCTCGGTCTCGAACTCTTCCTCGAGCGCCATCACCAGCTCCACCGTGTCGAGCGAGTCTGCGCCGAGGTCGTCGACGA
This sequence comes from Casimicrobiaceae bacterium, assembly GCA_046714435.1. Taxonomy (GTDB): domain Bacteria; phylum Pseudomonadota; class Gammaproteobacteria; order Burkholderiales; family Casimicrobiaceae; genus VBCG01. The sequence goes on from JBKKAZ010000023.1 coordinate 6,950, forward strand.
ACGACGATTCGTTCTTGATCTCGGCTTCGTTGACGCCGAGCTGCTCGGCAACGATCTTCCTCACTCTTTGCTCAACGTTCTCCATGCGACTCCTCCCTCGCGGGGCGTGATGTTCAAAGCCCGCGGATTCTACCAGAATGACGGCACCTGGCCGTCATCCCCGCGAAGGCGGGGACCCAGTGTCTTTTCAGGTCGGCTTCCCCATCGGCAAAGACACCGGACCCCCGCCTTCGCGGGGGCGACGAATCATGCCATGTACATGCCGCCGTTGACGTGCAGGGTGGTGCCGGTGATGTAGCCTGCGCGCGGTCCGGCCAGGAAGGCGACCGCGTCGGCGATGTCCGCGGGGTTGCCGAGCCGGCCCAGCGGTATCCTCGCCAGCAGTTCGCCGCGCTGCGCCTCCGACAGCCCCCGGGTCATGTCGGTGTCGATGAAGCCGGGCGACACGCAGTTGACAGTGATGTTGCGGCTGCCGACTTCCTGCGCGAGCGACTTGGTGAACCCGATCAGCGCGGCCTTCGCCGCCGCGTAGTTCGCCTGGCCGGGGTTGCCGCTGCTGCCCACCACCGAGCCGATCTGGATGATCCGGCCGCGCCTCGCCTTCATCATGCCGCGCAGCACCGCCTTGGCAAGCCGGTACGCCGGCTTGAGATTGGTCGCCATGATCGCGTCCCACTCGTCGTCCTTCATGCGCACGAGGAGATTGTCGCGAGTGATGCCGGCGTTGTTGACCAGGATCGCGACCGCGCCGACCTCCCGCTCGATGGCGGCCAGCGCAGTCTCGGTGGCCGTGGCGTCGGTCACGTCGAGGGCAATGCCCTTGCCTGCGAATCCACCCTCGCCGAGGTAGGCACCGATGCTCGCAGCACCGTTGTCGGTGGTCGCCGTCCCGATCACCGTCGCGCCTTCGCGTGCCAGCGCCAGCGCGATGGCCCTGCCGATGCCGCGCGTCGCACCGGTGACCAAAGCGACCTGTTGCGAGAGTTCTCCATTGATCATCAACGATCCCTAGGAAACGAGTTGCGCGCGCAAATCATCGATCATCGATCCGCTGGAAAGCGCGAAGCCTTCGAGATGCTCGTCGATGCGCTTGACGAGATTCGCGAGGACCTTGCCGGGGCCGCACTCGACGACGTGGGTAATGCCGCCAGCGGCGAACGCCTGAATGGTCTGCGTCCAGCGGACCGGACTCGCCGCCTGCCGCGCGAGTGCGGCGCGGATCTGGTCGGGAAGCGCGTGTCGCGCGACGTCGACGTTGTGCACGACGGGGATCGACGGCGCAACGAGTGGCACGTCGCGAAGCCGCGCCGCGAGCTTGTCCGCCGCGGGTTTCAAGAGCGAACTGTGAAACGGCGCCGACACCGGGAGCAGCACCGCCCGCCGCGCACCCATCGCCTTGGCGGCCTGCATCGCGCGTTCCACGGCACCGCGCTCGCCCGCAATCACCAGTTGTCCGGGCGCATTGAAATTCACCGACTCGACGACCTGCCCTTCCGCAGCCTGGCGACAAGCCGCAGCCACCGTCTCGTCATCCGCTCCAAGAATTGCCGCCATTGCCCCCTGCCCCGCGGGCACGGCGTCCTGCATCGCCTGCGCGCGAAAGTGCACCAGCGGAACGGCGTCCTTGAAGGCGAGTGCGCCCGATGCCACCAGCGCCGAGTACTCGCCGAGGCTGTGCCCGGCCAGCACCTCGGGCAGCGCTCCTCCGGCGGCCTGCCATGCGCGCCAGACTGCAACGCCGGCGGACAACATCACCGGCTGGGTGTTGACGGTGAGGTCCAGCGCCTCCTGCGGACCCTGGGTAACGAGCGCCCACAGGTCCGCGCCGAGTACACCCGACGCTTCGTCGAAGGTCTCGCGCACGACCGGGTGATCGTCAAAGCTCTTCATCATGCCGACCGATTGAGAACCCTGGCCGGGGAATACGAAGGCGAGTCTCATCGGCGCGATGCTACCCGACCCAGCGCACCAGCGCCGAGCCCCAGGTGAAGCCGCCGCCGACGCCCAGCATCATCACGTGCTGCCCGGGACGCACGCGCCCATCGCGCACCGCGACGTCGAGCGCCAACGGAATCGATGCGGCGGAAGTGTTGGCGTGCCGGTCGACCGTCACCACCACCTTCTCCAGCGGCAGATGCAGCTTCTTTGCCGTCGCGTCCATGATGCGCAGATTCGCCTGGTGAGGGATCAGCCAGTCGATGGCCGACACGGGCAGACCGGCGAGGTCGAGCGCATCCTGCGCGGCATCCGCCAGCACCTTCACCGCGAACTTGAACACGTGACCGCCCTCCATACGGAGAAACGGCGAACCCGTGACCACGCCCCGATGCACCTGTCCCGGGACGCACAGGATGTCCTTGTAATGTCCATCCGCGTGGAGCTTGGTGGCGAGCACGCCGGGTTGCGCGGAGGGCAGCAACACCACGGCGCCGGCACCGTCGCCGAACAGCACGCAGGTGCCACGATCGTTCCAGTCGAGTATGCGCGAGTAGATCTCGGCACCCACCACCAGGGCGTTGCGCGCGGCGCCGCTCGCGACCATCTTGTCGGCGAGCGTCAGCGCATAGACAAAGCCCGCGCACACTGCCTGCACGTCGAATGCGGGGCCGCCCCGCGCGCCGAGCTTCGCCTGCACGATGCACGCCGTGGACGGGAAGATCATGTCGGGTGTGGTGGTCGCGATCACGATTAGGTCGACGTCGGCGGGCGCGAGCTTCGCCGCGTCGAGCGCCCGAAGCGACGCCGCGACGGCCATATCCGAGGTGAGTTCGTCGTCGGCAGCGATGTGGCGCTGCGCGATCCCGGTGCGCGTGCGAATCCACTCGTCGCTGGTTGCGACGCTCTCGGAAAGTTCGGCGTTGGTCAGGACGCGGGCTGGCAGATAGCCCCCGGTCCCTGCGATGCGGCTAGGCATGATCGCTACGCGCTGCGGACGGCATCCGGGCCCGCCTCGGCGAGCATCACCGCCGGCATGGCAGCGATTCGCTGCGCGATCCGGTCGAGCACGCCTTCGGTGACTTCGGCGTGCGCCTTCGCCAGCGCGCTGGTGAACGCCAGCGTGTCCGCCCCGCCGTGGCTCTTGACCACGACGCCCTTCAACCCGACCAGCGTCGCGCCGTTGTGGCGGCGCGGGTCCATGCGCCGCTTGAGTGCGGCGAGCACCGGATAGGCCACCACCGCCGCGAAACGGGTCAGCGGATTGCGGGTGAACTCGCCCTTCAGGAATTCGTAGAGCATACCCACCAGGCCCTCCGAGGCTTTCAGCATCACGTTCCCGACGAATCCGTCGCAGACCACGACGTCGGTCGTGCCCTTGTAGATGTCGTCGCCCTCGACATTGCCGTAGAAGTTGAGTCCGGAGCTGCGAAGCAGCTCGGCGGTCTGCTTCACGACGTCGCTGCCCTTGATCTCCTCCTCGCCGACGTTGAGCAGGCCGACCGTCGGGCGCTCGATATGCTCGACCGCCGACGCGAGCGCCGAGCCCATCGCGGCGAACTGCACCAGCTGCACGGGCGTGCAGTTGACGTTGGCGCCGAGATCGAGGACGGTGACCACGCCGGTCCGCGTGGGAAGCTGCGATGCGATCGCCGGGCGGTCGATGCCGGGCAGCGTCTTCAGCACAAAGCGCGCGATCGCCATCAGCGCGCCGGTGTTCCCCGCTGATACGCAGGCCTGGGCGCATCCCTCCTTCACCAGGTTGATGGCGACCCGCATCGACGAATCCTTCTTGCGCCGCAGCGCGTCGGCCGGCGGTTCGTCCATCGCCACGACCTCGCTTGCGGGATGCACGGTGATGCGATCCTTCAGCGCGGCCGGAACCCTGGCGAGCGCGAGGCGGATCGGCTCCTCGAGTCCGACCAGGATCACCGACGCCTGCGGTGTTGCCACGAGAAAGGCGATCGCCGCGGGAATCGTTACCGCGGGGCCGTAGTCACCCCCCATCGCGTCGACAGCGACCGTGACGGGCATGGATCAGGCGTCTCGCGAACTGGGTTGCGCGTCGTTATCGACGCGGCGTCAAACCCGCGCGCCGACTACCGGCGCGGCGGGGGGCCCCCCCGGCCCCGGGGGGGGGGGGGGGGGGGGGGGGGGGGCCCCCCCCCCCACGCCGTGGGGCGCCTCGGCGCACGGCCGTGGGTCAATCGTCGGCCTTGGTCTTGACGACCTTCTTGCCGCGATAGTAGCCGCTGGGGCTGATGTGGTGGCGAATGTGGGTTTCGCCGGAGACCGGCTCCACCGCGAGCGGCGCGGCCGAGATGAAGTTGTGCGCGCGGTGCATGCCGCGCTTCGACGGCGATTTCTTGTTCTGCTGGACTGCCATGGCTTGAAACTCCTGGGTTGCTTTCGTGATTGTCTACCGGCCCCGCCGCGACCGCTAGGCGCTGCGCGAATCGGCGTCGGCGCTCGCGCTGCACTCCGCATCGTGCCTTGGCGCAAACGGCAGGGTGAGCAGCAGCTCGTCCTCCACCAGCGCCAACGCTTCGAGCGGCGCGTCCGCCAGCACCACTTCGTGTTCGCTCGCTTCGTCCAGCTGCTCGAGCTCGGCGTCGCTTCGTGCGAGCAGCAGTGTCGTGGTCTGGTCCACCGCGTGCCGCAACTCTCCAAGGCAGCGCTGGCACACCAGCGGCACGCTTCCGTCGAGCTCGACCGAGATTGCGGGCCGCCCAAGCGGATCGCTGCCGCCGCGGATCGTCCACTGGATCTCTCCGCTGCCCTCCGCAACGCGGTCCCCGAGTCGTTCGAGCGACGCCGGCGTCACGGTGCCGCGTAGCTCGCCCTGCGACGCCGAGAGCGTGAATGCATCGAACCGCGCGACCCGCTGCTGCATTTCCGCGCCCTTCCGACGCTCCCCAAGCCTGCGGAGCGCCTCCGAAGGTCGTGATTTGAGCCGAGAAGCGTAAACCGCGCATAATAGCGGCCTTTGCCGGTTCTGTCAAAAATCCCCGCAAAAACAATGGTGAACGCGCCACTGATCCTGGCCTCGAGCTCAGCTTACCGGCGCGCGCTGCTCGAGCGCCTGCAGTGGCCCTTCGAGGTCCTCACACCTGCGGTCGACGAGACGGTGCTGCCCGGCGAGAGCCCAGCCGCGACGGCGCTGCGGCTCGCCGAAAGCAAGGCGTATCAGGTCGCCGAGTCGCGCAAGGCGGGTCTCGTCATCGGCTCGGACCAGGTCGCCGACCGGGACGGCCATGCGGTCGGCAAGCCGCGCGACCACGACGACGCGGTGCGGATGCTTTCGGAACTGTCGGGACGAACCGTGGTGTTCCATACCGCGCTCGCGCTCGTCAACGCAGCGAATGGCAGGGTGCAGCGCGAGTGCGTCGATGTTACCAGCCGCTTTCGCGTGCTCGGCGCGGCCGAAATCGATGCCTATCTTCGCCGCGAGCAGCCGTACGATTGCGCGGGTGCCGTGAAGGCGGAGGCGCTTGGCATCGCGCTGTTCGAGAGCATCCAGAGCGACGACCCGACGGCACTGATCGGATTGCCGCTGATTGCGCTGGTGCGGATGCTTCGGGCGGAGGGCCTCGACGTACTGGCGCTTGCGCCATGACACGGGGCCGGTTGTTCCTGGTTCCGAACCTGCTCGGCACGATTGCTCCCGAGCAGGTGCTGCCCGCTCGTACCCTCGAGATTGCTCGAGCGCTCGCGCACTGGATCGTCGAAACGCCGAAGCCGGCGCGTGCCTTCCTGAAGTCGCTCGAACCGGCGAAGCCGATCGCCGCGCTGGCGATCCGCGCAATCGGCGAGGCGACCGATCGGACCGAGCTGGCCGCGTTGCTCGCACCCACGTACGAAGGTCACGACATCGGCCTGCTTTCCGATGCCGGCTGCCCGAGCATTGCCGATCCCGGCGCCAACCTGGTCGCTACCGCGCACGAGAACGCCATTCGCGTCGTGCCGCTGGTCGGGCCGTCCTCGCTGCTGCTCGCATTGATGGCCTCCGGCATGAACGGGCAGCGCTTCACTTTCCACGGTTACCTGCCCGCGAAGAGCGCCGAACGCGCCGACGCGCTGCGAAAGCTCGAATCGCAGTCCCGGAACCGGGGTGGCGCGCAACTGTTCATCGAGACGCCCTATCGCAACGTCGCCATGCTGGCGACCCTGGTGGAGGCGCTGGCGCCGGCGACGCGAGTGTGCGTGGCCGTCGACCTGACGCTGCCGGGCGAATCGGTGCTGACGCGCACGGTGCGCGAATGGCGCGGACGCGACTTCGCCGGCTATGCGAAGCGCCCCGCGATCTTTGTTCTCGATGCCGGCGGAAACGCCCCGGCGATGCGCTGAAGCGACGTCGGCCGGCTCATTCCGGGCGGGTCAGCGCCGGCGGGTGCCCGCGGGCTTCCAGCGCCGGTGCACCCACCACCACTGCTCGGGATGGCGCAGCACCATGCGCTCGAGCGCCTGGTTGTAGGCGCGGGTGTTGCGCCGGATTTCCTCGTCGGGATCCTCGGCCGTGTGCAACGGCAGCGCCGGCTCGAAGCGCAGCACATGGGTTCCGTCGGGCTTGCGCCACGACGACACGGGCAGCACCGGCGTTCCGGTGGCGAGCGCGATGATCGCAAGACTCTTGAAGGTTCCCGCTGCGTGCCCGAAGAACTCGACTTCGATGCCGTCGGGACGCCGGGCGTGCTGGTCGAACGGAAACACGATTGCGTCGCCTTGTTCCAGCCGTGAGAGCATGGCGTCGAGCGATCCGCGCTTGCCGATCGTCCCGAACCCCGCGCGGCGCATCCGGCGGTTCACCAGTGCGTCGAGCCAGGCCGGCTTGATCGGGCGCCGCACGATATGCATTCGCCCATGAACCTCCGGGAACTGCGCGAGACCGGCAAGTGTCGCGACCTCGAAGTTGCCGAAATGCCCGGTGAGCACCAGCACGCCCTTGCGGGCGACCCACGCGCGGGTGAATTCGTCGACGCCCTCGACGCTGACCAATGCGCGCTTGCGCCGTGCCGAGTACCATCGATAGCGCAGGAACTCGCTGGCGAGCGCGAACAAGTGGCCGTAGTGCGCCTGCGCCAGCCGCGTGATCTCGGCTTCCGGGACCTGCGCGCCGAACACGCGCCGCAAGTTCTCGACGATCACCCGGCGTCGAATCGGCAGCCAGCGGTACAGCAGGCGTCCAGCAAGGGGTGCAGTGGTCTGCGCGGGCAGCGCGAGGGCGACCGCGCTCGCCGTGGTTGCGGTATGCGTTAGCGAGATCGCGATGCCGGCAATGCGCGCGCGTGCCATCGCGGCGTGCGCGGCCGGGCCGGCGATGATGGCCGGTGCGCCGAATGAATCGCGAGCGACCGAAAAATCGGTTGCAACCAACTGGCCCAGCGCGGTCTCGCGGGGAAACAGCTTCTGGCAGGCCTCCTTGGCGGCGAACCGCGCGGCAAGACTCGCTGCACGTCCTTCGCCCTCCCCGGCATCGGACAGCTCCTGCGCCGAGTAGAGCTTCGTGAGTGCGTCCGGCGGCGTCTCGCGCAGCAGCCGCTCGATCCGCGCAATCTCGACCGAGTCGATCGCACAGCGCTCGATGGCGTCGAAAGGCGCGGCGGCGGCCGCGGTCACGGCCGGATGGCGCGCAGCAGGACGGCGGCGTTGGTGCCACCGAAGCCACGGCAGACGACGAGCACGACGTCGCCCTCGAGTGGCCGGGTCGACGACGACACGTCGATGCCCTCGCAGGCGGGGTCGAGCTTCTCCAGCGTCGCTATGCCGGGAACTACACGACGCCGTCCGGATTCGAGCGCAAGCGTCGCGTCGAGAATGCCCGAGGCGGCGATCGGGTGGCCGGTCGCCCATTTGAATCCGGTGACGGGGGGCGTGCGTTTTCCGAACACCTGCCGCAAGCCGGCCGCCTCCGACGCATCGGATTGCGGCGTGCCGTTGGCATGCGCGACGATCAGCGCGACCTGGTCGCGAGCAAGCTTCGCATCGGCCAGTGCTGCGTCGACGGCGCGCGCAACACCCTCGCCTGAAGGATCGAGCGCGAGCAATCCAAGCCCGTCCGACGCATCGCCGCCGCCCAGGTACTCACCCAGTATCGTCGCCCCGCGCAACCTGGCCGAGGCTTCGGTTTCCAGCACCATGGCTCCCGCACCTTCGCCGAGCAGGCTGCCGTCGCGCGAGACATCGAAGGGCTTGATCTCGGTCTGGGCGATCAGTCCGCAGCGGTGGTAGTAGAGCAGCAATTGCGGCTCGACCGGCGCATCGTGGCCCACCGCCACTACGCGCTCCGCTTCGCCCTCGCGGATCGTCTCCGCGCCTTCGATCATCGCGAGCACGCCGCTGGTGGTGTGGTTGGTGATGCAACCGTTGGGGCCCTTGAGCGCGTGCCGGATGCCAACGTGACAGAGTACGTTGTTGGGGAGCGTGCGCAGCAGCCACATCGGGTTGACCGAGCTGGCGAGATCGCGGCCGAACGCCTCCATCGCGTCGCCGGCCTCAGCCATCAATGGAAAAAAGTCGTAGTTGACGTAGAACGCGCCGCCACCGGAGCCGACGTAGCAGCCGGTGGCCTCGCCAAAGGCGATGTTCGCCGGTTCGTCCAGCGTCTCGCGCCAGGCGCCGAATCCGGCCTGGTCGATCGCCTGCGTGGCAGCGTAGATGCCGAACACATCGGAGCGGCGGATCAGCTTCAGGAGCTTGCGGTCACCGGCCAGCTTCGCGGCATCGTAATCGACCACTTCCGCCGCGCGTCTTCGAGGCCAGGCCGAAGCGTCGAACGAGGCAATCTCTCCGATCGCGGAGCGGCCCGCGAGCGCGGCGTCGACAATGTCGGCGGGACTGCGGCCGGAGGCGCAGATCGCTGCGTTGCCGGTGATCACGATGCGGCTCACCGCGATCCCCTCGATTCGCGTTCGATGATCGCCGCCGTCTCCTCGGGGTGCCGGAAGGCGAGACTGCTGTTGCTGCCGCCGAATCCCAGCGAGTTCGACAGCGCGACGCGCACACGACACCGGCGCGGCGTGTTGCGCACGATGTCCAGATGCGCGCAATCCGGGTCGACTTCAACCAGGTTGGCATTGACCGGGAGCAGCGACTCGCGAATCGCCATTGCGCACACCACGCCCTCCACGGCCCCGGCGGCTGCGATCAGGTGGCCCATCACGCTCTTGGTCGAGCTGACCGCCACCTTGGCGACGCGATCGCCGAACACGACCGCTGCGGCCGCGGCTTCGCTCTTGTCGTTCATCGGCGTCGAGGTGCCGTGCGCGTTCAGGTAATCGACGTCGTCGGCCGTGGCACCCGCGTCGGCCAGCGCGCGGCGCATCGCCTGGATCGGGCCGTCGCCGGAGGGGTGCGAGTCGGTGATCCGGTAGGAGGATAACGAGTTGCCATCGCCCGCGATTTCCGCATAAATCCTCGCGCCACGCGCCACCGCCAGTTCCCAGGCCTCGAGGACCACAAAGCCGGCGCCTTCGCCAAGCAGGAAGCCGTTGCGGGTGAGGTCGAACGGCCGGCTGGCGCGCTCGGGATGGTCGTTGTCCGGTGACACGGCGGACAGCAGGCAGAACCCGGCCAGTCCCACCGGCGACACCATCGAGTCGAAGCCACCGGCGAGCACGCGATCCGCGGCGCCGCGCCGGATCACGCGCATCGCGGTGCCGATCGCCTGGCCACCCGATGCGCAGGCCGTATGCACCGACGACGCGTAGCCACCGATGCCGAAGCAGCGCATCAGGAGCGCGACGCCGGCTGTCGCCTGGCTGCGACAGAACGCCATTGGATCGTTGGAGGTCGGATCGGTCAGCATCTTCTCGGGCACCAGTTCGCCGTCGACTGCCGCGTTGCGCTGAAGGCTTGCCAATTCGTCGTACGCGACGGTCATCATGCCGGTGCCGACCACGCAGCCCCAGCGCGTGCGGTCCTTCGAAGTCGGCGCGATGTCCGCATCGCGCAGGGCTTCTTCCGCGGCAACCAGCGCGAAGCGATGCGAGCGGGACGCGAACTTGACGAGCTTGCGATCGCCGGGAAGCGGCAGCTTGTCGAAGTCGCGGACCTCGGCCGCGATGCGGGTCGAGAAACCGCTCGCGTCGAAATTGCCGATCGGCGCGCCGCAGCTCCTGCCTTCGAGCAATCGCGCCCAGGTCGTCGCGGTGTCGTTCCCGGCGGGCGTGACCAGGCCCACGCCGGTAATTGCGACGCGCCGCTTCATGGTCGCAACTCGAAACTCGCTGTCGCCCCGCCGACCGGGCGACGCTGGCCTTTGGCGCGCGCCTCGAGCTCAACGGTGATCGCGTCACGCTGCGCGCCGTCGACGGTCGCCCGCAATTCCAGCCGCGATCCGGGCTCGGTGAACGCGCGAAGCTTCACATCGGTGACGCGCCGCAACGTGGCGGTGCGCCCCGCCGCCGCCTCGCCGACCACGCCGCTCGCGAGCGCCGTCATGCGGTCGAGCAACAGCGTCCCCGGAAACACCGGCCGGCGCGGGAAGTGATCGGCGAAAAAGGTCGCGTCGCGGGGAACGTCGAGTCGCGCGCTTGCGAAGCGCCCTGGATCGTGTTCGATCGCTACCAGCGTCAGGGGAGTCATGCCTGGAAAGCGATCGGGCGGCGCGCCCTCGCCGCAGAGCGTGGCGAAAAACGCCCGCATCGCGACCGGATCGTCGAAATCGTCGAGCGGAAGCATCGGGCCGACGCAGCCGCGCAGTTCCAACACGCTGACCCCGCCGATGCGAGCCCAGCCGTGGTAGGCGACCGCATCATCCTCGCACGAGTCGATGCGAATCTCGGTTTCGAGGCTGTCACCGGGGCGGGGGGCACCACCGTAGAGCGTCTCGCTCGCGATCCCCGCGACCGGACGCAGCCGGAAATTGAGTTTCGACACCGCGACCCAGGCGGCGAGTTGCCCGATTGCCTCGGCGACCAACGACGACGAAAACGCATCGACGCGCGCCGGAATGTGAAAGCTTCCCCGCGCGCTGACGCCCGGCTCGAAAGCGGTGATGCGATCGATGAACGTGAACGCGGCATAGCGGCCGCCCATCACCGGCACTCAGGCCTGCTCGCGCTGGGCCCGGATCACGAGCTTGGCGAAGGTCTCCGGTGTGAACAGCCGGGGGATGTCGGCGACCTTCATCGGCGACTTGATGCGCTCGGCGGGAACTTCCGACAG
>JBKKAZ010000024.1:0-6118 GCA_046714435.1 Casimicrobiaceae bacterium
CTTCGCCGGCGGCTGGTTCCACACCGGCGACCTTGCGGTATTGCACGCCGACGGCTACGTCAAGATCAAGGACCGCAGCAAGGACATCATCATCTCCGGGGGCGAGAACGTGAGTTCGCTCGAGGTCGAGGATGCGCTGTATCGCCATCCCGCGGTGCTGGCAGCGGCGGTCGTTGCCCAGCCGGATCCGAAATGGGGCGAGTCGCCGCGTGCCTATGTCGAGCTGAAGCCCGGCGCCGAGGTTTCGGCGGAAGCGCTGATCACGCACTGCAGGGCGCATCTCGCCGGGTTCAAGATTCCCCGATCGATCGAGTTCTGCGCGCTGCCGAAGACCTCGACCGGCAAGATCCAGAAGTACCTGCTGCGCGAACGGGCGCGTTCGTCCAGCGCCATCGAATAGGACCGACCATGGTCATGAACGCGACACGCGGCAGCAAGGATCAGCAGGGCATCGCCGAACCCGTGCTCCAGAGCCGTATCGAGAATGGCGTGGCCTGGCTGACGATGAACCGTCCGCGCCAGTTCAACGCGATTTCGATGGACATGCTGGAGGCGATGCAGGCCGCCCTCGATGTCATCGCCGCCGACAAGAAGGTGCGAGTGGTGGTCATCGCCGGCAACGGGTCGGCGTTCTCGGGCGGCCACGACCTGAAGGAGATGATGGCCAACCGCAACGAGGCCTTCATCGGCGACCTGTTCGCGCGCTGCAGCCGGGTGATGCTCTCGATGCAGGCGTTGCCGCAGCCGGTCATCGCGCGTGTGCACGGCGTGGCGACGGCCGCCGGCTGCCAGGTCGTCGCGGCTTGCGATCTCGCGGTGGCAACGACCGAGGCGCGTTTCGCGACTTCCGGCATCAACTTCGGGCTGTTCTGCGCGACCCCTGGCGTGCCGGTATCCCGCAATGTCTCGCGCAAGCGGGCCTTCGAGATGCTGTTTACCGGCGAGTTCATCGACGCGGCCACCGCGCTCGACTGGGGGCTCGTCAACAGCGTCGTGCCGCCGGGCGAACTCGACCGCGAACTCGGGCGACTGATCAACATGATCGTCGACAAGCCGCGTGCCGTGATCGCCGCGGGCAAGGCGCTGTTCTACGAGCAGATCGAGGCGAGGCTGGTGCAGGCCTACGGCGCGGCGAGCAAGGCGATCACCCGCAACATGCTGGACGACGACGCGGCCGAGGGGGTGGGCGCCTTCATCGAAAAGCGCAAGCCCAACTGGGAGTGAAGCAGGGACTCAGGAGCGCGGGCGCCCTCGGTTGCCGGCGATTCCCGTGCGCGCTTCGCCGGCGGATTCGAACACCGTGGAGGTCAATCGCCGCTCCTCGAGTTCGCGACCCAGTTTCAGGCGCAGGAACGCGTTGCTGGTGTAGCGCGCGACCTTGAGATAGTAACGGTCTTCCACGTACTTGACGGCGTCCATGTAAGCGCTCGCCGCGTCGTCGTCGACCGCGAAGCCCTCGTAGTTGACCACCGAATTCACACGCTTGCCGAGCGGCGAGAGCAACCGGTCGACTGCGGCGAGGATCTCCGCGACTTCAGCCGCGTTTTTGACGCGCATCCGCGCGTAGTCCATGAACACGGTGTTCGACTCGGGATCGTAGGACAGCCGGTCTTCGATATGGATGTCCAGCATCCGCGAGCGCAAGCCGATCGGACCGGGCAGGAACAGCGCCGGGTTCATGCTGACCGTCGCCGAGGTGTCGACCGCGAACGGAAGCAGCCGCAGGATGTCGCGGGCAATGTCGATCCCGGGGGCGACCTCGGCGAGGACCAAGCCTCCCGCGTCGAGCCTGAACACGCAGCGCTCAGTGACAAACAGCACTTCCTGACCGCGCGCTGCAGCGCGCGGCCCGCTGAACGTCAGATGACCGACGCGCTCGACGAACTTGCCGAAGCGGCCTTCGCTCGCGATTGCAAGCCGGCCATCGGCGATGGTGGTAGCGAGGCCGCCCGAGGTGAAGGTGCCGGTGAACACGATCTTGCGGCTCGACTGGCTGATGTTGATGAACCCGCCGCAGCCGGGCACGCGATCGCCAAAGCGGCTCGCGTTGACGTTGCCCTCGCGGTCGCATTCGCCGAAGCCCAGGAACGCGGTGTCGAGTCCGCCGCCGTCGATCAGGTCGAACTCGGCGCCATGGTCGATGGTGGCCTGCCAGTTCACGGCCGCGCCGAAGTCCGCGCCGCCCATCGGCACGCCGCCGATAACGCCGGGGTCGACGGTCAGCGTAATCAGGTCGGCGATGTGCTCTTCCGCGGCGATGCGCGCGACGTTGTCCGGCATGCCGATGCCGACGTTGATAACCGCGTTCGCGGACAACTCCATCGCGGCGCGCCGCGCGATCACCTTGGCGTGGTCGAGCGGCATGGGTTGGAGCGCCTTGATCGGCACGCGCATCTCGCCGGAGAACGCCGGGTTGTACTGCGTTCCGTAGGTCTGCATGTGGTGCTCGGGCGCTGCCGCGACAACGCAGTCGACCAGGATGCCCGGCACCCGCACGTTGCGTGCGTCGAGGGAGCCCTCGGCGGCGATCCACCCGACCTGGCAGATTGCGAGCCCGCCCGAGTTCCTCGCCGCGATCGCCAGCGCGAGATTCTCGAGGACCAGCGATTCGCGCTCCCCGGTCAGGTTGCCGTCCGGATCCGCGGAAGTGCCCCGCAGCAGCGCGATATGGATGGGAAACGCGCGATACAGCAGGTACTCCTCCCCATCGACTTCGATGAGACGCACCAGCGGCTCGGTCGTCTTGGCGTTCATGCGCCCGCCGCCGTGGCGCGGATCGACGAAGGTCCCGAGTCCGACGCGGGTCAGCGTACCCGGCTTGCCCGCGGCGATATCGCGGTACAGGTGGGTGATGACGCCTTCGGGCAGGTTGTAGGCCTCGATGCGGTTTGCGACGATCAGCCGCTCGATGCGAGGCATCAGGCCGAAGTGCCCGCCGATGACTCGCCGCACCAGGCCTTCGTGGCCGAGGTGGTTCAATCCCTTCTCGCGGCCGTCCCCCTGGCCACCGGCGAACACCAGCGTCAGGTCGCGCGGAGTTCCGGTCGCGAGAAAGCGCTCCTCGAGCGCGACAAACAGTTGATCGGGAGTACCGTTGCCGCCGTAACCGGTACTGGCGACGACGTCGCCGTTGCGAATCACGGCGACGGCATCCTGGGGATCGACGACCTTCTTGAGGCGCAAGCAACCTCCGTGCAGCGAGTCCGGCAGTGCAGAAATTCGGCGGGCCATTCTACGCCGAGCCAGGCGGTCCCTATCGCGGCGCCGTCTGCGCGGGCACGCCGACGCTCGCTTGGCCCCCGCCGGCCGATTGCAGCCGGCCGCTCCGGTGAGGTCGATAAAGGCGTCGGCACCCCGACCGACGGGGCTGGTGTAAGGTACGCCCGGGCCCGCATGATGCTGCGGTGAGAAATGGCTGACGACGTAATCCTCGAGACGCGCGGGCTTTCCAAGGAGTTCAAGGGATTCGTCGCGGTCAAAGATGTCAACCTGGCGATCCGGCGCGGGACCATTCATGCGCTGATCGGACCCAACGGCGCCGGCAAGACCACCTGCTTCAACCTGCTGACCCATTTCCTGACCGCGACGCGCGGGCAGATCTTCTTCAAGGGGCGTGAGATCACCGGTTCGCGCCCCGCGGACATCGCGCGCATGGGTCTGGCGCGATCGTTCCAGATTTCCGCGGTGTTCCCGAAGCTTTCGGTGCGCGAGAATGTCCGCATTGCGCTGCAACAGCGGCGCGGCCACTCGTTCGATTTCTGGCGAGGCGAATCGGTGCTGAACGACCACAACGCCCGCGCGGACGAACTGATCGCGGCGGTCGGGCTAGACGGCTACGAGAACACGGCCGCCGGCGAACTGGCCTACGGGCGCAAGCGGGCTTTGGAAATCGCCACCACGCTCGCGCTCGACCCGGAGATGATGCTGCTGGACGAGCCGACCGCCGGCATGGGCCACGAAGACGTGGCCCGGATCACGGCGCTGATCAAGCGCGTCTCCGCCAACCGGACCGTGCTGATGGTCGAACACAACCTTTCGGTGGTGTCGACGCTGTCGGACCATATCACGGTGCTGGCGCGCGGCGAAGTGCTCGCCGAAGGCAACTACCAGGCCGTGTCCGAGCATCCGGCCGTGGTCGAGGCCTATCTGGGGACCGCCCATGCCTGAAGGCGCGCAGAGCGCACCGGCTGCCGCTGATCCGCGGGGTCGCGGCGCGCTGTTCGTCGCGCGCGGGTTCAATGCCTGGTACGGCGAATCGCACGTGCTGCACGGCGTCGATTTCGAGATCGCGGCGGGCGAGGTGGTGACGCTGCTCGGCCGCAACGGCGCCGGCAAGACCACGACGCTGAAATCCATCATGGGCATCGTGCCGCGCCGCGAGGGCTCGATCGTCTACGACGGACACGAGACCATCCGGCTGGTGTCGAACCGCATCGCCCGGCTCGGGATCGCCTATTGCCCCGAGGAGCGCGGTATCTTCTCGAGCCTCAACGTCGAGGAGAACCTGATGCTGCCGCCGCAGGTGCAGCCGGGGGGGCTGTCGGTGGAGCAGGTCTTCGAGCTGTTCCCGAATCTCAAGGAGCGCCTTTCGAGCCAGGGCACCAAGCTCTCCGGCGGCGAGCAGCAGATGCTGGCGATCGGGCGTATCCTGCGTACCGGCGCGCGGCTGCTGCTGCTCGACGAGCCGACCGAGGGCCTGGCGCCCGTGATCGTCCAGCAGATCGGTCGCACCATCGAACGCCTCAAGCGCGACGGTTTCACGATCCTGCTGGTCGAGCAGAATTTCCGTTTCGCCGCGACCGTTGCCGACCGTCACTATGTGATGGAGCACGGGCGCGTCGTCGACATGATTCCCAACGCGGAGCTTGCGGCCAACATGTCCAAGCTCCACGACTACCTGGGCGTATAGGCAGCCACCCAATCACCGGCTCGAGAACGGCCCTTTCCGGCCGCCGCGAGCCCCCGCAACTACCAAGGAGTAATCGCATGAAAATGATCAAACGCAGTTTGGCAGCGGCCGCGGTCGCGAGCACGCTCATGGCCGGCGCCGTGCAAGCGCAAATTTCCGACGGCGTGATCAAGATCGGCGTGCTGACGGACATGTCGAGCCTCTACACCGACCTCTCCGGCGTGGGCTCTGTGCTCGCGGCACGCCTGGCGGTCGAGGACTCTGGCATCGAAAAGCGCGGCGTCAAGGTGGAGTTCGTGTCCGCCGACCACCAGAACAAGCCGGACGTGGGCAGCAGCGTCGCGCGCCAGTGGTATGACGTGGACAAGGTGGACGTCATCGTGGACACGCCGAACTCGGGCGTCGCGCTCGCGGTGAACCAGCTCACCCGCGACAAGGGCAAGGCGTTCTTGGTCTCCGGCGCCGCGTCGTCGGACCTGACCGGCAAGGCCTGCTCGCCGAACACGATCCACTGGACCTACGACACCTGGATGCTCGCCAATGGCACCGGCAGCGCGATCGTCAAGACTGGAGGCGATTCCTGGTTCTTCCTGACCGCCGACTATGCGTTCGGGCACGCGCTCGAGCGCGACACCGAGGCGGTGGCGCTGAAGGGCGGGGCGAAGGTGCTGGGCAAGGTCCGCCATCCGCTGAACACGCAGGATTTCAGCTCGTTCCTGCTGCAAGCGCAGTCGTCGAAGGCCAAGGTGATCGGCCTCGCCAACGCCGGAGGCGACACGACCAATGCCATCAAGCAGGCCGCCGAGTTCGGGATCGTCAAGGGCGGGCAGAGCCTCGCCGGCCTGCTGGTGTTCATTACGGACGTGCACGCGCTGGGGCTGCCGACGGCCCAGGGCTTGATTTTCACCGAGACGTTCTATTGGGACCGGACCGACGAGTCGCGCGCGTTCGCCAAGCGCTTCGCAGCCTCGAACAAGAACATTCACCCGACCATGATCCACGCCGGCGTTTATTCGGCGGTGCTGCACTACCTGAAGGCGGTCGAGGCGCTCAAGGGCGACGATGGCACCAAGGTGATCGCGCGGATGAAGGCGATGCCGACCGACGATCCGCTGTTCGGCAAGGGCACGATCCGCGCCGACGGCCGCAAGATCCATCCCGCCTATCTGGTCGAGGTCAAGAAGCCCGCGGAATCGAAGGGTCCCTGGG
>JBKKAZ010000025.1:0-3845 GCA_046714435.1 Casimicrobiaceae bacterium
GGCGCGTTCGCGGCGAAGGTCAACGAGACCGTCCAGAGCAAGTACATGCCGATCGCCAACCTGACGCAGATGACGGACGAGGAGCGCGCCGTCCTGGCGGCTTGGTTCGCACAGGGCGCGAAGACCAAGTGATCGGCGCCGACGCGCGGCAAGCCGGCAAAGCGGCCGAGGGGCACCGACCCCCGGACCCGGCAATCCCCCGGTGGACATGACATGGCGACACTGCTGATCCGCAATGCGAGGCTCCTGGTCACGATGGACGCCGAGCGGCGCGAGATCGCGGACGGCGCCGTGCTGGTGCGCGACCACGTCGTCGAGGCGGTCGGTCCGAGCACAGAACTGCCGCCCACCGCCGACGAGGTGATCGACGCGCGCGACCAGGTCGTCATGCCGGGCCTGGTTAACACTCACCACCACATGTACCAGACGCTGACCCGCGCGGTCCGGCCGGCGCAGGACTGCGAACTGTTCCGGTGGCTGCGCACGCTTTATCCGATCTGGGCGGACCTTACGCCCGACATGGTGTGGGTCTCGACACAGACGGCGATGGCCGAACTGCTGCTGTCGGGTTGCACGACGACGAGCGATCACTTGTATGTCTACCCGAACGGCGTAACGCTCGATCACAGCATCGAGGCTGCGGCGGAAGTCGGCATGCGCTTTCACGCGGCGCGCGGGTCGATGAGCGTCGGCGCGAGCCAGGGCGGCCTGCCGCCGGACAGCGTCGTCGAAAGCGAAGCGGCGATCCTCGAGGACACGCAGCGACTGATCGAGCGCTGGCACAACCGGCAGCGCTACGCGATGCAGCGCATCGTCGTCGCGCCCTGTTCGCCGTTTTCGGTGAGCCGCGAGCTGATGCGCGACGCTGCGCTGCTCGCGCGCGAGCACGGCGTGTCGCTGCACACGCACTTGGCCGAGAACGACAACGACGTCGCCTACACCCGCGAGCGGTTCGGCTGCACGCCCGCCGAGTACGCCGAACAGCTGGGCTGGGTCGGCGCAGACGTTTGGCACGCGCACTGCGTGAAGCTCGACGAGGCGGGCATCCGGCTGTTCGCGCGCACCGGCACCGGGGTCGCACATTGTCCGGGCTCCAACATGCGACTCGCCTCCGGCATCGCGCCGCTCCGCGCAATGCGAGACGCAGGCGTACCGGTGTCGATCGCGGTGGATGGTGCGGCTTCCAACGACAGCGGCCACCTGCTGGCCGAGGCGAGACTCGCGCTGCTGCTGCAACGCGTGGCGCGAGGCCCGGTCGAGGGCCCGTCGGCGTTGACTGCGCGCGAGGTGCTGGAGATGGCCACACTCGGCGGCGCCCGGGTGCTCAATCGCGACGACATCGGCGCGCTCGCGCCGGGCATGGCGGCGGACTTCGTGAGCTTTCCGCTGGACGAAATCGGCATGGCGGGCGCGCACCACGATCCGCTGGCGGCGCTCGTCTTCTGTCACGTGCCGAAGGTCAGGCATGCGGTCGTGCACGGGCGCGTGCTGGTCCGCGACGGGCGGTGCACTACCCTGGACCTGCCGGCATTGCTCGAAAGGCACAACAGTCTGGCGGCCGAACTGGTTGGCGCTGCCGGCGCGGGGTGGTAGCAGCTTGCAGCAGGGGTGCGTGCCTCGTCGCGAGGCGAGCGGTTTGCGAGAACGGTTGCCGACGTCGCGCGGAACGAAGCGGCCGCAGGTCTCGGGCTTCATGCCTACTATTCCCGGGCCGGTGCACAGGGTAGAGTTCGCGCAAAGGTCATGCGAAGGGGGCCCATGCGCCACGTCGGACGTAGGAAGTTCCTGGTTGCTGGGGGCGCGCTGCTCGTTGCGCCGCTCGCCGCCGAGGCGCAGCGCGCGGAAAGGCTCCATCGAATCGGATTCGTATCGCCGACCCCACCCGGCCCGAGAAACAATGCTTTTCTACAGGGGCTCCGGGATCTAGGTTACGTCGAGGGGTACAACGTCAATATCGAAATGCGATTCGCTGAAGGGCGGCCCGAACGCGTTCCCGGACTCGTCGAGGAGTTGATTCGCCTGAAGGTCGACGTGCTGGTGGTCGGCTCGACGATCGGTGCGCGCGCTGCCAAGCAGGCCACCACAACTATCCCTATCGTGTTCGCAGGCTCGAGCGATCCGGTCGCTGGGGGCATCGTGGCGAACCTTGCACGCCCGGAAGGCAACATCACCGGTTTCTCTTTGGCGTATGGCGATGGCTTCGCCGGAAAGTGGTTGGAGCTGCTCAAGGAGGCCACCCACAACATCTCGCATTTTGCGGCGCTCTGGAGCTCAAGTAATGCGGCCGCTGCGAGGTTCGTGAAGGACCTCCAGGTGGCCGCGCGGATATTGAATGTAAGACTCGACGTGCATCATGCAAAGAATCTCCCTGAGCTTGATGAGGCACTCGCCGCAATCGGCAGCAGCGGCGCGCGGGGGCTGATCGTGACACCCAGCCCGTTTTCGGCAACCCATCGGGGCAAGCTCGTCCAGTTCGCAGCGAGCGAGCGGTTGCCTGCGATGTACTTCGACGAGGACTTCGCTGATGCGGGAGGCCTGATGTCTTATGGGCCGAGCATTGCAGATTCGTACCGGCAGGCGGCCGGGCATGTCGACAAGATTCTCAAAGGCGCGAAACCGGGGGATCTTCCCGTCGAACAGCCGACCCGTTTCGAGCTGATCGTCAACCTGAAGACCGCGCGCGCTCTTGGGCTGACGATTCCGCCATCGGTCCTGCTGCGTGCCGATCGGAGGATCGAGTAAAGCACGGCGAATCGCGAACGATACCGAAGCGCTCGAGTGACGCCTCGTGGCCGCACTCGGCGCAACCGGCTCCTTGACCGAGTTCGACGCACAGGAGACATGCGGGGTGGAGGCTGGGTACCAACTGGGATTGACCGCTCTCTCCGGCCGTTGATCCCGGCGCTTGTGTTGCTTGAAGACTGGAGGTGGATTGGATGAACAGACGCGACACAGTACGTGCGCTGCTTGCGCTCGGTGCGGCGCCACTCGCCGCCGAGGCGCAGCAGGCGGGACAGGCGGGAACGGCGGCGCGGGTCGGCGTGATCCGCACGACCGGGCCGACTGATTTTCCGCAGTTCGCGGAGGCCTTTCGCAGTGGCCTCCGTCAGGCGGGCTACGTCGAGGGCCAGAACGTCTCGGTCGAGTACCGATGGGCAGAAGGCGATGATGCGCGGATTCCAGCGCTGGCGGCTGATCTCGTCAGGCTCAACGTGGACGTGATCGTGGCGAGTGGGACAGACGCGGCCCTTGCGGTCAGACGGACGAGCCCCACGATTC
Source organism: Casimicrobiaceae bacterium (assembly GCA_046714435.1). GTDB lineage: Bacteria > Pseudomonadota > Gammaproteobacteria > Burkholderiales > Casimicrobiaceae > VBCG01. The sequence goes on from JBKKAZ010000025.1 coordinate 3,280, forward strand.
CCCTTGTCTTCCTCGCTGTCGGCGATCCCGTCGGCAGTGGCCTCGTCGCCACCTTGGCTCGCCCCGGCGGCAACAGCACCGGCCTCGCCTTTCTCACGCCCGAGCTCAACGGGAAGCGACTTGAGCAACTGATGCAGGCGACTCCCGCAACCCGGCGCGTCGCGGTGCTGATCAATGCGGGCAACGAGGGGCACCGCCAGCAACTCGCCCGTCTCGAGCAGGCCGCTTCCGCTTTGCGAGTGAAACTCGTGCCGTTCGAGGTCCAGCGGTCGGAGGACTTCGACGACGCGTTCTTCGCAATTGCGAAGGACCGCTCGCCGGCACTCATGATCATGGTCTCGGGACTCCATCACCGCCATGTCAAGCGCCTCGCCGAACTCGCCATCCAGAGGAAGGTACCCTCAACGATGGAATTCACGGAATTCGCTGAAGCCGGAGGGCTGATGGCGTATGGCCCGAGCTGGGCCGACTTCTCGCGACGCGCGGGCGAGTATGTAGGCAAGATACTCAAAGGCGCCAAGCCGGCTGACCTCCCCGTACAGCAGCCCACCAATTTCACATTACTC
>JBKKAZ010000026.1:0-8388 GCA_046714435.1 Casimicrobiaceae bacterium
AGCCCGTGGAGTCGCCTCGAAAGCCCCGCGAGCAGCCGGCGCGCGAACCGGGGATCGCGCTCGATCTCGTCGGCGACGACTTGCTTGGCAACATGGAGCAGCAGCGAATACGCGAGCGTCTGCGCCATCACCACGTAAGGCTTGTCCATGAACATCAGCGCCTCGCCGAACGAAAATCCGGGCCCGACGATCTCGAGCACCTTCTCGTTGCCGTGCGAGGTCACGAACGAGAGCTTGACCTGGCCGTAGACGACGAGGTGAAATCCGACGCAGGGATCGCCCTTCTGGAACAGGATCTCGCCGCGCGGCACTTTGAGTTCGGTGGTCCCGGCTGCGAGCCGATCAAGTTCTTCCGGATCGAGTTCCTTGAACAGCGGCAGGTTGGCGAGGAAGGCCTGGGTTTTGATCTTGGCGGGCATCGAGTCAGCGGCCCGTCTTGCGGCCGCCTCAGGCAACGGCTGTCGCGAAGGATATACGATGCCGGCCCGATTTGCCGCGCCTCGGGGGTTCTGCTAGATTGATTTCGCGCGTGGGAAAGCGGGACGCGCGACACGTCGACGGGGGAATCCAGCAAGTGGATTCGTTCCAGGTACGATCAGCTGTTGGGCTACGTCAACTCCATCAAGGACCCGAAGATCCGCGCGCTGGTGCTCGACATGGTCGTCAACCCGCGCTCGACGGTGTTCAACGCCAGCGCCGAGAAGGATGCGTACCGGATCGCGCCTGCGGCCGGCGGCCCGGGGCACCACTTCTATCCCGGCGGGCTCGCGGTGCACGCGGTCGAGAACATCGAGGTCTCGCTCGGCTGGGCGGACGCCATGGCCAAGGTGCACGGTGTGGACAACACCAACCGCGACATCATCATCGCGGCCCTTACGCTGCACGACTGGGCCAAGGTCTGGTACCAGTGGGACCCGGCGACCAGCACGGTCAGGCGACCCGAGTGGTTCCCCGCCTACTGGGGCGGCGAGCAGGGGATCGCCAAGTGGCGCTGGATGGGTGGCCACGGCGCCATCGTCTACGCGGAGTTGATGAAGCGCGGCGCGCCGACCGAGCTGGTGATCGCGACCGCAGCGGCGCACTTCGATCCCTTCTGGGAAGTCGACAAGGTGGACGGCAAGGAGGGACTTAACGCCGCGCTCGCCGAGGGGGCGAAGCTCGCCGGCGTGCCGGCGCCGAAGGTGGATCCCGCGAAGCGCATGGCCGAGTGGTGGATGATCGTGTACTCGGACGGCTCGTGGTCCTACTCGCATTACATCGCCGGCCAGTTCTCGCACAACTGGGCGCGCGACGTCGCCAAGGACCTCGGCATCGATCCCAAGTCGCCGCAGGCCAACAAGCTGGCGAATTTCGCGCTCACGCGCCTGTCCGACTTCAAGCTCTACAGCATGTATCAGGCGGCGGGCTTCGACGCGTCGGTGCCGAAGAAGGCCATCCTGGATGTGCTGAGGGATTCCGGGGCCTACGAAGTGGCGGTGCGCTGACGATTCGCCAGGCGGCACGAGGTTCGGGTCCTTAGCGCTCGTGAGGGACCCGATCGTGAGCGCCGGGCGCACTCTGCTGGCCAGCGCGTTCTGCGTGGCGAGCGCGGCGATGGCCGCCGGGCCGGAATCGATCTCGCATTCGATAGCGATCAAGGATGGCCTGGTCGCCCGCGCGCAGCGCGTGCTCAAGGTGCCCCACCACTCGTCGGTGCGTATCGAGTGGTTCGTGGACCGGCCGATGACTGTTCACCTCGAAGGCTACGACCTTTCCGTTACGCCAACGGCGGAGAAGTCGGCGCTGATGCAGTTCAAGGCCTTTGCCACCGGGCGCTTTGCGGTGCACGCGCACGAAGGCGAGCGGCGCGGCGTCGCCTCCACGCATGCTCACGGCCGTGGCGCAGTGCTGTGGCTGGAAGTGCATCCGAAGTGACGCCGGCCGGAGAACCAGCGCGGCCTGCGATTCGCGCCGTCCTGCTGTCGATCGCGCTCGCGTTCGCCGGCGCGCCCGGCCAGGTATTCGCCCATGCCTTCGGCGCGCGCTACGAGCTTCCGGTCCCGGTGTGGCTGTTCATCGTCGGCGGCGCGCTCACGGTGACGCTCACCTTCGTCATGGTGGCGGCGTTCGCCCGCGCCGGCGCCGAGCGCTATGCGCGCGCGCACTGGCCATTGTCGGGCACACTCGTCGGCCGGGCGCTCACCGGTTCACGGACGATCGCTGCGCTGAAGCTGGCAGGCATCGCCGTGCTCGCCTTGATGATTGCGGCGGGTTTCCTCGGCACCCGGGATCCGAACCGGAACATCGCACCGACGCTCGTCTGGATCGTCTGGTGGGTCGGGTTCTCCTATTTCGCGATGCTGGTCGGCAATGTCTGGCCGGTCCTCAATCCGTGGCGAACCGTATACGACCTGTTCGCCGCGCCGCGTCGCGCTGGGGGCGAACCAGCCGATCCGCCAGTTGCCTGGCCTGTCTGGCTTGGCTCGTGGCCCGCGCTGGTGCTGTTGCTCGCCTTCGGCTGGGTGGAGCTGGTGTTTCCCTTCCGAGCCACACCCGTGGTCCTGGCGTGGCTGGTGATCGGCTACTCGGCGATCACCTGGGCGGGCATGGCGCGGTACGGACCGGACGCGTGGTTGCGGAATGCCGATCCGTTTTCTCGCGTGTTCGAACTGTTCTCCCGTTTCGCACCGTTGGCGCCCGTGCCCGGGCAAGGCCTGGTGCTGCGCCCGCACGCCGCCGGCCTGATGCAGCGCGAGTCCGCCAGCGCCTCGGCGGCGGAAGTCGGCTTCATCGTGGCGATGCTCTCGATCGTCCTGTTCGACGGGATTCAGGGAAGCAAGCATTGGGTCGCGATCGAGGACGCGGTTCACGCGATCAACCCGACGCTCGGCGACGCGGGCTGGATCGCGCTGCACACCCTTGGCCTGCTCTTCGCCTGGCTCGCGTTCCTGGGGATGTACCTCGCCGCCTGCGCCCTGGCGAGGGCGGCTGCCGGCGGCGGCGCGCACTCCACGCTCTACTACGCGCGCGCCTTTGCGCCGACATTGATCCCGATCGCGGTTGGTTACCACTTCGCGCACAGCTTCACCAACCTGATCGTGCAAGGACAAAGCCTCGTGTTCCTGGTCTCAGACCCCTTTGGCTTGGGCTGGAACCTGTTCGGTACTCGCGACGCCACGGTGGACATCGCCATCATGAGCACGAAGACAGCCTGGTACGTGGCGCTCGGGGCGATCGTCGCCGGCCACGCGATCTCGGTTTACCTGGCGCACGTCACGGCCGAGCGCCTGCTCGAGCCGCGCTCGCGAGCCTTGCGTGCGCTGCTGCCGATCACGCTGCTCATGGTGCTCTACACCATCATCAGCCTGCAGATCCTGGCCGAGCCGCTGGTACGCTACTCGGGGCCGCAGGAGACGATTATCTAGTGGCTGCACCGAACGCCATGCGCAACGCCTCGATGCGCGCACGATTGACCCCGAAGTCGCGTCGCCCAAGGCGCGAGGCCGAGCGCACCTGGATCACGCCGGCGTTTGGGTCCAGCAGGAACTCCACATCGTCGACGAACCCCATCGTGACGCTTTTGAACTCCGTGCGGAGGTAGGAGTCGTTCTGTTCCACGATCCGTGCGCGGGGCTGGACGGCGACGAGTTTGGCTAGCCGCACCAACGCAGCTCGCGGGTCGCCGGCAAAAGCGAGCGGTGCAATCGCGTGCTCCGCATCCTTTGCCGCACTCGAAACGCAGTTGGGCGACGCGAGGCAGGCCGCGAGCACGCCGTCGCGCACGCCTAGGTTTGCGGGCGGCCGGCCCGCGAACAGGTCAGCAAAGCGTGCGATCACGACGATGCCAGCAAGTAGCGCGAGCGAGTAGAGAAGCACACGGCGCCATTGTCCGCCACGGAGGGTGCCCATGTCAGGTCTCCACGATTGCGGCGACGGAATCGATCCTCGTCGGCACCTCGCACATTGTACAGGCGAGGACGCAAACTAAGTCCGCCACGCGCCGCCGCTCTCCGCGAAGCCCCGCGGGCGACCGGGAGCTCGGGCACCCGATGTTATGCTGCGACCCAGCCGTCGAGCTGGGCCCCGACCGCGGGCGACACAGGAGGCGTATCGATGCTGTTTCCTACGACAATCGTGGGCAGCTATCCGCAGCCGGAATGGCTGATCGACCGTCAGAAGCTGGCCGGTCGTTTTCCGCCGCGGGTGCGCGCCCGCGAGCTGTGGCGGCTCCCCGAGCCCTACCTTGCAATGGCGCAGGACGACGCCACGCTGCTCGCAATTCGGGCGCAGGAGGACGCGGGGCTGGATATCGTCTCCGATGGCGAAATCCGGCGCGAGAGCTACTCGAATCGCTTCGCAACAGCGCTCGAAGGGGTCGACCTCGACAACCCGGGCTCCGCGCTCGATCGCTCCGGCCACCCGAATCCGGTGCCGCGTATCGTGGGCAAGATCCGGCGCAGGCACGCGGTCGAGGTGGGCGACCTCCAGTTTCTCAGGGCGAACACGACGCGCCGCACCAAGATTACGGTGCCGGGTCCGTTCACCATGCTCCAGCAGGCGCAGAACGATTACTATGCGACCGAGGAAGAGGCGGCGCTCGACTACGCCGATGCAGTCAATGCCGAGATCAAGGATCTGTGCGCGGCCGGCGCCGACGTCGTTCAGATCGACGAGCCGTACATGCAGGCGCGCCCGGAAAAGGCCCGCCAATACGGACTCAAGGCGCTGAACCGGGCGCTTGCCGGTGTCGACGGGACGACCGCCGTGCACATCTGCTTCGGCTACGCGGCCGTCATTCACCAGCGCCCGAGCGGCTACTCGTTCCTGACCGAACTCGGCGGCTGCACCTGCAAGCAGGTCTCGATCGAGACCGCGCAGGCGAAACTCGACACCAGCGTCCTCTCCGGGCTGCCCGACAAGCAGATCCTGGTTGGCTGCCTCGACCTGTCGGACATGAACGTGGAGACGCCGCAGGTCATCGTCGAGCGCGTCCGGCGCGCGCTGAAGCACGTGCCGCCGGATCGCGTCGTCCTCGCGCCGGATTGCGGCATGAAGTACCTGCCGCGCGAGGTGGCCCGGGGCAAGCTCGGGTCGATGGTGGAGGCGGCGCGGATCCTGCGCCGCGAATACGACGCCTGACGCCACACCTTTCCTGCCGGGCCCACGCCCGCATCCGAGACCCTCATGACGCAATACAATGAATCGACAGTGACCCAGGCGGTCCTCGCCAGCGTTGCCAACTGTCCCGATCCGCGCTTTCGCAGCGTGATGGCATCGCTCATCGCTCATTTGCACGCTTTCGTTCGCGAAGTGGACTTGAGCGAGGCCGAATGGGCGGACGCCGTGCAGTTCCTGATGGAGACCGGCAAGGGCAGCACGCCGCAGCGCAACGAATTCATCCTGCTCTCGGACGCGCTCGGCGTGTCGATGCTGACGGTTTCGCTCGCCCAGGCGCGAAAGAGCGCGACGCTTCATGGCGCCACCGAGGCGACCGTCGAGGGTCCGTTCTACTGGCAGGGTGCGCCGGACGTCGCACTCGGGGCCAACCTGGCCGAGGGCGTGCCCGGAGAATCGGCGCTTTACCGCGGCCGCGTGACGGATGTCGAAGGCAAGCCGCTTCCGGGCGCGCTGCTGGACGTGTGGTCAGGCGACGGCGAGGGCCACTACGACGTGCAGGTGAGCAATCCGCCGAAGATGCGCGCGCGCGGCCGGCTTCGCGCCGACGCTGAAGGCCGCTACCACTTCTGGTCGATCAAGCCTAGCGCCTATCAGATCCCCGACGATGCGACGACCGGCACCATGCTGAAGAAATTGGGCCGCCAGAACTGGCGGCCGGGCCACCTGCATGTGAAGGTATCGGCGGACCGCCACGTCCCGTTGACGACCCATCTGTTCGTCGCAGGCAGCAAGCACCTCGACACCGACGCCGTCTTCGCCGTGCGCAACAGCCTGGTCGTGGAATTCGAAAAGCAAGCGCCGGGAAAGGCGCCGGACGGGCGCGTGCTGGAGCGTCCCTACTACGTCGCAAACTACGATTTCCGGCTGGCTCCGGCCAAGGCGTGAGATGCCGCGCATGAAGATCGGCAAGGCGACGATCCCGCGCACGGCAATCTGCACGGCCGACGAGGACACGATCGTCGTTCGCGGACAGGACCTGTGCAAGGACCTGATCGGCAAGCTGTCGTTTTCCGACTACTTCCATCTGCTGCTGACAGGCCGACGGCCAACCCCCGGCGCGCTGGCGGTGCTCGACGCGACGCTGGTGGCGATCGCCGAGCACGGGCTCGTGCCGAGCGTGCAGGCGAGCCGCATGACGTTCGCCGCGGCACCGGATGCGATGCAGGGTGCGGTCGCGGCGGGGATTCTCGGCTGTGGCTCGGTGATTCTCGGCGCTTCGGAAAGCGCCGGACGGCTGTTCAACGAAGTCGAGCAGCAGACCAAGGCCGGGCTGTCACTCGATGACGCAGCGCTGGCGGTTGTGCGCGACTGGCGCGAACGAAAGCAGGCGATCGCGGGTTACGGTCATCCGCTGCACAAGCGACGCGACCCTCGCGTCGACCGCCTGTTCGAAGTGGCACGCGAACACGGCGCCGACCTTCGCTATGTCGGAATCGCGGAAGCCGTCGAACGCGCGATACCGCAGGTGCTGGGCCGGGAGCTGAAGCTCAACGTATCAGCCGCGATCCCCGCCGTGCTGCTGGGCATCGGTTTTCCGCTGCAGGCGCTGCGCGGCGTCCCGATCCTTGCGCGCACCGCCGGCCTGATCGCGCATCTTCAGGAGGAAATCGAGACACCGATCGGGTTTGCGCTGTCTTACCAGGCAACCCACGGCGCGGAATATGACGGAGAGATGCCGCCGGGCGTGACGCTGAAGGCGAACTAGAGCGCGGCGCACCAGCTGCCAGCCGATACCACCAAGGAGAGAGCCATGAATGTCGTTAAGTCACCGAGCCGGCGGAACCTCGCCATCGCCGCGGTCGCACTGGGTTTCGGCGCGATCATGCTGTCGGGCGCCCACGCGCAGGCGCCCGCCGGGCAGCCGATCCGTATCGGCAGCACGCTGGCGCTGACCGGTCCGTTATCCGCGACCGCCCAGGTTCACAAGCTGGTGGGCGAGATCTACGTCGAGCAGCTGAACAAGCGCGGTGGCCTGCTCGGAAGGCAGGTCGAATGGATCGTCAAGGACGACCAGTCCAAGCCCGATCTCGCGCGCACGATCTACGAGCAGCTGATCACCTCGGACAAGGTGGACCTGCTGCTGGGGCCCTACGCGACCGGCGCCATCCTGTCCGCGATGGGCGTGGCTCAGCGCTACAACAAGGTGCTGGTGCACCACACGCTGGGCGTACCGTCGCTGGCGAAGTACGACATGCATTTTCCGGCCTGGTCGCTCGGCTCGGACCCGGGCAACACGGTCAACAACACGCTGTTCGACGCGCTCGCCAACTCGGTGAAGCCGCCGAAGACGGTCGCCGTGGTGACGAGCAAGTTCCCGTCGATCCACTTCATGGCGTTGGCGGCGCGCGAGGTGCTGAAAAAGCGCGGTCTCACCGAAGTGCTGTTCCTCGAGTGGGAGTTCGGCAATCGCGATTTCGGCCCGATCGCGAACCGGGTCAAGGATGCGAAGCCGGACTTCGTGTGGGTGGGCGCCATCGGGCTGGACGGCAACATGCTGCTAGAGGCGATGAAAAAGATCGACTACGTGCCGCCGCTGCATTTCCACATGTATCCGGCACCGGGGCCGATGGTGAAGTCGCCGGAGACCAGGAACGCGCTCTCGGTCACGATCTTCGAGGAACATCCGCCGTTCACGAACAATGCGGTCGCGGCAGAGTTCGTCAAGCTCTACAACGATCGTGCCACCAAGGCGAACCTGCCGGATACGGCGGTGGAGACGCAGGCTGCGGCCTCGTTCACCGCTTGGCAGATCCTCGAAGCCGGCGTGAAGGGGACCAAAAGCCTGGACGACAAGGCGATCGCCGCGTGGCTCAAGAGCAACCGTGTCGACACTATCCAGGGCCGGTTGCGCTTTGATGGGCCCACTAACTACGGCGACGACCTGATGCGGATCAAGCAGGTGCAGAACAGCAAGTGGGTGGTGGTCTGGCCGAAGGAATTCGCGCCGCCCGGCGTCACGCTCCAAGTCCAGTAGCGCCCGGCTGCGCCGATGACGCTGCCCAGTCTCACCTTGCTGTCGCAGTCGGTGCTCTCCGGCGTGTTCGTCGGCGCGCTGTATGGCTTGCTGGGACTGGGCCTCGGCTTGAGCTGGGGCTTGCTGCGTTTGATCAACCTCGCGCTTTTCGCGTTCGCGTTCCTCGCCGCCTACCTTTGCTACCAGCTCGCTTCGGTGGGTGGCATGGACCCGCTCGCGACGCTTGTGATTGTCGTGCCGGCGTTCTTCGCGCTTGG
>JBKKAZ010000027.1:0-19891 GCA_046714435.1 Casimicrobiaceae bacterium
CGCGCGCGTGCTGGGCAGCGCCGCGGACATGGGCGCGTTCGAGTATCCGGCGTCGTGCGCGGGGTTCACGGACGTCACGCCGGGGACCGGCTTCTGCGACAACACTGGCTGGCTCAAGAACCGGGCCGTGACGCTTGGCTGCGCCGCAGGGCTGTATTGCCCGAATTCGAATGTGATCCGACTGGCGATGGCCGCCTTCATGAATCGACTTGGGACCGCACTGACCCTCCGGCCGGTGGTGAGGCAGGAAGTCATCGGCGCGCTCGATCCCGACGGCAACGACAACTTCTTCTGCGTGAGCGTCCAGGGCCAGGTCGCCGAAGAGCCCGCCACCGCGCATCCGCGGCGCGCGTACGTCGACGCAGTGTTCACCGGAATCGCGCCGGGCGACGTCGGCCTGGCCGTCGAGCTGTTTGCGACTACCGACTGGGGATCGTCGAGACAGTCGCTGGGAACCAGCTTCGGAACGCTTCGCGCCAACAAATGGGGCCAGGTGCGCGCGCTGGGACACATCGACATCGAAGGCGGCAAGCCGTTGGTGGCGGCCGTCGTGGTGAGTCGCGGCGGGCTGCCCGGTGCGGCGACGCTCACCGATAGCACGTGCAACCTGCGCTTGCGGATCGACAATCGCAACGGCACCTCGGCGCCGTTCGACCCAGTAAAATGAAACGAACCTTTATGATGACCCGTAACCTTGGCACGATGGAATCGAACATGATCACCTCCGGAGAAACGACGATGAGCAAGCTGCGCAATTGGGCGATGGCGATGACGGTGGCAACGGTGGCGATGATGGCCGCGCCCGCGGCGCTGGCGGCGCCATGTGCCGGATTCACCGACGTCGACGACACGGTGGTCGGGGCTTCGTTTTGCAAGAACGTCGAGTGGCTGAAGAACCGGGGGATCACGCTCGGGTGCTTGGTGGGGCTGTATTGCCCGAACGATCCGGTGTTCCGGCTGAATATGGCGGCGTTCATGAACCGGCTGGGCACGGCGCTGACGCCGGTGCAGCTACGCGTGGACACGGCGCCGGGCGGGATCGATCTTGACGCGAACGCGGTGGTCTGCAAGACCGCGGCCTTCGTGGTGACCGCGGGTACGTTCCCCCGCCGCGCCTACGTGGACCTGAGCTTCAACGGCAACGCGCCGGCGGATGTCGGGCTGGCGGCGGATCTGGTGATGACCATTGACAACGAGGCGACCTGGACCAACCTCAACACGGTGGTGAACCGCGGCTCGGTGGCGGCGAACCAGTGGGGTGGGCTGAGTGACATCGGCTACGCCGACCTCGACGTGGGGCAGACCGTGAAGTGGGGTGTGCGGATGACGCGAGGCGGCATTGCGGGTGCCACGGACCTCGCCGACAGCCGCTGCCAGTTGCGGGCGCTGGTCTACAGCCGCGACGGGACCGCCTCGCCGTTCTGAGCACGGATGACGAAATGAAGCGGCGACGCTTCCTGGCAGCATCGGTGCGACGTTTTCTCTGGCACTCGCTTGTAGTCGTGTTTCTCGCAGGCCTCGTGGAACCGGGTATCGTATCGGCCGCGCCGCCGAGATTTGCGCCCTATCAAGCGATCGCGGTCGGAAGTTGGCCGCGCGCGGTTGCAATTGCCGACCTCGACGGCGACGGCCGTAACGACGTCGTGCTCGCGACGCAGTTCTATTTCGATCCACCCAACGACTACAAGCTGCACGTCTACTTTCAGAACGGCGACGGAACGCTCGCCACGCCATTGAAGCTGGCAGGCGGGAATGGCAACGCAGTCACGATCGGCGATCTGAATGGCGACGGCTTGCCTGACATCGCGACGTCTTCGGATACCGGGATCATCCTGTATCTCGGCGTCGGAAACCGGTCGTTCGCTACTGCGACGCCGTTGGCCGGTGACGCCTACTAGCTGATCGAAGCAGTCGATCTGGATGGCGATGGCCGAACCGATCTGGTCGCGATGGACTGGGCTTCGAACAATCTCAAGGCCTACCACCAGACGGCCGGGGGCGGATTGGCTGCGCCGGTTCCGATCTTCGGGCCGCACGCGGGGTGGAATGCACTGAAGATCGCGGACATCAACGGCGACGGCCGCAAAGACATAGTCGTCGGCTCCCAGCAGAACCTGCCGGCTCAGCGGCTTGGCGTTCTGCTTCAGCGAGCGGACGGGTCATTCGAGCCGCCGCACTACCCACCCTATGCGTTCGGCCCGTTTGCGCCGGCGGGCATCGGCGTGCTCGACGTCAATGGCGACGGCACGAAGGACATCGTCGCTACGCAGGCATGGAACCAGCCGAACGCGCGATTGATCGTGCTCTTCAACCAGGGCGGGAGCTATGCGAACTCCATCGAAGTTCCGAGCTACGACATTCCGGAGCCGGTTCGCATTGCCGACGTCAACATGGATGGTTTCGAGGATGTCGTCGTGCTGCATGGCGGCTGGAATGAAGCGGGCGTCTATACGCGAGCACCAGGCGGCGGACTCGACGCGGAACTGCTGTTTCCGATCCCCTACGCCAGTCATTACGGGCCGCAGGGCCTCGCCATCGGCGATGTCAACGGCGACGGCCGGCCCGATCTCGTCATCGCCGACTACAACAGCGGCCTCGTGCTTCTCTACAACCTGACCGGTGCGTGCACGTCGTTCGGCGACGTCGATGCGAGCAGCCCGTTTTGCGGCAACGTGGAATGGCTTCGCAACCGAGCCATCACGCTGGGCTGCAGCAGTGCGACTCTCTACTGCCCGAACGATTCGGTGCTCCGCTTGGCGATGGCGGCCTTCATGAACCGATTGGGCACGGCGCTGACGGCGATCGTGTTGCCGCAGCAGGCGATGACCGGGGCACTCGATCCCGGCGCATCGCCGGTCGTCTGCGCGACCGCGGACTGGACCGAGACCGGATTCCCGCGGCGGGTGTTTCTGGATAGCGTGTTCACCGCCACGGCGATCGCGGATGTGGGACTCGCGGCCGACCTGGTCGTGAGCTTCGACAGCGGTGTCACCTGGCTGAGTATCAACACGCAGGGCCAGCGCGGACTCGTGCGCGCGAATCGCTGGGGCAACTTGCGTTCGTTGGGGAACTTCGATGTGGCGCCGGGGCTAGGCTGGCGCGTCGGTTTGCGGGTGAACCGCGGCGGCTTGCCGGGTGCGGCGACGCTCAGCGACAGCAGCTGCAACCTGCGCGTGCGGATCGACAACCGCAACGGCGAGTTGCCGCCGTTCTGATCCGCTGCTTCATTCGTCGTACCCGTCCCCGCCTTCGCGGGGATGAACTCCGCGGGAACCCAGCGTCGTTTCAGCGAGGCCACTCGCTCTTTGAGAACTGAGACGCTGGGCCCCCGCCTTCGCGGGGACGACGGAAAGAGAGGACGCGGGCGCCTCTCACAACCTATGGAAACGATATCTTGACGCTTCACCGCTAATGCGCGGCCCTTCGTTCGCCGACGCGCGGTCACCGCAGGGCCGCGACCCGCCGACCTGCCATAATCGCGGGTTCTCCTGCTTCGGAAGCGTTTTCGCCACCATGGCCCAGTACGTCTACTCGATGAACCGCGTGGGCAAGATCGTTCCGCCTAAGCGACAGATATTGAAGGACATCTCGCTGTCCTTCTTCCCCGGCGCCAAGATCGGCGTGCTGGGCTTGAACGGCTCGGGCAAGTCGAGCCTGCTGCGCATCATGGCGGGCATCGACCTCGAGATCGAGGGGGAGGCGGTGCCGATGCCGGGGTTGCGCATCGGCTTCCTGCCGCAGGAGCCACAGCTCGACGCCGAGAAGACTGTGCGCGAATCAGTCGAGGAGGGAATGAGCGAGGTCCTCAACGCGCAGACGCGGCTCGAGGCCGTGTACGCCGCGTACGCCGAGGAAGGTGCGGATTTCGACGCGCTCGCGGCGGAACAGGCCAGGCTGGAGGCGATCATTGCGGCCTCGGGCAGCGACGCGAACCTGCAGATGGAAATCGCCGGCGATGCGCTGCGCCTGCCCGAATGGGATGCGAAGATCGCCAACCTCTCTGGGGGTGAGAAGCGTCGCGTCGCCCTGTGCCGGCTGCTGCTGTCGAAGCCGGACATGCTGCTGCTCGACGAACCGACCAACCACCTCGACGCGGAGAGCGTCGACTGGCTGGAGCAGTACCTCGCGAAGTTCCCGGGTACCGTGGTCGCCGTCACCCACGACCGCTACTTCCTGGACAACGTCGCCGAGTGGATCCTCGAGCTCGATCGCGGCAAGGGCATCCCCTGGAAGGGCAACTACAGCAACTGGCTCGAGCAGAAGGAGGAGCGCCTCGAGATCGAGTCGAAGCAGGACCAGGCGCGCATCAGGGCGATGAAGCAGGAACTGGAGTGGGTGCGCAAGAACCCGAAGGGCCGTCAGGCGAAGAGCAAGGCGCGCATCACCCGCTTCGAGGAACTCTCGAGCTACGAGCACCAGAAACGCAACGAGACCTCGGAGATCTTCATCCCGGTCGCTGAGCGCCTGGGTAACGAGGCGATCGAGTTCGAGAACGTGAGCAAGGGCTTCGGCGACAAGCTGCTGATCGACAACCTCTCGTTCCGGGTCCCGCCGGGCGCGATCGTGGGCATCATCGGTCCGAACGGCGCCGGCAAGACCACGCTGTTTCACATGATCACGGGCAAGGGCAAGCCCGACTCGGGAGTGATCAAGATCGGCCACACGGCGCAGCTCGCGGTGGTTGACCAGACGCGTGAGTCGCTGCCGAACGACAAGACTGCGTGGGAGGCGATCAGCAACGGCCAGGACATCCTGCAGGTCGGCCGCTTCGAGATGCCCTCGCGCGCCTACCTCGGGCGCTTCAACTTCAAGGGCCAGGACCAGCAGAAGCGGGTCGGGTCGCTCTCGGGCGGCGAGCGCGGCCGCCTGCATCTCGCCGCCACGCTATTGAAGGGCGGCAACGTGCTGCTGCTCGACGAGCCGTCGAACGATCTGGACATCGAGACCTTGCGTGCTCTCGAGGAGGCCCTGCTCGAGTTCGCAGGCAGCGTGCTGGTCATTTCGCACGATCGCTGGTTCCTCGATCGCATCGCGACACATATCCTTGCCTCTGAGGACGACTCGAAGTGGGTCTTCTTCGAGGGCAACTACCGCGAGTACGAGGAGGACAAGCGCGAGCGTCTGGGCGAAGAGGGCGCGCGACCCCACCGGCCACGCTACAAGCCCCTGATGCATTAGCGCCAGTCCGTGCCATCCGAGCCGGCACCACAACGGTGTCATCCCGAGTTTGCCGAGGGATCTGCTGTTCGGCTCAAGTCGTTGTTCCAACGCCCGATGGATGATGGCAAGATCGCCTGACCATGACAGGTATTGAAGGACTGCTCCGGCTGCTGCCATTCCTTCATCGCGTCGGCGGGATGCCGGAGCGGGCGGGACAGGAAGCGCCGCTACGGTCGGAGCTGTTCAGCGCCGATCAGATGGAGCAGCACGGCAAGACGCTGGCGTCCGCGCATACGCTGGGCGTCAAGCGGACGCGCGATCCGCTGCTCACGCGCCTGGCCCAGAACGAAGTCGTGTTGCTCGAGGCATGCGACCTCTTGACGGATGCGGTCAAGGCGGAAAGCCCGATCACGCCGGCCGGCGAGTGGTTGCTCGACAACTTCTATCTGGTCGAAGAGCAGGTTCGCACCGCCAGAAGACATCTGCCCAAGGGATACAGCTGGGAACTGCCGAGACTTGGGAGCGGACCCTCAGCGGGACTGCCCAGGGTCTACGACATCGCGCTCGAAACCATCTCGCACGGCGACGGGCAGGTGGATCCGGAAAGCCTCTCCCGATTCATCACGGCCTATCAAACGGTAACGCCGCTGACCTTGGGTGAACTATGGGCGATTCCCATCATGCTCCGTCTGGCGCTGATCGAGAATCTGCGCCGGGTGGGGGCGCGGATCGCCGCCGCCAGTGTCGGCCGCAATCTCGCCGGTTCCTGGGCGGACCAGATGACCAGCATCGTCGAACACGATCCGAAGAGCCTGATCCTCGTGATCGCCGACATGGCGCGGTCGAACCCGCCCACGACGAGCGCGTTCGTGGCGGAACTCGCGCGCCGACTGCAAGGGCAAAGCCCGGCACTGGCGCTCCCGCTGACCTGGGTCGAACAGCGGTTGGCCGAGTCAGGCCTGACCATCCAACAGCTGGTGCACGCGGAAAGTCGGCATCAGGCAGCCGACCAGGTATCGATCGCAAACAGCATCGGCAGCCTGCGCTTTCTCGCCGTGATGGACTGGCAGGAGTTCGTCGAAACGATGAGCATCGCCGAGCGTACGCTGCGCGAGGACCCCGCCGGCGTGTACGGCCGCATGGACTTCGCCACCCGCGATCACTACCGGCATGTGCTCGAGAAGATCGCCAAGCGCAGCGCACTTTCCGAAGTGGAAGTGGCGCGCATGGCTGTGCAACTGGCGCAGGACGCGGCATCCCGGAGCCCGGTCGACGAGCGCGCGGCGCACGTCGGGTTCTACCTGATGGAAAAGGGCTTGCCGCAATTGGAACGGATCGCCGGCATGCGCCTACCGCTGCACGAGGCGGTGCGCAGGTGCGGTGAGCGGTATCCGTTGTGGCTGTATCTCGGCCCCATTGCGCTGCTGACGATACTTTTTGCAGAAGACCTGCTTGGCCACGCGCTCGCCAGCGGTGCACAGGGAGGGTTGCTCGCGCTGTTCGGCGTGCTCGCCGCATTGTGCGCCAGTCAACTCGCGGTGGCGCTCGTGAACTGGCTGGCGACGTTGCTTGCAGTGCCGCGAGCGTTACCGCGCATGGACTACCGAAAGGGCATTCCCTCGGAAGCGCGAACCCTGGTCGTGATACCGACGCTGCTGGTGAGCGAGGCAAGCATCGAGGATCTGGTCGAAGCGCTCGAAGTCCGCTTCCTGGCCAATCGGGATCCCCATCTGCACTTCGGCCTGTTGACCGATTTTGTCGACGCGGACGAGGCCACGATGCCGGCGGATGGGCCGCTGCTCGAGCTGGCCGCGCAACGCATTGCCGAGTTGAACCAGAAGCATCGGGAAGGCCGGGACGACGTCTTTTTCCTGTTTCACCGACCGCGCCGCTACAACGCAGGGGAACGGGCCTGGATGGGCTTCGAGCGCAAGCGCGGCAAGCTCGCCGACCTCAATGCGTTTCTGCGCGGTGCATCGGACGACCGATTCTCGCGCATCGTCGGGCATACCGAGGTCCTGAGCAACGTCAAGTATGTGATCACGCTGGACACCGATTCGCAACTGCCGCGTGAGGCGGCGCGGCAGTTTGTCGGGGCAATGGCGCACCCACTGAATCGGCCGCGCTATGACATCGGCAAGCGACGGGTCGTCGAAGGCTACGGCATCCTGCAACCCCGTGTGGTAGCAAGCTTGGCCGGCGCGAACCGCTCGCTTTATGCACAACTACAGGGCGGCGAGGCCGGCCTCGACCCGTATACCCGCACCGTCTCCGACGTTTATCAGGATCTGTTCGGGGAAGGCTCGTTCATTGGCAAGGGCATCTATGACGTCGATGCCTTCGAACAAGCGCTGTGCGACCGATTTCCCGACAATCGCATCCTGAGTCACGATCTGCTCGAAGGATGCTATGCGCGATCCGGGCACATGAGCGACACGCAACTCTACGAGGACGATCCTGCTTCCTATCGCCTGGAGGTGCGCCGCCGTCATCGCTGGATACGCGGCGACTGGCAAATCGCGAGCTGGCTGTTTCGGCGCGTTCCCTCCGCAGGCGGGCGACGCGAACCGAATCCGCTACCAGTTCTTTCGCAGTGGAAGATCTTCGATAATCTGCGCCGCAGTCTGGTGCCGCCCGCGCTGACACTGCTGTTGTTGCTGGGGTGGACTGTGCTCTCGCCGGCGAGCTATTGGACGCTGGCGGTGATCGGCATCATGGTCATCCCCCTGTTGAGCGCTTCAGGGGTGGAGCTGCTGGCAAAGCCCCCCGACTCTTTGTGGAGCCAGCACTTGCGAGCGGCGCTTCGTTCTGCCGGCCACCGGCTGGTACAGACGCTGTTCGCGCTCGCCTGCCTGCCTTTCGAGGCGTTCACGAACCTGGACGCGATTGTGCGCACCACGGTACGCACACTGGTGACCAACCGGCAGTTGTTGCAGTGGACGCCATCGGGCGACATCGAGCCCGGCGACCCTACCGGTCTGGTCGCTTCCTATCGGTCGATGTGGGTGGCTCCGTTGCTCGCGGTGTCGACGACCTTGGTGGTCCTGTACTGGAATCCGGGCGCAATGGAGGTTGCGGCACCGATACTCGCGCTGTGGCTCGCATCGCCGGTGCTCGCTTGGTTCTTGAGCCGGCCGCTGCTGCGCCGGCAGCCGCGGCTCGAACCCGGGCAAGTGGCTTTCTTGCGGATGCTTTCTCGCAAGACCTGGGCGTTCTTTGAGAACGTGATCGGCCCCGACGATCATTGGTTGCCCCCGGACAACCTGCAGGAAAATCCCGGAACCGTGATCGCGCATCGCACCTCCCCGACGAACATGGGACTTTCGCTGCTCGCCGGTCTGGCCGCACATGATTTCGGCTACTTGTCGACGGGGCAACTGGTCGCGCGCACAGCCAATGCGTTTGCCACGATGCAGCGAATGGAACGCTTCCGCGGCCACTTTTTCAACTGGTACGACACACGCACGCTGGAACCCCTGCGGCCGGGCTACGTATCGACGGTGGACAGCTCCAATCTCGCGGGACACTTGTTGACGCTACGGCCGGGATTGCTTGCGCTTGCAGAGCAAGCGATTGTCCCGGTGCGTTGGCTCGACGGTCTTGCGGATACGCTAGCCGTGCTCCGCACCACCGCCGCTGATCGCGGCACCATTCCTCTCGATACGTTCGAGACGGAGCTCGCGCGCGCGGCTGCCGACCCGCCCGGCGCGCTCGCCGCGGTGCGCCAATGTCTTGAACGACTGGCGGCGGGCGTGGTGTACGGCGCCAAGAATTCCCGCACGGATCCGAAACACGAGGCACTCCCGTGGCTCCGAACTTTGGAGCGGCAGTGCCGCGACGTCCTTGATGATATCGACCTGCTGGCGCCCTGGAGCGCGATGCCGGCGTTGCCGGAACGTTTCGCGGGAGTTTCCGTTCTGGTCGCCATCCCAACGCTGCACGAAATCCAGGGGCTCGCCTCGACGCTGTTGCCTTCCATTGAGCACGCGCTAACGTCGGCAGTGACGCCCGAGGAACGCGAAGGGCTTGCGGCGCTCGCAAGCCTGGTACGACGAGGTGCCGCCCACGCCAGCGACCGGTTGACGGCGATCGAGGAGTTGGCGCGGCAGGTCGGCGAGTTGGCGGCCATGGAATACGATTTCCTGTACGACCCATCACGGCATCTGATGGCGATCGGCTACAACGTGACCGAGCACCGTCGCGATACCAGCTACTACGATCTGCTCGCGTCGGAAGCGCGCTTGTGCAGCTTCATTGGCATCGCCCAGGGCCGGTTGCCCCAGGAGAGCTGGTTTGCGCTTGGACGTTCGCTGACCCATGCGGCGGGCAAGCCGATCCTGCTGTCCTGGAGCGGCTCGATGTTCGAGTACCTGATGCCGCTGCTGGTGATGCCGTCCTTCGCCAATACCCTACTCGATCACACCGCGCACGCGGCGGTAAAGCGGCAGATACAGTACGGTAGCCAGCGCGGCGTCCCATGGGGGATCTCGGAGTGCGGGTACAACACGGTCGACGCGGCGCTCAATTACCAGTATCGCGCTTTCGGCGTGCCCGGTCTGGGTTTGCAGCGGGGACTGGCCGAGGATGTGGTCATCGCGCCGTATGCCACGGCACTCGCCTTGATGGTCGCACCGCGGGAGGCGTGCAGCAATCTGCAACGGCTGGCCGCTACGGGCTGCCTCGGAAAATTCGGCTTCTACGAAGCCATCGACTACACGCCCGCGCGCCTGCGGCGCGGCGAGACGAGCGCAATCGTGCGTTCGTTCATGGCACATCATCAAGGCATGACGTTGCTCTCGCTCGCGCATTTGCTTCTGGATCGGCCGATGCAACGGCGGTTCGTGACGGATCCACAGTTCCAGGCGACGCTGCTGCTGCTTCAGGAACGGATTCCAAAAGCCCGCGCGTTGTATTCGAACCAGCTGGAACTGGTGGACTTGCGCGCACCGTCCGACGTCCCCGAATTACCGGTCCGCGTGTTCGTCACGCCCGACACGCCGATACCAGCGGTGCAACTCCTGTCCAACGGCCATTATCACGTGATGGTCACCAACGCCGGCGGCGGGTTCAGCCGCTGGAACGGGATGGCCGTCACCCGCTGGCGCGAAGACGGCACCTGTGATCCTTGGGGCACGTTCTGCTATCTGCGTGACGCGGCCAGCGGCAGGGTCTGGTCGCCTGCTTTCGTACCGACCTGCGCACCCGCGGACTCCTTCGAAGCGCGCTTCACCGAGTCGCGGGTCGAGTTTCGGCGCCGCGACGAGAATTTCGAGACCCACACGGAAATCGTGGTTTCACCGGAGGACGACATCGAGCTGCGGCGGATGCGCATCACCAACCAGTCGCGCCAGCGGCGGTCGATCGACGTAGTCAGCTACGCGGAAGTGGTCCTCGCCCCGGCGGACGCAGACGCTCTGCATCCGGCATTTTCCAATCTGTTCGTGCAGACCGAAATCGTCCCTGCGCGACAGGCCATTCTGTGCGCGCGCAGACCGCGCTCGCGCGATGAGCGTGTGCCCAGCCTGCTGCACCTGATGGCCGTGCACGGAGCGGCGGTGGGCGAGGCGTCGTACGAAACCGATCGCGCACGATTCATCGGCCGCGGCAACAGCGTGGCCGACCCGCAGGCGCTTCGCGAAGCCGTCCCGCTGTCCGGCACCCAGGGTTCGGTGCTGGATCCCATCGTCGCCGTCCGCCAGCGCATCACGCTCGATCCCGAACAGACGGTGACGGTGGATCTGGTCACCGGCATCGGCGAAGACCGCGCGGCTTGCCTCGCCCTGATCGAGAAGTATCAGGATCGTCACCTGGCCGATCGCGCGTTCGAGATGGCATGGACGCGCAGTCAGGTGGTGCTGCGCCAGCTCAATATCACCGAAGCGGATGCCCAACTCTATGGGCGTCTGACCAGCTCGATCGTATACGCCAATGCATCGCTGCGCGCCGATGCCGGCGTGATCGCCAGGAACCGGCGGAGCCAATCCGGTCTGTGGGGCTATGCGATCTCCGGTGATTTGCCGATCGTGCTGCTGCAGATCAAGGATCCCGAGAAGATCGAGCTGGTGCGCCAGCTGGTGCAGGCGCATGCCTATTGGCGCCTGAACGGATTGGTGGTCGATCTGGTAATCTGGAATGAGGAACGCGGCGGCTACCGGCAACTGCTGCACGACCAGATCATGGGGCTGATCGCCGCGGGCGTCGAAGCCAATGTGATCGACCGGCCCGGCGGTATTTTCGTGCGAGCCGCCGAACAGATCAGCACCGAGGACCGCACGCTGTTGCAGTCGGTCGCGCGCGCGATCTTTACCGACAACCAGGGCACGCTGGCAGAGCAGGTCAGACGTCGTACCCCGGGCGAACCTGCGATACCGCGCCTGACGGTGAGCGCGGAGCTTCCCAAGTCCGCTGCCACGGCCGCTTTTGCGCGGCCCGATCTCCTTCTGGATAATGGCCTGGGCGGCTTTTCCGTGGATGGCCGTGAGTACGTCATCATCACGGAGGAAGGCAAGGTGACGCCGGCGCCATGGGTAAACGTGGTGGCGAATCCGTACTTCGGCTGCGTCATTTCGGAGAACGGGCCGGTGTATACGTGGAACGAAAATGCTCACGAGTTCCGCCTCACGCCGTGGCACAACGATCCGGTCACCGATGCCAGCGGCGAGGCGTTTTACCTGCGCGACGAAGAGACCGGGCGTTTCTGGTCTCCGTCACCGCTGCCGCGGCGTGGCGAGGGCCCATACACCTGCCGCCACGGGTTCGGCTACAGCGTCTTCGAGCATACCGAGGACGGCATTGCGACCGAGCTGTCGATCTACGTGGCCCTCGACACGGCAATCAAGTTCTCGGTACTGAGGGTGCGCAATGTTTCAGGGCGCGCGCGGCGGCTCTCCGCCACCGGCTACGTGGAATGGGTGCTCGGCGACCTGCGGCCGAAAACGACCATGCACGTGGTTAGCGAGATCGACCCGGGCAGCGGCGCGGTATTCGCCCGCAACGCCTACCATCCGGAATTCGCCGACAAAGTCGCCTTCTTTGATGTGGACGACGTCACCCGGACCCTCAGCGGCGATCGCACGGAGTTCATCGGACGCAACGGCACGCTCTCCAATCCGGCCGCGCTTGCGCGAGCGCACCTTTCCGGGAAGGTCGGTGCAGCCATGGATCCGTGCACCGCCATACAGATTCCGTTCGAGCTTCCCGATGGGCAATCGCGCGAGATCATCTTTCGCATGGGGGTGGGTCGCGGTCCGGAAGATGCGAACCGACTGGTGCTGCGACACCGTAAATCGGGTACCGCGCGCACGGCGCTCGAAGCGGTCAAGGCCTATTGGAAGCTGACGCTCGGAGTGGTCCAGGTCCAAACACCGGACCGCTCCCTCGACCTGCTGGCCAACGGGTGGCTCGTTTACCAGACGCTCGCGTGCCGCCTGTGGGGCCGCAGCGGCTATTACCAGTCGGGCGGCGCCTATGGCTTTCGCGACCAGTTGCAGGACACGATGGCGCTGGTTCACGCCGAACCGAAACTGGTACGCGAACACCTGTTGCGATGCGCGTCGCGGCAATTCGTCGAAGGCGACGTGCAGCATTGGTGGCACCCGCCGTTGGGTCGCGGCGTGCGGTCGCATTGCTCCGACGACTTCCTGTGGCTGCCGCTTGCAACCTGCCGCTACGTCGCTTGCACCGGTGACAGAGGCGTGCTGACCCAGACAGCATCCTTCCTCGAAGGCCGCCCGTTAGGCGCCGAGGAAGAGTCCTACTATGACTTGCCGATCCGCTCGGGAGAGCACGCGAGCCTCTACCTTCACTGCGTGCGCGCGGTCGAACGGGGGCTCGCGTTCGGGAAGCATGGCCTGCCGCTGATCGGATCAGGGGACTGGAACGACGGCATGAACAACGTCGGCATGCGAGGCAAGGGCGAGTCGGTGTGGCTGGGATTCTTCCTGTACGAAGTTCTGACGCAGTTCGGGGAGCTCGCCGATCGGCATGGCGACGCGGTGTTTGCGCAGCGCTGCCAGACCGAAGCGCAGAAGTTGCGCCGGAACCTGGAGCGGCACGGCTGGGATGGTGGCTGGTATCGCCGCGCCTACTTCGACGATGGCACGCCGCTCGGCTCCGCGAAAAGCCCGGAATGCCAGATCGATTCGGTGGCGCAAAGCTGGTCGGTGCTCTCCGGCGCCGGCGCGGCCGAGCGCTCGCGGCTGGCCATGAACGCAGTCGACGCACGCCTGGTGAAGCGTGAACACGCGCTGATTCAGCTGCTGGATCCACCGTTCGACAAGTCCGCCATGAATCCAGGCTATATTCGCGGCTACGTGCCGGGCGTGCGGGAGAATGGCGGGCAATACACCCACGGCGCGATTTGGGCGGCGATGGCGTTTGCGGCCTTGCATGACCGGGAGCGCGCATGGGAACTGCTGGCAATGATCAACCCCATCAACCATGGCAATTCGCCCGAGACAGTCGCGATCTATGCTGCGGAACCGTACGTAGTCGCGGCCGACGTGTACGCGGTCGCTCCCCACACCGGTCGGGGCGGCTGGAGCTGGTACACCGGATCGGCAGGTTGGATGTACCGGCTGATTCTCGAGTCGTTGTTGGGACTGCGGCGGGAAGCGGATCGGCTGCGGTTTGCCCCCTGCCTGCCCGCGACGTGGCCATCCTGCGAAATCCAGTATCGCTATGAGGGAACTTTGTATCGGATCACGCTGCGCCAGGGATCATCTCCCGATGTCCCCACCAGCGTGCGCGTCGATGGTGTTGCGCAGGGCGATTCCTCGGTGTTGCTGGTCGATGACCATCAGGACCACGTCGTCGAGGTTGTTGCAGGCGCGCCTCGTGACGTTTTGGAAAACGCGGTGCGTCGCGCGCCCGATCCTTCCACCGAAGGAGTTGACCGCTAGCCGGCGAGTCTGGTGCGCAGGATCGCGTTGACCTGCGCCGGATTGGCCTGGCCCTTCGACGTGGCCATCACCTTGCCGACCAGCGCGTTGAACGCCTTGGTCTTGCCGGCGCGGAACTCCGCGACGACCGTTGGATGGGCCGCGATGACGTCGTCGACGAGCTTCTCGATCGCGCGCTCATCGGAGATCTGCTCGAGCCCCTGTTCCTCGATGATCTTCTTGATCGAGAGATCCGCCGGCATGCCGGTCACATTGAAGTTTCCTGCTTCTGCGTGCAGCACTAGGTGGCGCCGCGAAATTTCTTCAAACACTCGTTTAGCGGCGGAGTTACCGATAGTTCCGTCCAAAACCAGTTGCAGAAGCTCCGCGAGTTGGGCTGCAGATACCGGAAACTGCGAAATGTCGATCTCGGTCCTGTTCAAGGCCGCCGCGACTTCACCCAGCAGCCAGTTCGCAACCATCTTCGGATGGCCGCGGAGCGCGGCCACCACATCCTCGAAGTAGGCCGCCATTTCGCGGCTTGCGGTCAGCATCGCCGCATCGTGGGCCGCGAGTCCGTACTGCGCCTCGAAGCGGGACTTCATCGCGTCAGGCAGCTCCGGCATCGAGGCTCTCACGCGCTCGATCCACTCCGCGTCAATTGCCAGCGGCGGCAGGTCCGGGTCCGGGAAGTAGCGATAATCCTGCGCGTCTTCCTTGCTCCGCATCGACCGCGTCTCACAGCGCTCCGGATCGTAGAGGCGTGTCTCCTGGATTACGCGGCCGCCGTCCTCGATCAGCTCGACCTGGCGGCGGACCTCGTAGTCGATCGCCTGCTGCATGAACCGGAAGCTGTTGAGATTCTTGATCTCGCAGCGGGTGCCGAGCGGCTCGCCCGGCGTTCGCACCGAGACGTTCGCGTCGCAACGGAAGCTGCCCTCCTGCATGTTGCCGTCGCAGATGCCGATCCACTGCACGAGCGCGTGCAGCGCCTTCGCGTAGGCGACCGCTTCCTCCGAGGTTCTGAGGTCCGGCTCGGAGACGATCTCGAGCAGCGGCGTGCCAGCGCGATTGAGATCGATGCCGGTCATGCCGTGGAAGTCCTCGTGCAGGCTCTTGCCGGCGTCCTCTTCGAGGTGCGCGCGGGTCAGCCGCACGCGGATCTCGCCGCGCGTCGGTGACACGATCGACACTTGACCCCCCTGGACGACGGGAATCTCGAACTGCGAGATCTGGTAGCCCTTCGGCAGATCGGGATAGAAGTAGTTCTTGCGCGCGAACACGCTGCGCGGACTGATGGTGCCACCGACGGCGAGGCCGAACCGGATCGCGCGCTCCACCGCGCCGCGATTCAACACCGGCAGTACGCCGGGCAACGCGATATCGACGGCGGAGGCCTGGGTATTCGGCGCGGCCCCGAACGCAGTGGACGCGCCCGAAAAGATCTTCGACGCAGTGGTGAGCTGCGCGTGGGTTTCGAGCCCGATGACCACTTCCCAGTTCATGGAGACCGCGACGCCGTTGCAATCCTTCAGTTTAGCGGAGCCGATGCTCGCGGGGAGTCGGAGAGCGCGAACAACTCGTCCACGTTCACCGTGAACGAATGGCGGGTCGCGGGCGCGAGTGTCGTGCCGAACCGGTGGTGCGGAAGGTCGGCGACGATGCGCACGGGGCCGGCGTCGAGTTCGTAACGGACGAATTCGCCCTGGAACTGCACCGTGGCCACGTCGGCGTCGAAGCGCAGGCCGTCGCTCGCTTGGGCCTCCGCCGGGCGGATCGCATGCGGTCGGAACGCGACGGCAACACCCTGGCCCAGCGCACCAATGTCGCCGCCGATGCGATCGGCGGTCAGCGTCACGCGTCCGAGCGAACCCACGTCCACGACCCGCCCGCCGCTCGCCGTCGGCGCGTCGATGCGCGCCGGAACGAGGTTGATCGAACCCACGAACTCGGCAACGAACCGGTTCGCCGGCGCGTCGTAGAGGTCCCGCGGCGCGCCCAGCTGCTGGATCACGCCCTGATCCAGCACGGCGAGCCGGTCGGCGATGGTCATCGCCTCCTGCTGATCGTGGGTGACGAATACCGTGGTGAGTCCGAGCCGCCGTTGCAGACGCTTGAGCTCGAGGCCTGTCGAAGCGCGCAACTTGGCATCGAGGTTCGACAAGGGTTCGTCGAGGAGCAGCACGGAAGGTTCGATTGCCAGCGTGCGCGCGATCGCCACCCGTTGCTGCTGGCCGCCCGAGAGTTGGCTCGGCCGGCGTTCTCCGAAATCGGCCAGGCTCACCAGCGCCAGCACCTCTCGCACCCGTTCGCGAATGCGCTCGCGAGGCCAGCGACGCTCTTCGAGGCCGAACGCGACGTTTCCGGCGACGCTCAGATGCGGCCACAGCGCGTAGTTCTGGAACACCATGCCGACGTCACGCTTCCACGGCGGCAGCGCGGCGACGTCACGACCGCCGATGCGAACGACGCCGCGCTGCGCGATGGCAAAGCCCGCGATCAGGCGCAGCAGCGTGGACTTGCCCGAGCCCGACGGTCCGAGCAGCGCGAAGAACTCGCCGGGACGAATCGACAGCGCGATGTCGCGCAGCACGGCGTGCGCGCCGTACGAGAGGTGCACACCCTCGATGTCGATGCCGGCGGCGGGTCGGACTTCGTCCACACTCACTCCACGGGCGCGAGCGTCACCGCTGCACGCCGTTCGATCACGCGATGCGAATACCAGGTGCCGAGCGCCACGATCAGGACGGCGATCACGCCTAGCGCGGCGGCGGGTCCACGGGTGGCGATGCTCTGGTTGTACAGGTAGATGCCGTACGACAGCGGCGCGAGCGATTCGCGCGTCACCAGCAGGATCGTCGCCGACAACTCCACCGCCGCGGTAATGAAGCTGGTGACGAAGCCGGCCAGCATGCCGCCCGCGATCAACGGCACCACGATGCGGCGCACGGTTCGAAGGCGGTTCGCGCCGAGACTCTGCGCGGCCTCCTCGAGCGAGATGTGCACTTGTTCCAGCGCGGCGACGCAGGAACGGACCGCGTAGGGCAGGCGCCGCACGGCGTAGGCGAGCATGATCGCGATCCAGCTCGCAGTCAGCGCGCCCATGCCGAACGGCAACTCGATGCCGCGAAAGGCGCGCAGGAACCCGATGGCCAGAACGATGCCGGGAATCGCCAGCGCCGCGCTCGCGCTCCAGTCGAGCCAGTGCCGGCCCGGCAGGCGCGTGCGCAGCAGCAGCCAGGCGATCGCGACGCCGAGCACGACGTCGATGCCCGCGGCGAGACTGCAATACAGGAGCGTGTTGCCGATCATGCGGCTGGAGTCGGAGAGGACGGTGGCGTAGTGCGCGAGCGTGTAGCCCTCGGGAAGCATCGAGAAGCTCCACACTTTCGACACCGACAGCAACAGGATGCCGACATGCGGTGAGAGCACCAGCAGCAGGATCAGCACGACGAACGCGTAGGCGAGCCCAGCGCGCCAGCCGGCGAGGCTGCGGCGAGGCGTAGCACTTCCGCCCCGGGTCAGCGTCGCGTAATCGCGGCCGCGGGTGATTCGCGCGGACAGCGCAAGCGCCGCGATCGAGAACACGATCATGATCACCGCGATGACGTAGCCGACCGGATCCTCGAGGCCGATCGAGGTGATCCGGAGGTAGGCTTGCGGCGCGAGCATGTTGGTGACGTTCAACACCAGCGGCGTGCCGAGATCGTCGAATACCTTCACGAACACCAGCGAGGCGCCGGCGACGTAACCCGGCAAGGCGAGTGGAAACACCACGCGGCGGAACAGGCGAAAACCATGTGCGCCGAGGTTCTGCGCGGCCTCTTCCATCACGCCGTCGATGTTGCGCATCGACGCGACCAGATTGAGCAGGATGAACGGGAAATAGTGCAAACCTTCCACGAACACCACGCCGTTCAAGCCGTCCATGAACGGGATGCGGAAGCCGAATGCGTCGTTCAAGAGCAGGTTGATCGAGCCGTTGCGCCCGAAAATCAGCTGCATCGCGACCGCGCCGACGAACGGCGGCATCACCAGCGGCAGCACGCCAAGCGTCTGCGCCAGCGTCGCGCCGCGGAATTCGAAACGGACCGTGAGGTAGGCGAGCGGCACGGCGATCAGCGTGGCCAGGGCAACGGAGGCGAGCGCCACGATCAGGCTGTTGGCGAACGACTCGCGCATCAGCGACAGCGAGAAGAACGCGGAGAAATGCGCCGTCGTCGCGCTGCCCTCGCCGTCGACGAACGCGGTATGGAGGACGGTCGCGATCGGCCAGATCAACAGCAGTGCGATAAAGGCGCCGACGACCAGCGCGGCCAGCCAGGCGCCGCGTGGCGCGGCTGAAAGCGCGCCTGGCGCTCGAAGGGCGGGCGCGGCGGCGGACATGGAGCGAAGTGAACAGGTGAACAAGTGAACAAGTGAATGAACGCGTGCGGATGCGCGCGTTTCACCCGTTCACCCGTTCACCCATTCACCTTCTCACTTCGCGGCATTCGCGAGTTCGATCGCCTTCGCGTAGTTGGCCTTGGCCTTGCTGGTCCACTCGTCCTCGAGCTGGGCGCGGCGCTTGCTCGCCTCCGCGTCCTTCTTGTCCGCGGAGAACACCGCAGCGAGCGCCTTGTCGGAGGCCTGCTTGTCGTCGACCGGCGGCGTGAGGACCAGCGCGCGGGCTTGGTCGAGCTCCCGGCTCGGACGATTGCCGACGCGTTTTTGCGCCTCGTGAATCGCCTTGGTCGCCGCCGCGAGCTCCTTGTGGCGGAACGTCACCAACTGGTCGAATAGCGCTACGACCACGTAGTAACGCGATTCGGAAAGGTTGGAATCGAAGTTCACCTTCGCCTGGATCTTGCCGGTGAACGGGTTCGGATATCCGGCGGGCGCCTTGGCGTAGGTGGCGGGCAGCACCGGCAGCCGGCTGATCTGCTTGTCGAGCAGCAGTTGCTGGCCATCCTCGGAGAGCGTGTACTGGATGAAACGCTTGCCCGCGTCGGGCGACTTGGAGCCGGCCACCAGCGCGATGTTCGCCGGGACGATGGCGGTGACCGACGGGTAGACGAACTCGACCGGCATCCCGGAGTTTCTGGCGGCGAGGCCGAAGAAATCGATGACCAGTCCGACGCCGAACTGGCCGCTCGCGACGCCGTCGGGCACGCCGAAGCTGCGCTCGGTGATCGCCGCACAGTTGCCGCCGATGGCGAGGATCTGCGCCCAGCCCTTTTGCCAGCCTTCACCCTGCAGGATCGTCTCGACCGTGAGGTGCGTCGTCCCCGAGCGCGACGGACTCGATATCGCGACGTGGCCGTGATACTCGGGCTTGACCAGGTCGGCCCACTCCCTGGGCTCGGTGAGCTTGTTGGCCGCGAGATAGCGCGTATTCCACATGATGCCGTAGCCGGCCAGCGCCTGGCCGTAGTAGAAGCCTTCCGGATCGTTGATCGGATAGTTGCCGATCCTGGCGGGCACCGCGGGATTGGCGGCGTCGGCCTTCTGCAGCAGCTTCGAGGACGCCAGCACCTCGAACGCATCCGGCGCCGAGGCCCAGAACACCTCGGGCCGGTTGCCGGCCGGCTGTTCGCGCACGTAGGCGATGCCGGCCGCCGTGTTCTTGTTCAGGACTTCCAGCTTGTCGTTGGGGAACCGGGTCTCGAACCCCTTCTTGTATGCCGAGGTCAGCTCCTTGGGAAACGACGTGATCACGGTCACCGTTTCCGCCGCGGCGAACGACATGAATGCGAACGCGCAGGCAGCGACGCCGAACGCGTGAAGGGGGGACTTGGGCATGGCTTCCTCCAGGGATCGCGCGGAGCACGCAGCCGTGCTCGCGACCTTCGACACGCCTGATTGTAGCTGGC